>DAINRP010000075.1:6417-12727 GCA_036741755.1 Gemmatimonadales bacterium
CCGAGGTGCAGCGGCTCGGAGGCCCCGAGGCCTGGGGAAGGCTCATTGAATCGGCGGGCCAGCCACTTGAGGCGCGGCTGGCCGCGGCGGCTCGGGTCCCGCCCGACTCGCTGATGCGGATTTGGCGCCGCGGGCTGATCGCGGCCCGCCCGACCGCCGTCACGGTCTCATCCGCCAGCCTCCTCATGGCGCTGCTCTGGTTCGGTATCGGTCTCGCCTTTGCGCTGAGGTTCAGCCGATGGTACTGACTCCCTCGCGCTGGTCCCTGCTGTCGCTGGTCCTCTGCGCGATGATCGCGGTGGCCTATCTCCCGCCCGCGGACATTGCCGAGTCGGCGCGGTCGTCGCGCTCTGCGTGGGCGCTGCGCCGCGAGACCCCCCGTTCCCGCCTCGCGTTCGCCGCGGAGCGCTGGGCGGCGCTCAGCGAGCTGGAGATACTGCGCCGCTCTGCGGCGGGGGGTGATGTCCCCGTGCTGATCGCCCGAAGTGGATTGCGCCCTGAGGTCAGCCAGGCCGTCGATTCGCTGCTGCGCACCATCTGGCGCAAGGCACCTCGCGCCGACTCCGCCATCCGGTTGCGAGTCGTCGCATCGCCGTACTCCGAGACGATCGACCTCTGGACGGCCGCCCTGCGGCCCCGGGTGCTCTTGCCGGAGCTGACGGACGGTCATACCTGCCTGGTCATCATTCCCGGCATCCTGCAGCTGAGGAGTCAGGCCGGAAATGCCCAGGGTTGGTGGAGGAACACTCTGCGTCGCCAGGTCGGCGAGGCGGTGGCGCCCTGCGTGCTGCGGGCAGTGGTGGGTCAGCCGGGAACTGAGGTTGGCCGATGGATGGCAAACCGCGATTACGATCTGGCCGCCTCGATCGGGTGGGCAGTCGGCGGGCATGCGGGATTGGAGTATGGTGAGTCGTGGTTTGACCGCTTCGAGTGGAGCGAGTCTGCCATGCCGGGACTGATGCTGCGGATCATCGGCGTGCTTCCCGCTCCGTATCAGTACTCATTGGGAGCGGCCCGTTGCGCCGCCGGCCGGCCCGGGCGCTGCGCCGAACTCGTCGTCGCCGCGCCGACGCGGCATCGGGGACCAGAACCGATGATCCGAATCGGCACCCGCTACGAACGCGGTTCCGGTGGTCTCTCCAGTCACGACGGCGCGTTCATCTCGGCTCTGATTCAGGAACGCAGGCTCGAGCCCTTCCGCCGGTTCTGGAGCTCGCCGCTCCCGGTCGAAGCGGCATTCTCCCAGGCCTACGGAGAATCACTCGACGCCTGGACCCGCGGGTGGGTGACGCGGCAGGTCGGCACCGTCGAGCTTGGGGCGCCGACCCATCCGCTCGGTGCCCTGGGCGGGCTGCTGGCCGGACTGCTCGTCGTGGCGGCCACCGCGGCGGGCGCGGCATCGCGGGAAACCACCTGAGGTTTCGCCGCGCTGCTACGCTCAGGTCTGTCCGATCAGTCTGTCCACGCGAGCCTGCAGCCGGGCACGGATCCGCTCCAGCTCCGCCGCCAGCTCGGCCACGACGGCTTCCGCACCTGACAGGCTACCGACCCGGCCCTGTTTCTCGAGTTGCGCGCAGAGCGCGGCGGTGCGGGCGGCGCCCAGATTGCCGGCCCCGCCCTTCATCGCATGAGCCGCGCGGGTCACACGCTCCGGATCATGTTGCGTGATGCCCATGCGGATGTGATCGAGTCGTGCCGGGACTTCGGCGAAGAAGAGTTCGACGAGGTCGCGCACCAGATCCGGGCCGCCCGCGCCGGCGAACTCCAGCACTTCGTCCAGGATGGAATCGTCGATGCAGTCGCCATCCGCGCTGGCATTGGTGACCGTCTCAGCCACCTGCTCGGGTGGCGGCTCCTCACTCTGCCCGCCTTCCCACCCGATCCAGCGGCCCAGGGTCGCGTATAGCTCCTTCACCCGGATCGGCTTGCTGACGTAGTCATCCATGCCGATCGCGAGACAGCGCTCCCGGTCCCCGGGCATTGCATTCGCGGTCATGGCGACGATGGGGGTACGGCGCGCGGCGCCCTCGATGCGCCGGATCTCGGTGGTGGCGCCGTAGCCGTCCATTTCCGGCATCTGGCAGTCCATCAGGATGATGTCGTACGGCAGCCGCCGTGCGGCTTCCACCGCCTCGAGGCCGTTGCCGGCAAGGTCCACCCGATGGCCGAGTCTTTCCAGCATCCGCATCGCCACCTTCTGATTCACGGGGTTGTCTTCGGCCAGAAGGACGCGGGCGCCGGCACGCGGGCGCGCATCAGGCGCCGGCATCGCGTGGGCCATCGCGCCCCGGTCGCGCGCGGACACCTCGAGTTCGAGCGCCTGATAGACGGCCTCGTGCAGCGCCTGGTGCCGCACCGGCTTGGTGACCACCGCCGCTGCGCCCGCATCGCGTGCGGCGGCGGCGAGGTCCCGATCCATGAGTCCCGTGAGCATGATGACTCTCGTGCCCTTGAATTCGTCGAGTTCCGCGAGGGCGCGCGTCAGCTCCAGGCCATCCATTTCGGGCAGCTTCGCATCGAGAACCACGAGCCGGAACAGCTTGGCGGCGCGCGCCGCGTCCCCGAGCCGGATGAACGCATCCGCCGCCTCCTCCGACACCGTCACGTCGAGGCCCCATGCTTCAAGCTGGTCGGCCAGCGCGGCGCGCGCCGTCGGTTCCGACTCGACCACCAGGGCGCGGATGCCCGTCAATGCGCCATCGGGGTCCAGCGGGCCGGTGGTCTGGGGCGAGGCGAGGTGCAGGGGCAGCGTGAACCAGAAGGTGCTGCCGACCCCGGGTGTGCTCTCGACGCCGATATCGCCCCCCATCAGCTCCACCAGCTGCCGGCAGATCGCGAGTCCGAGCCCGGTGCCGCCGTATTTGCGGGTAGTTGACGAATCTGCCTGACTGAACGCCTGGAAGAGACGCTCCCGTTGCTCGGGGTTGAGGCCGATGCCCGTGTCCCGTACTTCCCAGCGGATCATCGGGTCTCCCGCCGCCGGTGGATCAGCGTGGACATGGACCGTGACCGATCCCTGCTCGGTAAACTTGACCGCGTTGGACACCAGGTTGGTCAGGATCTGTCGCACCCGGGCAGGGTCGCCGCGGACGACGTCCGGCACGCCGCGCGGGACGAAGGCGGCCAGTTCGATCTGCCGGGAGTTGGCCCGTTCGGAGAGGAGGTCGAGCGTGTCATCCACGATCTCGCGGAGCGAGTAATCGACGGTCTCGAGGCTCAGCCGCCCCGCCTCGATCTTGGAGAAGTCGAGGATATCGTTGATGATACTGAGCAGCGACTCACCAGAGGCGCGGACCGTTTCCACGAAGCCGCGCTGTTCCGCACTCAGTGGAGTGTCGAGCAGTAGCCCCGTCATCCCGATGACGCCGTTCATCGGGGTGCGGATCTCGTGGCTCATCATCGCGAAGAAGGCCGATTTCACCCGTACCGACTCCAGCGCCTGATCCCGCGCGCGGCCCAGTTCCTCCGCCTGATTGGCGAGCAGCGCTGCCTGTTCCTCGACCCGGGCGCGGGAGTCCTCCACGTCCAGCGAATACCGGTAGAGGTCGTCCTCCTGCCGCTTCCGCTCGGAGATGTCGGTCAGGGTCCCGACATACGCCGTGGTATGACCGCGCTCATCGACGACGGCTCTCGCGCTTGCGCCGAGCCATCGGGTGGCGCCGTCCTGGTGGCGGATCCGGAACTCCGCCACGAAATCGCGCTGCTCCATCGCCGCCGTCTGCCACTCGGCCCGTACCGCCTGCTGGTCGGCCGAGTCGATCGCGCTCATCCATCCGGCGCCGAGGGCCTGCGGTTCGGGCAGCCCGGTCAGTTCGGTCCAGCGGGAGTTCACGTAGCGACAGCGGCCGGCCTCGTCGGTCTCGAAGATCCCGATTGGCGCGCAGTGCGTGATCCGCGCGTAGCGCGCGGCCTCTTCGGTGGAGGGGTCGCCGGTCGCGCCCAGCGGGGCCGGGATGGGGCCGAGGGGAATCATGGCCTGACTAGACCGGAGTCGCGCCGCGCTGCGTGGCGAGGAAGGTGGCGGCGCGCTCGGCCTCGCGCTCGAGGTCCGCACCCCGGCCCGCGGCGGTCACGAGATCGCCATCGCGGGCGGCCATTTCCACCTCCTTGCACAGGCGGGCGAGTTCGGCGGCGCCGATATAGGCGGCGCTGCTCTTCAGCGCATGGGCCGCCGCGCGCACCCGTTCCACGTCACCGTCGCTGAGTGCCCGGCGGATCGCCGTGCGGCGCGCCGGAAGGTCGCCGAGGAAGAGGTCGATGAACTCGATGACGACGTCGGGCTGGCCTTCCTCCTGCAGCTGCCGGAAGCCCTCGAGCACCGCGGTGTCGACCGGCGGGACGGAGGCGACGGGGGCTGCGTTGTCAGACGCCCAGCGGTTCACCGCCTCCTGCAGCTGGTCCTGACGGACCGGTTTGCTGAGATAGTCATCCATGCCGGCGGCGAGGCAGTGCTCCCGGTCGCCCTGCATCGCGTTGGCCGTCATGGCGACGATCGGCGTGCGAGCCACCGGGCCAGGCATCGCCCGGATCGCCGCGGTGGCCTCGTAGCCGTCCATCTCCGGCATCATGCAGTCCATGAACACGACCGAGTAGGGCAGCTTGCGCAGCATGTCGACCGCCTCCAGCCCGTTGCCGGCGACGTCCACCCGGCAGCCGATCCGTCCGAGCATCCTGGCGGCGACCTTCTGATTGACGCTGTTGTCGTCGACGACCAGCACTCTCGGCCCGGAGCCCTGCTCCGGTGCCGCGACCCCTGAGGGCAATACCCCCGGCTGGCTGGGACTTCCGGCGGTCGTGGCCCCGGGCCCGCCGGTATCGCTGAACACCAGCTGGAGCGTGGCGGCGAGATCCTCGATGCGCACCGGCTTCTTCAGGAGGGCCCGCACGCCGAGGTCGCGGAGCCACTCATCGCGCGGCCGGCTCAGCACGCCGCTGACGAGCACGATGCGGGTCTGCGGGATCCGCGGGTCCGCACCGATCGCGCGGGCGACAGCTTCGCCATCCATCTCAGGCATCATGAAGTCCAGGAGGACGGCATCATACGTCTGCCCGGCGGCCGCGGCCGCGTGCAGGCGGGCGAGCGCGGCCGTTCCGCTGTCGACCGCATCGACGGCGAGACCGAGGGACTCGACCTGGTCCGTCAGGATGCGGCGGGCGAGTTCCACGTCATCCACGACCAGCACCCGGCGGCCGGCCGGGAGCGGGCCGAGTGGCCGGGGCTCCTCTCCGGCAACCTCGGGCAGCGGCAGCGTGAACCAGAAGGTGCTGCCGTGATCCCGCTTGCTGGTGACGCCGATCGTTCCCCCCATGAGGCGCACCAGCTGGCGCGAGATGGCCAGGCCAAGGCCGGTGCCGCCAAAGCGGCGGGTGGTGGAGGAGTCGGCCTGCATGAACTTCTCGAACACCTGACTGAGCTTGTCGTCAGCGATCCCGATGCCGGTGTCACGCACTTCGAACCGCAGCTGGGCCGTTCCCGGTGCGGCGGGTTCCCGGGTCACCTCGATGAGCACGTGTCCCCGGTCGGTGAACTTCACGGCGTTCCCCACCAGGTTGGTGAGGATCTGCCGGATGCGCCCCTGATCGCCCACGGCCTGCCGCGGTACACCGGCACCGTAGCGCACGGCCAGCTCCAGCCGCTTGTCCTGGATCCTGGGCATCAGCAGGTCGCCGACGTCCTCCACCACGCGGTGGACGTCGAAGGGGACCGGTTCGATGACCAGCTTGTCGGCCTCGATCTTGGAGAAGTCGAGGATGTCGTTGATGATGGTGAGCAGCGATTCCGAGGAGGCGCGGATGGTCTCCGCGCACTCCCGCTGTTCCTGGCTGAGCGGACTGTCGAGCAGCAGGCCGGTCATCCCGATCACGCCGTTCATGGGGGTGCGGATCTCGTGGCTCATGCTGGCGAGGAAGTCCGCCTTGAGGCGGGAGGACTCGATCGCGTCCTGCCGGGCGCGCACGAGGTCGGTCACGACATCCGTGACCATGATCATCCCGCCGATGGTCCCGCTGGAATGGCGCCAGGGATGAATCGCCCACCTGAGGTAGCACGGCTCACCATTCGGCTGCTCGAAGAAGTCCTCCGGGTCGGACAGCGCCTCACCGGCGAGTGCCCGCTGGTGCAGGGCCTTCCAGCGATCGGGGATCCCGGGGAAGACCTCGTAGTGGGAGCGGCCGATCAGGCTTTCCCCGGTGAGTCCGTAGTCCTGCAGCCATTTCCGGCTATGGGCGAGATACCGCATGTCGGTATCCAGCATGGCCATCGCGATGGGCGCATTTTCGATGCTTTCGGTGAGCATGAAGTGCTCGCGCT
>DAINRP010000076.1:0-12586 GCA_036741755.1 Gemmatimonadales bacterium
TTCCTGGCCAGCTCCTTCATCCCCGCGACCTGATCGGGGATGGTGTTGTCACCCATGCGCCCGTAGTAGTAGTCGTGGAACGCCTTGGACCGTCCCGGCGTCCCCATCCCGTCCAGCTCCACCACGATGAACCCCAGTTCGGTCAGCGCCTGGTTGTCGCCGCGGGCGGGGAAGAACGACCGCGGCCCCACGCTGCCGGCCTGCGGGCCGGGGTAGATGTGGTTGATGATCGGGTACTGCTTCGTGGAGTCGAGATTGCTCGGTGTGTAGAGGAGACCGTAGATGTCGGTCTCTCCGTCCCGAGCCTTCACCCGCACCGGCGTCGGCGGCTTCCAGCCCGAGGCGAGCAGCCTGGAGATGTCGGCCCGCTCGAGGTCCTGCACCAGCTTTCCCGCCCTGTCGCGCAGTACGGTGACGGGGGGTGTGTCAGGTGTCGAGTAGGTGTCCACGAAATACCGGCCATCGGGCGACACCGACACCCTGTGGTTCGCCACCTCCGGCGTGAGCAGCACCAGCCCCTTGCCGTCGAAGCCGATGCGATAGAGATGCTGGAAGTACGGATCCCGCCCCGGCTCGTGGCCATTCATGGTGAACCAGATCTGCCGAGCCTTCTCGTCGATGCGGATGAGCTGGGTGACGTTCCCCTCGCCGGTGGTGACGCGGTTCTTGAGCGCGCCGGTCCGGAGATCGTAGAGGTAGAGCTGGGTCCAGTTGTCGCGGTCGGACCACCAGATGACCTCGTTTGATGCCGGGAGCACGCGCCAGAGGTGTTCGGGCAGCGAGGCATCGCCGATCTGGGTCTTGCTCTGTTCGTGCAGGACTTCGTGCACCGCGCCGGTCGTGGCGTCCGCGACGCGGAGCCAGGCGTCCTTGTGGTCGCGCGAGCTGGAGATGAAGGCGAGGTGTGAGCCATCGGGATACCACTGTACGTCGCAGATGTTGCCGTCTTCGCAGGCGACGTGGTCGGAGACGGTGCTGCGGTGCGCGTCGGGCGGCATCTGGAAGCGCACCACTCGCGGTCCGCCCGCAGCGGGGAGATCGATGCTCACCCGCGAGATGTGGAACACCGCGCTGTCGCCCGGAAGCGGGTACTTCCACGACTGCAGCGTGGGTGCGCCCGGGTTGGTGCCGGCGAGGACCATGTCACGGACCCCTCGCGAGTCGTGCTGGAAGGTCGCGAGGCGGCGGCTGTCGTCCGACCAGGTCACCACCGGCTCGTCGCTGTGCACCCAGCCGGCGTTGTTGGTGGCGTAGCCGTAGTCCTTGATCCCGTCGGCGGTGAGCTGGGTCTCGGTGCCGCTCTTCAGGTCACGAGCCCAGAGGTTGTAGTCGCGGATGAACACCGCCGTCGAGCTGTCCGGAGAGGTGTTCGAGTTAGGCGGCGGCTCGGCGGGCCCGCTGACCGCGGCGCAGCTCGTGCCGGCCCGGTCGCAGCTCCAGCGCTTGCCGGCAACCATGACCGTGATCGACGAACCGTCGGCGGAGAGGTCGAAGCTGCCGAAGGGGAGCCGCGCCGCGTTCACCATGGTTCCGCTCGCCGTGGCCAGCGCCGCCGCGACCTTGCCCTGATCGAAGGCCGGCACCCGCGACTTCTTCAGCGGATCGACCAGGAAGAATGTCGCGCCATCCTTCGTCGTCGCGCGGTACCAGAAGCGGCCGTCGGAGAGCCAGGTCGGCGGGCCGGCTGTCCCGCTCACCAGCGGAAAGATGGTGGGCGCGAGCATCCGCTCGGCGCGGGCGTAGTCTTCGATCGTGAACTGATACGGCTTGGGCGCCGCCGCCTGGCCACGGAGGGCTGCCGGAAGGACGCCGAGCGTGACGGCGACGGCGAGGGAGACAATGCGCACGAGGTAGTCGCTGGGGTAGAGGTCAGGTGGCCTACGGAGATTCCGGCAACATGGATTCCACTGACAGGGCACGGCGGGCGCCCCGGTCACCGGGCGGCCCGCATCCGTCGGAGTTCCGCCAGTTCGGGGAGCTCGGCGTCGGCGTCGTGCCAGTTTGTTTCGAGCCGCGACAGCGCCCGCTCGGCTTCGCCGCTGTCCCCCGCCGCCTGTGAGGCGCGCACCAGACCGAAGAGCGCCGCAGCCCGCCCCGGCGCCAGCTGCAGCGCGTGCTGGAACTCCCGCTGCGCCTCCGCCGGCCGCTTCACCGCGAGCAGATACTCACCGAGCAGCTCGTGGGTCGGCTTCACGATGTCCGGCGGCCCGAACTCCGCGGGCAGCGTGTCCTCCATGGTGCCCGAGTTCCGGAGCAGCGCGATGGCCGCCTCCCGCTTCGCCCGCGCCCAGAGGATCCGGGCCCGCAACTGGGTCGCGAGGATCCGCGGCAGCGCCGCACTCTGCCCGAAGCGATACTCCGACCTGGCCACTGTATTGAGCCGCTCGAGCTTCGCGACCGCGCCCTCGGCGAGCGCCAGTTTGCCACGCGCCACCTGCACCGCGCCGCTGGTATAGGCGTCGATCGCCTTGGCGTTGCTGCCGGTACCGGTGGTGTCGAGCGCCCAGTCGGCGATCGTGTCCCCCCACGCCAAAGTGTTCACCAGGTAATGCGCGCGCATGAAGAGCATCGCGCTCCGCCGCCCGGGGGTCGGCGCCCGCTCCAGGTTGGCACGCATCACCTCGAGCTGTCGCCGTGCGTCGGCGTACTTCCCCTGCTGCAGCAGGGCGTAGTTCATCCAGGCGGTGTAGTGCCCGGGCTTCCACGTAGTGGAATCCTTGCCGGACGCGATGGCGTTCTGCCGCACCGTCTCCGGCCACATGCCGAGCGCCAGAAAGATGTGCGTCGTCATGTGCTGCGCATGGTCCGCGTCCGGGACGATCACCGAATACTCCCGTGCGGCGCGGAGGCCGAGCGGGGCGTGGATCGGGTCGTCGAAGGCGTGGATGATGTAGTGCAGCGCCCCGGGGTGCTTCGGGTTGTTGCGGTAGATCTCCTCGGCGATCGCGCCGGCGCGCATGTAGGTCGCCACGTTGCGGACCCCCTGGCTCTCTCCCATGAGCCAGAGTGCATAGAAGGCAAGCGCCTCCTGATCATCGGGATAGGCCCGGGTGAGTCGCTCGAAGGCGCGAGCGGTGAGGGTGTCGCGCTTCGCTTTGCTTCCCTCGCCGAAGTAGAGCGCTTCCGTGGTCGCGAGGTAGCCCTTCTCCCGCGCGGTCGGCGCCTTGGCCAGCCGCTCGGCGGGCGTCGCCCCGAGTCGCAGCAGTGCAGCCCGCGCCGCCGCGCTGTCCTGCTGGTCCCAGAGCGGGTGGGTGTACGTCATCGCTTCGCCCCAGTAGGCCAGTGCGAAGCCCGGATCGGCGGCCTGCGCCTCCTTGAAGGCGGTGGCGGCGTCCTCGTACTCGAAGCTGTGCAGGTAGAGTACCCCGCGGATAAACGGTGCCTGTGCGGCGGGCGCAGCGGAGGTGGGGAAGTCGATGGTACCAAGACCCTGCGCCGAGACCGGTGCGGCGGCGAGGCAGAGGAGCGTGACGGCGAGCGGGAGTCGCATGGCTATTGCACCTTTGCGATGGCGTCTTTGATCCACCGGCTGTTCGGGAATTTCTGGGCCAGCGCGTTGAGCAGTGCGCGGGCGGAGTCCTTCTGCCCCGCCGCGGCGAGCGCCTCACTCGCCAGCAGGTCCTTCTCGACGGCGAAGAAGCGGCTGTCCGGGGGAACCGGGATCGCGGCGATGGCCGCGAGGGCGGCGTTGGGGTCCTTCCTGTCGCGCAGCAGCGATTCGGCTCCCAGCAGCTTCACGTGCGGGTCGTCGGGCGCCTGACGAGTGAGTTCCTCGGTGAGCCGGGCCGATTCCTCGAAGCGGCTGGAATCGCGCGCGATCCTGGCCTGGTGATAGAGGCCGGCGATCAGGAGCCGGCGGACGTCGGTGGCGTCCCCCGAGCGGGTGCCGACGCCGCCGGCGTAGGAGTAGACCAGCGTGCCGCCGAAGTCCCCCGCCCGGTAGAGCGCGGCGACGCCGGCCAGGCCCACCAGCGCGGAGCCGACCAGCAGCCCATTCGCGAGCTTCTGCTTGTTGCGCAGCGCCAGCGCGCCGATCTCCAGCAGTGCCACGAGCACGAGGATGTTGCGGGCCCACTCCCCCGCTTCTTCGTGATCGTGCATCGCCGGGCGGACTCCGGGGATCTGCTCGGCGAGTTCGTGCGCCTGGTGCCCCGCTTCCGCGGCGACCACGGAGGCGACGGCCGCCATCACGAGGAGTGCCGCCGCCGCCGATCCGGTCCAGACCAGTCGGCCCCACAGTGACACGATGCGGAAGAGGACACCGATGATGCCCAAGGCGACCACGAAATGGACCAGCTGTGGATGGAGGACACCGATCTCGGGCATCTGCGGACTCTGGGGGGCGAGGGGGATGTCGAAAGACCGCAGGGAAAATAGTGCGGCTGCCGCTAATCGGCTCAGAAGGTCTGGCCGAAGGAGAACTGGAACTTCCACCGCCTTCCGGCCTCCAGTGGCCGGGCCACGCCAAAGCCGACCAGCCCGCCGAGCAGGAGCAGGCGTGCTTCGGTGGTGGCGCGGATCCGCCCGCTTGCTGCGGCGAAGGGGATGGTGGTTCCGCCGGAACCGGGCCGGGTTCCGAGCCGGCTGATCGATGCGCGGGCTGAAGCGGAGGAGGCATCGGTCCAGCCGCTGTAGACCCGGAGCGAAATGGTAGGCGCCAGGGGCGGGAGCGAGATGCTCCTGCTCAGCCTGATCGGCGTCGCGCCGAAGGGAAGCGGAATATTGAGGAGGCCGCGAACCAGAGCGGCCCGGTCCCCCGCGAAGCGGTCATAGCTGTATCCGGGCAGCGTTCCCTGCCCGCCGAGGAGGAAGAGCTGCTGCGGCGGCACGGAGTCGCCCCGGACCATCCCCACGTCGCCGACGAGCGTGAACAGCAGCCAGCGCCAGTTGGCCCGCGCGATGACTTCCGCCTGATAGCGATCGTAGCGGAGGTGGCCGTCACCGCGCTCGTAGCCGAGACGCAGCGCGAGCCCGGGCGTGGCGAAGCCGGGACTGATCTCCGGGTTGAGTTCGAACCGGAGCCGGGTGCGCCGATAGCGGCCGGGATCGATCCCCGGGTTGGGCTCGAGGTTTTGGCCCAGAGCCCCATGCGCCAGTACCGCCGGTGTGGCCCGATCCTCCACCCAGGCAACGTCGGCGGCGATCAGCCCCGCGTGATTCTCGCTCAAGTACCGTCCGATGGATGCGCCCGCGAGGCGACGGTCCACGTAATCGAAATTGTCCTCGCCGAGCAGCGCGCGGAGGCCGAAGCCCTGTTCGAGCGGGCCCGGGAACTTGGTCGCCAGCTCGAGTGCACGCTCGGCGCCCGCCTGGGCAAACCAGGTCGCACCCTCCCAGCGAATCAGCGCCTCCGGACGAGTCACCCGCGACTTCCAGGCATAGCCGACACCGGCACGCAGCGAGAGGCCCGGGGCCGCGTCCCGGAAGCGTATCCGGCCGTGGATCCCGGTGAACAACCCTTCCACCCGGTTGTAGCGGAGGAAGTCCCCGGTGGATGTGTTTCGGAAAGCGAAGACCGGAGGGCCCGTCGGCCGGGCGCGGAGCGGCCCCACGTCGGCGAGCATCCGCTGTCGGACCCGGGCGGGATCGCGGGTTGGGGGTGCCAGCCATCCGCGGAACCGCCGCAGCGAATCGTTCGGCGCTGTGCTGATGCCGGCGTGCACCGGGGAATCGGCGCTGACGGCGTCGCCGGCGAACAGGACCGGATCGGTCAGCCGGGTGGTGACCCGCAGCGCGGTGAAGCCCTCGACTTCGAGCGGGAGTTGAATCCTGAGTTCGATCCACTGCCAGGTCGGCACCATGCCCGCCCCTGGTACCTCCGTGAAGACGAGGTCCACCAGCCTCGCGCTCGGCACCGCCAGGTTGGTCACCCGGGCGCGGAACCCCGGGGGAGGTCCGCCGATGGTCAGCAACTGGCCTCGTGCCCGCCTGAGGTCGGCCGTCAGCGGATCGAAGTAGAGCTCGCCGCGGAACACCCGGGTCCGTGCCGGAGCCCGTTCAGCGGGCCACACCTCGAGCCGAACCAGCTGCAGGCGTTCGCCGTCGGGCGTCTCGGTCCAGACCGTGTCGCCGCCGCCATAGCGGTACAGGCGTTCGCCATCGGGGGCGAGGGGGTGGGCGGTGGAATCGGCGGGGGCGGAGGAGCTGTCAGGCAGGACAAGCATCTGGTCGATCGAGCGGCTCGCCATCAGCAGGTTCGGCCACTCGCCGTCGAGCGGCGGTGCGATCCAGCCTTTGCGGAGCAGAGTGCCGCCGGGGAGCGGCACTCCGGTGGTAATCACCCGGTACCCTTCGCGGTGCTGCTCGAAGAATCCCCCGGTGCGCGCGCGATAGGTCCCGGCGGTCTGCTCGATGCTGGTGGCGCCCTCCACCCGCTCCGGCGCCGTCCGCACCACGGCGACCGAGGATTCGAAGTGCGCGCGGAAGCCGCGCACCTCCGTCGACCGGGCGCGGTTCCGCGCCACGGCCCGGGTCACCAGGTCGCGGACGGCCGGGGACGAATAGGTTGAATCCCGACCCGCCTGCAGGGCAAGGAGAAGGAGGAGCGCGTGCACGGTGATTAGCTTTGGGGTATGCGGTTACACGTCGTGATCAGTCTCGTGCTGCTGGTGACTCTGGGGCAGGGGTGCGCCCGGACGACCCATAATTACACCGATCCGCTGGGGCCGCGCTATGCGGGCGGCCCCGGGGTCGTGTCTGCGTCTGCGCCGCAACCGGCCACACTGCGGGTCGTCACCTTCAATCTGGAATACGCTTCCGCGATCGATTCCGCCATCAGCCTGCTCCAGAGCGAACCGGCGCTCAGCGAGGCGGATCTGCTCCTGCTGCAGGAGATGGATGACTCGGGGACTCGCCGGATCGCCGACGCGCTTGGCCTCAACTACATCTACTATCCCGCCACCCTGCATCCGGTCCCGCACCGCGATTTCGGGAACGCGATCCTTTCACGCTGGCCGCTGCGCGACGACCGGAAGATCATCCTCCCGCATCATGGATGGATGCGGGGAACCCAGCGGGTCGCGGTGACAGCCGTCATGATGGTGGGAGACCTGCCGGTCCAGGTGTACTCGGTCCACCTGGCGATGATGACCGAAGCGACCGGGGCCCAGCGCCGGGCCCAGGCGCGGACCATTCTGGAAGATGCGTCACGAGCCCCGGGGCCCGTGATCATCGGCGGGGACCTCAACAGCGATGGTGTCGGCGAAGTGTTCTCCCGCGCGGGCATGCTGTGGCCCACGCGCCTCGAGCCACCCACCAAGACGAAGTGGTTCCGCTTCGATCACCTCTTCTTCCGTGGACTCGGCGCGCCCGAGCTGATCCGGACCGGAGTCGTCGCAGACAGCCACGGTGCCAGCGACCATCGCCCGGTCTGGGCCGTAGCGAACCTTTCCCCTGCTTCGTCGCTCAGTGAAGCCGCTGCCCCGTAGCGCCTGACCAGACCTCCGTTCGAATCGCTCGCGCCACGTCAGAGCCGCCCGGCAATCCGCTGCGCCTCCCGCATCAATGCTTCAGTCTCAGGAGATCCCTGCCCGCGCCTGAGATGTTCAGTACCTCCAGCTCAGTGTGTCGGCGCCGGCGGGATGATTCCTGCGGATCTGATCCATGATCCGCGGAATGAACATCTGCGCATAGCGCAGCCGGCTGTAGGCGTTCGGCCGGGTATGGTCCCCGTTCCAGCAGTGCTCGGCGCGCGGCTGATAGTCGACTTCGATATCGGGGAGGGGCTGGGTGAGGTTCTTGAGCCGCTCCTCCACCAGGTACACGGCGTTGTTCAGGAAATAGTTGTCGGCTTCACCGACGTAGATGTGGAGCTTGCCGTTGATCTTCGGCCCGAGGGTGGGCCAGTCGCGCTCGAGGATGTGGCCGAGATCGAAGTGCTCGCGCCAGTAGTCGGCGACCGCGTGATCGATCACGCCGGTGCGCTTGTCCCAGATCGGGGCCGGGTAGCCATCGGCGCCGACCGGCGAATAGACCGCCTGCCAGATGTCCCACTGCCCGCCCGAACGGCCGCGCGTGCCGAGCACCAGTTCGAGCTGATTGGACTGCGGGACGGTCGTGCTGATGTGCCCGCGATAGTCCCGGTGGCCCGGCCGGGGGACGAACTTCCACGGGCCACCGCTCTGATAGGCATTGGAGTCGGCGTAGAGATCGATCACCGTGTACTGCCGGAAGTCGATCGGGTCGGGGCAGGCGGCCCAGGCGCCGTTGAAATCGTCGGGATAGAACATCTGCACCGCCATGGCTTCCCAGCCACCGGTGGATCCACCGTAGGTGAACCGGGCCCAGCCCTGGCCGATTCCCCGGTACTTCTGCTCGAGGTAGGGAATCAGCTCGTGCATGATGGCGTCGCCGTAGGGCCCGTTGTTGGCGGAATTCACGGCGTACGAATCGTCGTAGTACGGGGTCGGATGCTGGATCTGGATGGCCAGCACCCGCGGAAAGCCGGGGCCGGTCCACTCCTGGTAGAACTTGTACGCCTCTTCCTGCTGGATCCGGTTGTAGCCATGCAGGTCGAACCGGGCGCTGTAGTCGGGGACGAGATTCGGGTCGGGCGGCGTCTCCCGCCAGGGTTCGAAGTCGGCGGGGAAGTGGCCGTGGTCGATCACCAGCGGGTACTTCGCCTCGGGATGGGCGTCGAATCCCTCGGGCAGCAGCACGTTGGCGCCGAGGTAGACGGGCGTGCCCCAGAAATCGGAGAGCAGCTTCGACTGGATCCGCTCGTGGCGGACGTATTTGGTGTCGGCGGGGGGATCGATGGCCGGGATTTCCTGGTCGAGCGCCACCGCGATCGCCACCGGGCGCTTCGGGTTCCAGAGGATCCACCGCGGAGTGCTGTAGAGGTTGCCCGGCTTCTGGTTCCACTGCTGGCCTTCGCCCTTGTCAGGCGGCAGCTTGACGACCGTGCCGTCGGCGCGGCGGAAGGTCTCGTACCGGTTGAGCAGCGCCTGCACCCGGTAGCGGCCAGCGGGCACCTGGGCCAGTGACGCCAGGGGATAGCCATCGGCCCTCGCGTCGACCACCGCAGGGCGGCCGGCTTTCCATTGCTCGACATCCACGCCGAAGATGAGCTGGGTCTCCTCCTGATCGCCGATCTGCATGCGAGGCTCGGCGCTTGAATCGGTCGACAGCATCAGGAGCAGCCGGCCGTCGAGCGGGGCCGCGCTCTGTGCGGCACTGAAGCTGACAGCGAAGCGCGGGCCCCGCGCCGGGCCCGGGGTCTGGGCGGCGAGCGGGGCTGCGAGGAAGAGGCTGGCGATCAGGATCGAGCGGGCACGAATGGGCATGGTGGCTCCGGGGTGTCCGGCGAATCTACCCTGACGGGGGTGCGGGGCCAGTCCGGGAGTCGTCTGGCTGCGGTGTCTGAAGCGAGGGTCAGTGGGTGAGCGAGTCGCTCTGGTAGACGATCCGCCCGTCGAAAATCGTCATCGTCACCTCGGCGTCCTTTACCTTCTCGACCGGCAGCGCAAAGATGTCGCTCGACCAGATCACCACGTCCGCCAGCATCCCCGCCTTCAGGGTTCCCACCCGGTTCTCATCGAACGCCGCATATGCCGAACCCGTGGTATAGGTCTCGAGTACGGTGGGGAGGGGGAGACGCTGCGCCGGATTGAAGCCGCCGGGAGGGAGCCCCTGCATCGTCTGCCGGGTGAGCGCCGTGTGGATCCCCGGGCGGGGATCGATGCCGACCACCGGCCAGTCGGTGCCGAATGCCAGATGGCCGCCGGCGTCATGGATGCTCTTCCAGGCCCAGGCGCGTGAGGCACGCTCCGGGCCGACATTCCCCGCCCATACTTCCAGCACATTCTGATTGGGGCTCGCGTGAAACGGCTGCATCGAGGCGATCACGCTGAGTTTGCCGAAGCGGGCGATGTCTGCGGCGCTGACGTCTTCGATGTGCTCGAGACGATGCCGCCGGCCGAGTGGCGGGGCGGGGTTCGCGGCAGCCGCCTGTTCAAAGGCGTCGAGCGCCATGCGGATGCCGGCATCGCCGATGGCGTGGATCTCGATCTGCCAGCCGCGTGCATCCATCATCGTGACGATCCGCGCCATCTCGGCCGCTGTCATCTCCGGATTGCCGGTCGTCGGCGCGTTTGCATATGGCTTGAGCATGTACGCGGTGCGCGCCTCGATCACGCCGTCGGCATACAGCTTGATCATCCCCAGCTTGAGCGTGGGCGTGTCAGGATGCGCCTTGCGCAGCGAGTCGAGGCGATCGGCGTCCTTCGTCGTCCACCCCGAATCGACATTCATCGCGACATAGGCCCGGAGCGGAAAGGCACCGGCCCGGCTCAGGGAGTCGAAGAGCGCAAAGTCCTCGGCGCTCACCCCCGCCTCCTGGATGCTCGTCACCCCGTAGCGGTGCGCCTCACGGACGCCCCGTTGCAGCGCCTCCAGCTTTTCCTCCCGGTTCGGCTTGGGGATCACGTCGTCCACCAGCGCCTGGGCCGCTTCCTTCAGCGCGCCGGTCGGCTCGCCGGTCCTCGGGTCGCGGACGATGCTCCCGTTCGGGGGATCGGGGGTGTCCTTCGTGATTCCCGCGAGCGCCAGCGCCTTCGAGTTCACCCAGAGGGTGTGACCGTCATAGCAGGACATCGCCGCGGGTCGATCCGGCACCAGCGCGTCGAGTTGCTGGCGGGTGGGCATGCCGCCGGGAAAGGCGCCGTAGAGCCAGCCGCGGCCGAGGATCCAGGGAGCCTTCGGATTTGCCGTGGCGAAGTCGCGGATCGCCTGCTGGATCTGCTCCAGCTTCTCCGCGTCGAGGAGGTTCACGTTCGCGAGCGAGAGACTTCCCTCGAGGAAGTGCACATGCGCGTCGTTGAAGCCGGGCATCACGGTGCCACCCTTCGCGTCGATCACCCGGGTCGCGGGCCCGCGGAAGGCTCCCATGCTGTCCTGTCTGCCCACCGCCACGATCTGGTTGCCTCTGATCGCCAGCGCCTCCGCCAGGTCCCCGGAAGCATCGGCGGGAAAGACCCTGGCATTGAGAATCAGCAGGTCCGCCGGTGTGGCCGTACGGCGCCCGCAGCCTGCGGCGAGCGCGAGCAGGGCGGCGGCTTGTGTCAGGCGGGTGGTCACGTGTCCTCGGTGATGTCGGCGAAGTTCTCCGGGAACCGCGCCATCTCCGCGCGGAAGTTGCGGCGCAGCATCCTCTCGTCGGCCTGCACATCGGCGGTCGGCCAGAATGGGGCACCCATCCCCAGCACCCGACGTTGCCAGTCGATCCAGACCGGCACGATCGGCACCCCCGCTCCCATCGCGATCCGGTGGTATCCGCTCCTCCATCGCTCCACCCGCTTCCGGGTGCCTTCAGGCGAGACGCCGAACACCCATTGTGCCTGCTCCTTGAAGCGCGCGATGGCGACTTCGACCGTGCCCTGGCTGGTGGTACGATTGATGGGCTCGCCGCCGAGCCAGCGGAGGACGCCCGCGACGGGAAAATGGAAGAGGGAGTGCTTGGCGAGCCAGCTCATCCGGATCCCGAACGCGAACATCGAGAGCATGCCGATCGGAAAGTCCCAGTTCGAGGTGTGCGGCGCGGCGATGAGGACGAAGCGCGGCGCGTCGGGCAGGGTGCCTTCAATACGCCAGCCGCCGAGTGCCAGGATCCGCTGGGCGACTCGGCGGCTGAAGGGGGTGCCGCGCCGGGGACAGCCGAGCGAGGCCGGCGTCTCCGAGGTGGTCAGCGCCAGTTGCGGGGCACCGCGTTGGGTTTGGTGGCGAAGATCGCGGCACCGGCGCCGATCTCGCGGCCGATCCGCTGGCGGATCATCTTGAGGTCGCGGAAGCCGACCAGCCGATGCTCATCCTCGTCCCACAGCGTGAGCCAGAGGGTGCGGACGCTCTCGGGGAGGGAGAGGCGCGTCACCTTCTGCAGCTCGGGGTTCTCATCGAACGCCTGCTGCAGCCGGTAGTTCGGGATCCGGGCGGAGACATGGTGGATATGGTGCAGCCCGATGTTGGCGGTGGCCCACTGGAACAGCTTGGGCATCGTCAGGTGGCTGGCGCCTTCGAGCCCGGCGGCGAAGTAGTTCCACTTCTCCTTGTAGCGCCAGTAGGTGTCCTCGTACTGATGCTGCACGTAGAAGAGGTAGACGCCGATGGCGCCCGCGATCAGGGTGATCGGGAGCTGCACCAGCAGGAAGCGGTCGAGCCCGACGGTGAAGCCGAAGATCACGATCGCGATCGCCAGACCCAGATTGGTCAGGTGCACGCTGGTCCACTCACGCTTCCAGCTCATCGGGATGTCGAGCGGGAGCCGGTGCTTGAGGATGAACTGCCACGCCGGCCCGACCAGAAGCAGGACGACCGGACTCCGGTACAGGCGGTACATGATCCGCTTGTAGCGGGGCCGGCTCAGGTACTCGCGCACGGTGAGGGTGTCGATATCACCGAGGTCGCGGCTGTCGAGGTTGCCGGAGGTGGCGTGATGCAGCGCGTGGGTCTTCCGCCAGTAGGTATACGGCACCAGCGTGACGACGCCGATCACCGAGCCGATCAGGTCGTTGAGCCGCTGCGAGCGGAAGAACGAGCCGTGACCGCAGTCGTGCTGCAGCATGAAGAGCCGGACCACCATCGTCGCGGCGGG
>DAINRP010000077.1:0-12559 GCA_036741755.1 Gemmatimonadales bacterium
CAGATCGCATCGTCGAGTTCCTCTTCGGCGTAGACCGGCCCGGTGTAGAGGTAGCCGCGAGACTGGCCGCAGCAGCGGCACGCCGCCGTCGACGGCTCGATGCTCCCGCTCCGGATGGGATCCGGGTGATAGCGAAAGACCGGCAGCGTCATCGTCTTTTCCTGAAGGGGAAGAGACAAATGTTCATGCCGTGAGAACCGGGCGCCAGAGCACGCAGGAATCGCGCAGTCTGCACCCGCCCTGCCGATCTCGGTCGACCCGCACAGATTTCAGGAGCCGAGTGCCCCGCCCGCTCACCCGATCCGCCCGGAGTCCCCGATGCCCAGCCACACCCACTACCTCTGGTTCCACACCAAGGCCCGCCAGGAGATCATCGACATCACCGACGAGGTGCTGGCCCAGGTGCGGACCAGCGGCATACACGAAGGCTTCGTGCTGGTGTCGGCGATGCACATCAGCGCCTCGGTGTTCGTGAACGATCACGAGTCGGGGCTCTGGCACGACATCCTGCACTGGCTGGAGGGGACGATCGCGCCCTGGGATCCGGGCCGCTATCAGCACAACGAGACGGGAGAGGACAACGCCGCGGCCCATCTCCGGAGCCTGACCATTGGCCACGAGGTGATCGTGCCGATCACCGACGGCGCGCTGGACTTCGGCCCCTGGCAGCGGGTGTTCTATGGCGAGTGGGACGGCCAGCGCAGGAAGCGGGTGATCATCAAGGTGCTCGGCGAACGGTAGAGCACCGGCGCCTCGACCCAGCGCCAGCTCGCGACCGCGATCGCGACGGTGAGCACGCCGGCCACCCCGGCCAGCAGCAGGAACCCCGGGAGCTCCGAACCGGCAACGGCAGGCACGACCCGAGCGGTGAGGCCGAGCGTCGTCAGGCAGATGATGACCGGCTGGTGCCAGAGATAGATCGCGTAGCTGTAGCGCGCGGTGGCGACGAGCGGCCGTGCCTCGAGCAACCGGCCCACCAGACTGGCGCGTCCCGACGCGGCGGCGTTCACCATCAGGACCCCCGCCACGATCACGAAGGCGTTCATGCCGAACGCCAGCATGAAGGGGTCGCCGTAGTCGAGCCGCCCCCGGACGGCGACCAAGCTCACCAATGCGGCGCCGGCGAGCCAGACCCACCTTCGCGCGGCGCGCGCGGCCCCGGCCAGGCCATCGGCCCCCTGTGCCATGACAGCGAGCAGCGCACCGATCGCGAGGCCATCCATCCGCGCCGGCAGCAGCACGTAGCCGGCGACCGGATTCCCCGTCTGCGCGAACACCACTCGGCACACGCTCGATCCGAGAATCCCCGCGACACAGATCCACTTGAGCCGCTCGGGCTTCACCGCGATCGCGAGCAGCGGCCAGAGCAGATAGAACTGCTCCTCCACCGCGAGCGACCAGTAGTGCTGCATCGTGGGCGCCAGCGCGGCCCAGCCTTCCCGCGCCACGAAGACGTTGGTGAGCCAGCTCGCGGTCCACGCGAGCCGCGCCGACGCCACCTTGCCCAGGGAGAGGAGCACGATCGCCTGCACCCCCAGCGCCACGAAATAGGCCGGCACGATCCGCTGCACTCGGCGCAGGTAGAAGTGCCCCAGCGCGCCGGGCTGATCCCGGGTCTCGAGCAGGATGCCGGTGATGAGGAAGCCGGAGAGGACAAAGAAGAGATCCACGCCGAGCCAGCCGTGGAGGGCCACGGCGAGCACCGCGCGGTCGAGCGGCGTCCGTCCCTGGAGACCGCTGAAGAACGCCGCGTGATAGAGGAAGACCGCGAGCACCGCCAGCCCGCGGAGTCCATCGAGTGCCGGGAGTCGCTGCGCCCGCATGTGTCCGAATATAGGAAACGGGGCGGCTCTTGGCCGCCCCCCGGTTCATCGACCGCTGCCCGGATGGCCGTCCATCAATGCGCGTTGATCGTCACCCTCGGCAGCGTGGCGACGCCGTCCGAGAGATCGACCGTGACACCCGCCGCGCCCGCCGGAACCCGTGCCGCGCCACCGCGGGCGAACGAAACGATCTGACCGGTGCGGGCGTCGCGAACCACCGCCATCGGATAGACCGGGTCCCAGCGCACGTCGATCTCCTGCCCGACCCGGACAGCGCTGACCGGCATCACGGGCGTGTTACCCGCCCGCAGGCCGGCCGCGGGCACCCGCACGGCGGTGAGCCCGTTGCCTGTCAGGCGGACGGATGCCAATCGAGCCTGCTCGGACTGGGCCAGCGGCACCACGTAGGCGAAGTGGCGCTCGTCGCCTGACGGAAGATCGGGGACCAGATCGCCCGTGAACGAGAGGCTGAACACCCGTCCCCCCGCGGCGTCGAACCCCTCCACCCGATGCGGCCCCGCCGCAGCCGGCAGCCGGGCCGGCGCGTCGACCACCACGGCCGGCTCCAGAATCACGTTGCCGTTGATGATCCGGCCCCAGACCAGCAGCCCCCGCCCCGCACCCGGCGCGGCCGGCTGAATGCTCGGCCCCGTCCCCCGCGCGGCGAGCACCGCCAGGTAGTTGTAGTCGCTGATCCAGTCGGGATTGCAGTAGCTCATCAGGTCCTTGTAGGTCCCCGGCGCCTTGAGCGAGAGCGCCGGCAGATCGAGACCCCACGTGCCGATATCGGCGTTGACGTACGGGTACTGGGGATCGGGGCCGCTCGGATTGCCGCAGGGGGCGTGATTGCGGCCGAAGTTGTGCCCCAGCTCGTGCGCGATGACGCCCGGCGCGCTCGCGGCCTTGTCCCACGCGATCGACGCGGCATAGCCGACGTACCCCAGCCCCGCGATGCCGCCGCCATAGGTGACCTGCAGGATGCCGACGTAGTCGCTGGCGCTGCCGTCGGCGGACTTGAGCGCGCTGATCTCGCTCAGCGTCTGCGACCAGGCGCCGTTGCCGTCGTTGGACTCATAGGCTGGCGCGTTGGTGGTGTAGGTCGCGTGCACATCGACATTGGTCGCGCTGAGCGGGAACATGCTCCTGGTGACCGCGGCGAGGGCGTCCTTGTTGGCGCCGCTCACCTGGCCCGTCAGGTTGTTCACCGACTGCCTGATCGGGACGAACCGGAGGTCGAACTGGGGCACCGTCTGGACGGCGACCGCCTGCAGGCTCGCCCCGCCCGGCCAGCGATTGTCGGTCTCACTGGTCTCGGCGACCGCATCGCCGGGGTCGACCATGACCTGATACGACAAGCCACTCGTCACCCGCGCGCCGGGCACCAGCACGTTCCACGAACTCGCCAGCGTCGCCGTGTCGGCCACCTGCGGCACCGACACCGATGGCGCCGACACGTCCACCGAGTCCACCTGGGTCGCGCCCTGAAAGAGGCGGACGCGAACCAGTGGACGCGCGGTGTTGGCACTGTTCGCCGTGGCGAACACCCGCAGCAGGGCATCGCGGCCGGCCACCATCGGCACCGAGCCGTCGGCGCGCTGGGTGCTCTGGATGAGCTGCACGCCCGCCACCCGGAGGTTGAGCGTCGTGACCGGGCCACCGGTGGAGGTCGCGGTCACCGAGACGGTATCGGAACCCACAATGAGCACGCTGTCCGCCGACAGCGACGCGGTCCAGGTCTGGTTCTGCGCGCTGATGTAGCCGGCAGTCAGTTGATAGCTGCCGCCAACCAGGCCGGAGAGCTGGGTGGTGGTGGTCACCTGACGGCTGTAGCCGCCGGGACCGGTCACCGTGATGCGGCCAGCGGTGCCTGCCGGGAGCCCGACCACCGCAACCGCCAGGCTGCCGCCAGGCCCGGTGCCCACGACCGACTTCTGCGAGCCGCCGCAGGCGGCCAGCAGCGCCGCGACTCCGAGAAGCAGGATGCGTCCGCGCGTGCGCACATGGCAATCGGGCTTGCGACCCGGCAACCTCGGAACTCGGAACTCGGAACCTGTTTCGGATCGGTGCATGGACTCCGTTCCCCCCGTCATTTGAACAACTGTAGGGCGCTTCACGGGTCGATCGAAGGGAAGATCTGGGCCACGACCGATGCCAATCGGTCGGGCGCCTGTAGCAGAATGTGACCGGGAATGATGGGGTGGGCGGTGCCGTGGATCACCAACGTAAGGTGTTGTTTCTAAATGGTTTACTGGGCACCCCGATGGCCGCCGCTGCGTCGGCTCGCCGGCTCCACTGACCGGGCTTCAGGCGGCGGACCGATCACCCGGTTCCGGCCCGCGTCCTTGGCCTCGAAGAGCCTTGCATCCGCCCGGTCGAGCAGGTCTTCTGCCTGAGTGCCGTCGAACCCATAGGAGGCGAGCCCGATACTGATGGTGACATGCACCACCTCGGGCCGCCGCGGGATCGGGATGGGAAGCGCCTCCACCGCGCCACGAATCTCCTCCACACGCTCCCGCGCGGCGACCGAGTCCATTCCCGGCAGGACCGCCACGAACTCCTCCCCGCCGTAGCGCACGACCAGGTCGCTCTGCCTGGTCGCCGCCAGAATCGCCCGGGCCACCAGCTTCAGCGCCACATCGCCGGCGGCGTGCCCCCAGCGATCGTTGAACTGCTTGAAGTGGTCGATGTCGATCATCGCGAGCGCGACCGGTTCGCTGTAGCGCCGCGCCCGCGACAGTTCGGCCAGCACCCGCTCATCGAAATAGCTGCGATTGGGGAGTCCGGTGAGCCGGTCGCTGCGGGACTGGCGCCGGAGCCGCTGGGTGCGGACGACGATCGCCGCGGAGAGCATCGTCATGACGCCGAGCAGTACCAGACGGGAGAGCTGGGTGGCCCAGTCGAAGGTCCCGTAGCCATGGTGATCGAGCGACCGGTCCGCCAGGTCGAACGTCATCGCAGCGACGAGCACCAGCACGAGATACTGCACGATCGCCGTGATGCCGGCGGCGAGGGTGATCCGCACATCGTACCGCAGCGCCGTCGCCCCGATCGCGATGAAGTACACCTCGAAGAGGAGCCGGCTGTTGACCGTGGTGAGGGGTGCGAGAAGCAGGAGGAACGAGGCCAGACCGGCGCTGACCAGCGTGATGTCGAGCAGACTGGTGACGAGTCCGAGCCAGGACCGGTAGAACCCGCGCTTGAGCAGCTGCTGGGCCGCGACCGATACCGCGAGCGCGACAAGGCAGGTGATGAGGCCGACGACTCCGGCATTGTTGTCGGGATCGAGGCCGATATTGAGCAGCGGGATCGGCAGGAGCAGCAGGATGAGGATCGTGCGCGCCCGCGCCACGATCAGCTCACCCTCCGCCCCTGCGTCGATCAGCAGCGGGTCCGGGGCCTCCAGCATGCGCCGCCACGCCGAGTGTTCCGGCATCGCGGCGAGGGCCTCCCCATTGCTGATCGCGCGGGAGGTCCGCCGGTGGAAGCGGTAGTTCTCGGTCATCCCCGACGGACCGATCGGTCACATGAGACGGTATTTCGGCCCACTGCCACCCTCCCGTGGTGTCCAGCGCGGACCGAGCACATCCGTGGCCTTGCAGTCGATGCAGTTAGGCGCGTTGACCCGGAGTTCGTCCCCCACCCGCTCGTAGACCCCGGCGGGACAGAGATGGGCATAGAAGTCGGCGACCTCGGCGCTTACATCGGTTCCCACGAGCAGGTGCTGCGGGATGGTGTCGCGGGTGGCGTTCCCCGACTTGAACACCGCGTCCACCTTGCTCACGGTCAGCGTGCCATCGGGGACCAGCGGCGCCAGCGCGGCGGTTGCCGCCACCGACCTCGGCTGGTCTGCATCCTCATGCATCGGGATTCGGCCGCCGGGGAATCGCCCGCCGGTGAGCGTCATCAGCCCCGCCCTGACGCCACCGGCCACGAAGCCGTGCTTGAACGCGAGCCGCATGTTCCGGGTCTTGTACATGTCCTGGACGATGTAACTCTCGTTGACGAGCCGGTCGTAGGTGGCCAGGCTCGCGGCGGAGACGTCGTCGGCCTGCAGGGCGTCGAAGGCGGTGCGGGCGGCCAGCATGCCTGTCTGCATCGCGTAGTGGACGCCCTTGAGCGAGGGCACGTCCACGAATCCGGCCGTATCCCCCGCCAGCAGCAGCCCGTCCCCGGAGCGCCGTTCGGGCAGCGAGTAGAATCCTCCCTCGGGAATGGTCTTGGCTCCCCACTCCAGCAGCTCGCCCCCCTCGAGATGGGGACGCACCAGCGGGTGCTGCTTGAGCCGCTGCAGCAGGACGTGCACGTCGAGATTCGCCTCACGGTAGTCGAGGCCGACCACGAGGCCGAGCGAGACCATCTCCGGTCCGAGCGGGTACATCCAGCTCCCGCCGAACGCCGTCGACGGCAGCGGCCAGCCCAGGGTATGGATCACCCGGTCGAGCGGGCGCTTCACCTGCCAGACTTCCTTGACGCCGAGCGCGAAGATCTGCGGATTCTCGGAGCCGACATTCCGCCACTCGCGCCATGCCTGACCGAGGGTGCCGCGCGTCCCCTCGGTGAGCACGGTGATCTTCGCGGTGATGTCGGTGGGTTCCTGATAGCTGCCCGTCGGCTGGCGTTCGCGGTCGAGACCCGACGGGGTCGTCCGGACGCCCTTGACCGCCTGGCCCTCCACCAGCAGCGCCTCCGCGGGGAAGCCGGGGAAGATGTTGACGCCCAGCGCCTCGGCCTGTTCCCCCAGCCAGCGCACGACTTCGCAGAGACTCGCGGTGTAGTAGCCGCGGTTGTGCATCGTGGGAGGGGTGGGCAGCTTCAGCGATCCCCCCTCGGTGAGGTAGTAGACCGATTCGGCCGAGACCGGCTGCCGGAACGGAAAATCAGTATCCTTGAGTTCCGGAAAGAGCTCTCTCAGCGCGCGGGGATTGATCACCGCGCCGGAGAGGTTGTGCTCACCGAGGCTGCCGGCCTTTTCTAGGACGCCGATATTGAGATCGGGCATGCTGGAGCCCGCCGCCTGGGCCGCCTTCACCAGCTTCGCCAGCTGGATCGCGCCGGCGAGCCCCGAGGGACCGGCGCCGACGAAGAGCACGTCCATCTCCAGCGCCTCGGCACTCGGTTCCTGCGCGAGAATGAGTTGATCGAGCGGCAGCTGCCGCTGGTGGCGTCGGGGCAGGATCGGGGTCACGAACGACCGCTCCTTGGAGAGGGCTTTGAGGGTGGCAGAATATACGACGAACGGGCCCCCGGATAGGGGTGCCCATACCCGGGGACAGGCCCCGACTATGAGACTGGACAATGCCTTTCGCGACCCCTGGGTCTGGGGCCAGTTCATCCTGATTGCGCTGGTCGTATTCGGGGTTCCCTGGCTCGCCGCCAACTCCGATTCCGCGGGCCCGCTTGCCTGGCTGACCGCGCGGGCCTCGTCGGCGCGGTTCGCCGGCGTCCCGGTGCTCCTGCTGGGCGGGCTGCTCATGCTGCTCTCCGCCCTCCATCTCGGCCGCAACCTGACACCCGCCACCACGCCGATCGATGATGGCAACCTGGTGGAGCGGGGCCTCTACAAGCAGGTCCGTCACCCGATGTATGCCGGCCTGATCCTCATCCTGTGGGGGGTGGCGTGGATCGGAAGCAACTGGCGGATGGGATTGGTGGTCGCGCTGGTGTCGCTGGTGTACTTCGACCGGAAGGCGGCGACGGAGGAGCGGAAGCTGCTGGTGCGCTATCCGGGCTACGCCGCGTACATGGCGCGTGTGCCCAAGCTGATTCCCGGGCGACGGGGAAGGAACTGATGCGACTCGCGGAGCGGGTTGCCGCCGCAGCGGGTTGATCGAAGCCCGGCGGGAGAAACGCAAACGCCGCGGTCCTTCCCCTCGTATGCAACCGGCTGGCACCGGTTACATACTCGTCAGTGAGGGTCGGGAGACGCGGCGCGTGAGGAGGGCTGCGCGAGACTACCGCCTCTGTCCGAGGCAGAGATGGTGCCACGATCGGGGGGCCCCGCTCGGTGACTTCGGCACCAGCCACTGAACCCGCCCAAGCTATTCGCCGGTCACGATATACCTCCAACATTCGACACTGCCCCTGGCTGCCGGCGGCCGCCTCGGCGCTCAAGATCCTCCCACAGTGGCGTGGCGTCGCCGCCATAGCTGCGCGTGTCAAGCATCGCACCGGGTGCCCTGAAGAATCGCGCGGGCGGTGGCTATCTTGGAGCATGCAAACACCCGCCATTCCGGGCTTCCGCCCAGTTCCATTCACCGGCGTCATCTATGTCATGGCTGAAGCGGCCCGCCAGGGCTACCGCTACGGCCATCCAGACTGGTGCAACCTTGGTCAGGGAATGCCGGAGACCGGCCCCTTGCCCGGTGCCCCGGAACGGGTCAACGCCATTCAGATCGCACTCGATGACCAGGAGTACGCCCCGGTGCCCGGCATCCCGGAGCTGCGCCAGGCCGTCGCGGCGATGTACAACACGCTCTACCGGCAGGGAAAGCCTTCCCAGTACACCGAGCGGAACGTCTGCATCTGCGGCGGGGGACGCGCGTCTCTCACGCGGGCGGTAGCGGCCCTGGGCGAGATCAATCTCGGCCACTTCCTGCCGGACTACACCGCCTACGAGGAACTGCTCGACATCTTCAAGCTCTTCACCGCGATCCCGATCCTGCTGGATGGGAAGCGCGGCTACGAGTTCTCCATCGACGACCTGCAGCGGGAAATCACCGGGCGCGGGCTCTCGGCGGTGCTGCTCTCCAACCCCAACAACCCGACCGGCCGAGTGCTCCGCGGTGCGGAGCTGGAGGGCTGGGTCAGGACCGCCCGGGAGCTGCAGTGCTCCCTGCTGCTGGACGAGTTCTACTCCCACTATATCTGGACCAGGGAGGCGGAGATGGTCTCCGCCGCGCAGTACGTGGAGGACGTGGACAAGGACCCGGTGATCATCTTTGATGGGCTGACGAAGAACTGGCGCTATCCGGGCTGGCGCTGCACCTGGATCGTGGGGCCCAGAAGCGTGATCGACGCCGTCTCGAGCACCGGGTCGTTTCTCGATGGGGGCGGGAGCAAGCCGCTGCAGCGATCGGCGGTGCCGCTGCTCTCGCCTGAAGTGGTGCGCGCCGAGACCGCGGCGATCCGGACCGCGTTTCTCCGGAAGAAGAAGATCATGCGCAACGGCCTCAAGGCGGCCGGCGTGCGCTTCGACCTGGACTCCGAAGGCACCTTCTATTGCTGGGGGGACATCTCGGGACTGCCGGCCTCGATGAATGACGGCATGTCCTTCTTCAAGGCGGCGCTCAAGGAGAAGGTGATCGTCGTGCCGGGGGAGTTCTTCGACATCAATCCGGGCAAACGGCGGAGCGGCCGCCCCTCACGATTCCGGCAGTATGTCCGGTTCTCATTCGGGCCGGAGGAGAAGTCGGTCACCGAGGGTGTGGCGCGGATTCAGAAGATGGTGGAAGAGGCGAAGGCGAAGTGAGCAGCAGGGGCCGCGATAAATCGCGGCCCCACCACTAGTCACGGCTCCTGCAGCGCTCTTCCCTACCCCCGCGGCAGCCACCGGAACACCGGGTAACTCAGCGCCAGCAGCAGGAGTGCCCAGCGGGTGTTGAGCGGGTCGCCTATAACATTCCCCGCCAGGAACCCCACCGCGCCCAGCACCAGGAACCAGGTGACCACCGGGTAGCCCCAGGCCCGATAGGGGCGCGGCGTGCCGGGCTCGCGCCGGCGCAGCACGATCACCGAGATGAACGACAGCAGGTAGTTGAGCACGAAGAAGAACGCCGTGACCGCCAGCACCTGGTCGAAGGTGCCCGACAGCAGCAGCCCGGTCGTCACCAGCGCCGACATCACCAGCGTCACCACCGGCGATCCACCAGTGCTCACCCGCCGGGCCCCGGCCCAGAAGAGGCCGTCCTCGCTCATGGCGTGCGGCACCCGGCTGGACATCAGGATGATTGCGCTGGCGGCGCTCAGCAGCGACAGGATCATGACCACCCGCACCACTGTCTCGCCGCGGGCTCCGAACACCTCACCCGCCACCGTGGCCGCGACCAGCGTCTGCCCCGCCATCCGCTCGATCGGCAGGACGTGCAGGTAGGCGAAGTTGAGCAGCAGGTAGATGAAGATGATGAGCACCACCCCGCCCGCCATCGCCCGGGGGATCTGCCGGCCGGGATCGCGCACCTCGCCGCTGAAGTACAGCATCCCGTTCCAGCCGTCGTAGGTGTAGATCACGCTCTGCATCGCGATGATCACCGCCGCGAACCCCGGCACCGCGGCCACAACCGGCGCCGTCTCCGGCCGCGCCGGCGCCGTCGCGAGCAGGCAGGCCAGCCCCAGCCCCACCAGCACGACGACCTTGATGAGGCTGGTGATCTGCTGGGTGAGATCGCCGGTGCGGATGCCGGCGGCGTGAATCAGCGTGAAGCCGAACGTCACCAGCACCGCGGTCAGCACCGACCAGGGCGCGAGCGCCGGCACGAGCACGCCGAGATAGTCGCCGATGGAGATGGTGACGACCGCCATGGAGCCGCAGGAGGAGACCCAGTCGCTCCAGCCGATCACGAAGCCGGCGTAATCGCCCAGCGCCCGCCGAGCGAAGACGTACTGCCCCCCCGAACGCGGCACCATCGCGCCTAACTCGGCCAGGGTCAGCGCGCCGAGCAGGGCGTAGAGCCCGCCGCCGAACCAGGCGGCAAGGAACCAGACCGGATCGGGGAGCCGGGCCGCGACTTCGCCCGGGGTGCGCAGGATGCCGACGCCAATGGCGTTGCCGATGATGACGGCCACGCCGAACGCGACACCGAGAATCTGGAGAAGACGCCCCCGTGCGGGGGCCGCGGATTGAGGGGATCCGGTCACGTGGCTTGGGTTGAGGGAAGTGTGGCGCCGGCGGGGCGACCCGTGGCGCCTCGCAGGGGCGACCCGTTGGGTCGCCCCTACTCGGCGCGGATCTTCTTCACCTCGGCGGTGAGCCGCGGCACGATCTCGAACAGGTCCCCCACGATGCCGTAATCGGCCACCTTGAAGATCGGGGCGTCCTTGTCGCGATTGATCGCGACGATCGTCTTGGCCGTCCGCATCCCGGCCAGGTGCTGAATCGCGCCCGAGATGCCGACGGCCACATACAGGTTCGGGCTCACGGTCTTGCCGGTCTGGCCGACCTGCGCTCCATGGTCCCGCCATCCCGCATCGACCACCGCCCGGCTGGCGCCGACGGCGGCATTGCCGAGGGCCGCCGCGAGGTCCTCCAGCAGCTTGAACTGCTCCGGCTCCCGCATCCCGCGACCGCCAGACACGACCACCGGAGCCTCGGCCACGTCGAGTGCCGCCGAGGCCGGCGCCTTGATGCCGGTCACCCGCACCCGCTGCGTGAAGGCGGGCACCGGGAACGGCTCCACCGCGCCGGCCTTCGGGGATTCCGCCACCGACATTGTGTTAGGCCGGAGCGACACCAGCGCCGGAGCTGCCTCGAGCCGGACCCGCGCAAGGAGCTTCCCGCCATAGACCGGCCGGCTGGCGATGACCTTGCCCCCCTCGACCGCGAGCGCGGTGACATCGGTGGCCAGCCCCACCCCAAGCCTGGCAGCCACGCGGGGCGCGAGGTCGCGCCCCGTGGCCGTCGCGGCGAAGAGCACCGCCGTGTGGCCGGCGGCCGCCGCGGCCGCCGTCGCCGCGATGCCATCCGGGTTGTAGAGGGCAAAATCCGCGTGGGTCGCGAGCAGGACCCGGTCGGCGCCGACGCGGCCGAGCTGATCGGCGCCGGTCACCGGGCCGCTGCCGCAGACCAGGGCGTCGACCGTAGCGCCGAGCTGATCGGCGAGCTGACGCGCGGCGGAGAGCACCTCAAGGGAAACCTTGCGGAGCGCGCCGTCGCGCTGCTCCAGCACGGCGAGAATGGCCGGCATCAGATCACCTTCGCTTCTTCACGGAGCAGCCGCACCAGCGCCGGCACGGCATCGGCGCCCTCGCCGACGATCTGCCCCGGCTTCCGCTCCGGTGGCAGGGAGAACCCCAGCACCGTCACGCTGCCCGCGCCCAGAGTGACCGGCTTCAGCTCGAGCGGCTTCTTCTTCGCGGCCATGATCCCCTTGAGCGATGGGAGCCGCGGGGTGTTGAGTCCCTTGTCGCAGGTCAGGACCGCCGGCAGGGCGCAGGTCGAGGTCTCCACCCCGCCTTCGATCTCGCGCTCGGCCTCGAGCGCGCCGTCGGTGACCTTCAGATGCGCCACGGCGGTGACGCAGGGGAGACCGAGCAGTTCGGCGAGCATCGGGCCGACCTGATGGTTGTAGTCATCCACGGCGAGCTTGCCGCACAGGATGAGATCGAAGTTGCCGGCCTTGAGTTCCGCGGCGAGCGCACGCGCCACTTCGAGCCCGTCGGCCGAGCCGGCGGTCTGCAGCAGCACCCCGCGGTCGATCCCCATCGCGAGTGCGGTGCGGATCGTCTCCTGCGCGGCATCGGTGCCCACGGAGATGACGACGGTCTCGCCGGCCCCAGCCGCCTCGCGGAGCTTCAGGGCCTCTTCGATCGCGTACTCATCGTAGGGATTGGGAACGAACTTGACTCCGGCTTCGTCGATGGACTTCCCATCGGCCCCGACGACGATCTTGGCGGTCGTGTCGGGCACGCGCTTCAGGCAGACGGCGATACGCAAGACGGACCTCGATCTGAATCAGAATCGGCGAAGGTGCCCCGGCCGCTGACAAACCTAGCCAACGCCCTCCGGAGTGGCTACGGCCGGG
>DAINRP010000078.1:0-12551 GCA_036741755.1 Gemmatimonadales bacterium
CGGCATGGCCAGGTCGTCGGCGCGAACTGGCTCACCCGGGAGGACCGGGAGGCGGATCTCACCGACCACCTGCGATATCTCGATCAGCTGCTGCATCATCTCATGGACGGATTTGGAACCTGGCGTCCCCGGTTCTCCCTGCTCGGCTTCTCCCAGGGTTCGGTGATGGCAGCCCGGTGGGTGGCCCAGGGCTCCATCCATCCCGAACGCCTCATTCTGTGGGGTACACCCCTGCCGCGCGACGTTCCTCCGGCGGCTCTCGCGCCGCGCATCGGCAGGACGCCGGTCATCTTCGCCGCCGGCGATCGGGACCCCTACGCACCGCCGGAGACCATCGAGGCCAATGCGGAAGTGCTGCGCGTGCTGGGCGTGACGGCGCGAATCCGCCGGTTCGATGGCGGACACACGATTGACCGCGCTGCGCTGCTGGCCGCAGCGGACCGGACCGACCCGGCTTGACGATCCTCGGTCCGGCTCTTATGTTCGATATCGTACTATCCGACGTGGAGTTATATGAGAGCCAGCCTGCGACGCGATCCGGCGACCCTCCTGGCCCTGGGCACCTTCGTGAAGCTGCGCCGGGCGGTCAACACGGTCACGGCGCGGCTCAACCCGGTGCTGCAGAAAGAGCATGGCCTGACCGAAAGCCAGTTCGGCGTCCTCGAGGCGCTCTGGCACCTCGGTCCGATGCCGCAGGCCCGACTCTGCGAGAAACTGCTGGTAAGCGGAAGCAATCTGACCACGGTGATGGATAATCTCGAGCGCGGTGGTCTGGTGCGCCGGGATCCCAATCCGGAAGATCGCCGGGCGCACCTCGTGCGCCTCAGCGAGAAGGGGAAGTCGCTTGTGGCCGCGGCCTTCCCGGCTCACGCCGCGCGCATCGCCGCGCTGCTGGGCGCACTCACCCCCGCCGAGCAGCGCGAACTCGGCCGGCTCTGCCGCAAGCTCGGACTCACCATCCGGGCGGAGACGTAATCGCGTGACCGTATCGTTCGACGTCGCAGTATCTACCGAGGGCCCAACGCTGGCGGCCGACGGCCGTCTGCAGGAGATCGTTCCCATGACTTCCCCCACCACCGGCATTCATCACGTCACCGCGATCGCCTCCGATCCGCAGCGCAACCTCGACTTCTATGCCGGGACGCTGGGGCTGCGACTGGTGAAGCGGACCGTCAACTTCGACGACCCATCGACCTACCACTTCTACTACGGTGACCGGACAGGTCAGCCCGGTACGCTGCTCACCTTCTTTCCCTGGGCGGGGGCGCGTCGCGGCCGTGACGGCGCCGGGCAGGTGGTACGGACCGCCTTGGCGGTCCCCGCGGATTCCCTCGGATTCTGGAAAGAGCGCCTCACCGAGGCCGGCGTGAGCGGTCTGAAGGCCAGCGAGCGTTTCGGCGCGCACACGCTTCGCTTTGCCGACCCCGATGGCCTCGGACTCGAACTCATCGAGGATTTCGCGGCCAACGGGGGCGTGAGCACGTCCCTTGAGACGATTCCCGACTCAGCGGCCATCAGGCGGATTCACGGAAATCTGGTGCAGCTGCGAGGGACTGACACGACCGCATCCCTGCTGACCGATGTGCTGGGCCTGGTACCGTCGGGGTCCGATGGCGAGATCCAGCGCTTCCGGCCACGGGGCGGAGAAGGCGGTGGCGTGGATCTGGTGCGGGATGCCGGTAGTAGTCCGGGGTCGATGGGCGCCGGGACGGTGCACCATGTCGCGTGGCGGGCATCAGATGGAGATCACCAGGCGAGACTGCGTGGCGAAGTCCTCGGATTCGGCCTGCAGGTGACGCCAGTCATCGATCGCCAGTACTTCCGGTCGATCTACTTCCGTGAGCCGGGCGGCGTGCTGTTCGAGGTCGCGACCGACGATCCGGGCTTCCTGATCGATGAGCCGGAGGCCACCCTCGGCGCGGAACTTCGGCTCCCGCCGCAGTACGAACCACAGCGCGCACGTATCGAGCGCGGGCTGCCCGGCATCCTGGTGCCGAGTCCATGACCAGTCTCTTCACCTTCCAGTTCGTGCCAGGCACGACCGCCCGGACGCTCCTGCTGCTGCACGGCACCGGCGGGAACGAGGCCGATCTGCTGCCTGTCGGACGGGCGCTGGCCCCGGAGGCCACGCTGCTCAGTCCACGGGGCCGAGTGCTTGAGGGAACGCTGCCCCGCTTCTTCCGGCGGCTCGCGGAAGGGGTGTTCGATCAGGAGGATCTTGCCCTTCGGACCGATGAACTGGCGGCCTTTCTGCGAGCCCAGGTCGAGGAGCGCCGACTCGACCCCGCCGGCCTCACCGCCGTGGGGTTCTCCAATGGCGCCAACATCGCAGCCAGTCTCCTGCTTCGGCACCCGGGCCTGATCCGGCAGGCGGTGCTCTGGCGGGCGATGGTTCCCTTCGAGCCGGGGACACCGCCGGCATTGTCAGGCACCCGTGTCCTGATGGGGGAGGGCCGGTTCGATCCGATCGTTCCGGTGCCGAACGCCGAACGCCTTGCGGGGATCCTCCGTGCCGCGGGCGCCGAGGTGACTCTCGACTGGCGGGAGGCGGGTCACCAGCTCGAGCCTGGTGAAATCGCCGATGCCCGCGCCTGGCTGCACGGTCTCTAGATCTGCACCGCTTCGCTACAGCCGCTCCGTTTCGAGGCGGGTCGCGTTGCCTTCGGCGACCCACGGACCCAGTCGGTGAGCGCGCATCATGGCACGGCAACTCAATATCAGGCAACGACTTCCGTGGTGTCGCATGACAGGGGCTCAGGAGCACCCCCAGTGCCCGTAATCGGGAACGATGAATGCTATGCTGTGGGACAGGTATCTCTCTCTGCGATCGCGCCGAGCCAGGCATGTTGCCCCGGCTCGAGGCCACCCACACGCTTTCCCCGACGTCCCTGGAGGACCGATGACCGCCTTCCGCTGGAGTCGCTGCGTACTGACCGCAGCCGCCGCCGCACTCGTGAGTTGCGGTGGGGGTGGGGCCGCCCTCGAGGCGCCGCCGGCGCCGGTCTTCAGTTCGGTCGTCATCACCCCGGACAGCGTATCAGTCGCGGTGGGGACGGTGGTCCAGTTGACGGCCTCCGCTCGGGATCAGGACGGTGCGGCGATCAGCGGATTGCCTGGCGTGGCCTGGACGGTCGAGGATACGACGATTGCGTCGGCGACCGGCAACGCGATTACCGGTCAGGCCGTGGGAAGCACGCGGGTCTTCGCGAGCGTGACGGACGGAGCGGTGACCCACGCGGACACGGCGCGGGTCGTGGTCACCGCTGCGCCGGCCGGCGGACCGACCCATCCGGTGAACACCCCCGGGACCAGCTTCGCGCCGGCGACTATCACCGTCACCGTCGGCGACACGGTGACCTGGCTGTTCACCGGTGCCACCCACAACGTCACCTTCGGCGCCGCCGTCCCTCCCGGTGGCGACATCGCCGACCAGATTCCCCCATCCCAGGTTTCGCGGGTCTTCACGGCCGCCGGTCAGTACACGTATGACTGCACCCGTCACGCGAACATGCGGGGGACGGTGATTGTGCAGTCGGGGCAGGTGCAGCAGTTCACGGCGGTCTCGATCACGCCGGCCGCACTTTCACTCCTGGTCGGGGGGACCGCCCAGTTCACGGCGACCGCGCTCGATCAGAGCGGCGTGCCCATGGCGGGCCTGCCGGCGGCCACCTTCATCAGTTCGAACACCGCCGTCGCCGTCATTGCCTCGACTGGCCTGCTCACCGCGGCCAGCGCGGGCATCGATACCATCACGGCGACCATCACCAGTGGCGGGGCGACCCACGCGGCCACGGCGGTCATCACGATCAGCGCTCCTTCGGCCGGCGCGACCGTGACGACGCCCAATCTCACCTTCGCGCCCCCGTCCGTCACCGTCCTGGTGGGTCAGTCGGTGACCTGGCAGTTCTCCGGGGCGGTGCACAACGTCACCTGGCTTCCCGGGCCGGTGCCCACGGGCGGCGACGTGCCCGATCAGGCGGTGGGGAGTGTGGTCCAGCGCGTCTTTCCTGCGGCGGGCGTCTATACCTACGAATGCACCCGTCACAACAACATGACCGGGTCGGTCATCGTGCAGTCCGGGCAGACCCAGGTCTTCACGGCGGTGTCGGTCACGCCGGCGACGGCGACCATGCAGGTGGGAGGCGCCGTGCAACTCGTGGCGACCCCGCTGGATCAGTCCGGAGTCCCGATGACCGGCCTTCCGCCTGCGACCTATCTGAGTTCCAGTGCGGCCGTGGTCACCGTCGATGCCGCCGGTCTGGTGACCGCCATCGGTGCCGGGACGGCGAACATCACCGTCACCATCACCAGCGGGGCCACATCCCACGTCGCAACGGCCACGTTCATCGTGACCACGCCGGTGCCCGGCGGTGTTACGGTGACGACGCCCAATTTGAGCTTTTCGCCGGGGACGGTGAACATCGCGGTCGGTGCAACGGTGACCTGGCAGTTCTCCGGCAACACCCATAACGTGACCTTCGGCGGGCTGCAGCCGCCGGGCGGCAACATCCCCGATCAGCCGGCGGGCAGCAGCCAGTCGCGCACCTTCACGAGCGCGGGCACGTACGGGTACGTCTGCACCAGGCACAACGGGATGACGGGGACGGTCGTCGTGACCGGCGGCGGCGGAACCCCGGTCTACACCGCGCTGCAGGTCCTGCCACAGTCGCCGTCGGTGGTGGTGGGCGGCACAGTGCAGGTCGATGCCACGCCGGTCGACCAGAATGGTGCGCCGATGATCGGTCTCCCGGCGCCGACCTACCAGTCGAGCAATCCGCTCGTCGCGACGGTGAGTGCGACCGGGTTGGTGACCGGCGTGGCGGCCGGCACAGCGACGATCACGGCGTCCCTCACCTCCGGCGCGACGACCCATACCGGCACCTCGCTGGTGACGGTGGGCATCGTCGCGGCGGCGACCATTCTCACGCCGGGGCTCAGCTTCAACCCCGACGATGTCACCATCCGCCCGGGCCAGACGGTGGTGTGGCAGATCTCGGGCACGACGCATAACATCACCTTCGAGACCATCGCGCCGCCGGCGGGAAACGTCGGCGATACGGCGCCGGGCTCGAATGTCTCCCGCACCTTCACCCAGGTGGGCGACTACAAGTACTTCTGCTCCATTCACAAGAATCAGGGCATGAACGGCAGGATCCGGGTGCAGTAGGCCCACAGCGCGCCACCGGGCGCGTCGCAGGCGGGCGGATGCTCAATACCAGCAACCATGGGAGCAGGCATGAAACGAAGCATCCTCGCGTGCGCGGTCCTGATTGCGCTTCCCGCGCTCGCGGCGGCGCAGGGCAACCTCGACCGGTCGCCGAATGTCTCCGGTGACTGGGTCGTGCGCCCTGGCACGGTCCAGTTCAACTTCCTGCACCGCTTCGTCCGGAGTCCGGGGCCCGTCCGGAAGGTGAGCAACTTCCCCACCTTCCTCGTGGCGACCTCCCTCCTCAAGGGCACCACGATCGGGTTCAACTATTCGACCAACTCCACCCTCGCCCCCGCCTACCCGAACGAGTGGGAGTTCTTCCTGCGTGCCCGGCCGAAGACGCAGGCGGGCGGCTTCCCGGTCGACCTCTCGGGGCAGATCGGCTACAACCTCGCCGCCAAGGGGGTGGATGGAGAGCTGTCGGTGGGGCGGGTCATGGGGCCGCTCCGGCTCATCGCCGTCGGACGGGCCCTCTCCGATCCGCTCAAGAAGAACGGCGATCCACAGTTCGGATTCGGCGGCGGCGCCGTGCTCAAGCTGACTCGGCACCTGGGCGTTCACGGCGACTACGTCAGGCTGACCCGGCTCAATGCCGCCACGGGGGAACGGGGCGGGTGGAGTGCGGGGCTCGCCGTCGCAATCCCCAACACGCCGCACACCATCTCACTGCACGCGTCGAATACCAACACCGGCACCCTCCAGGGTGCCTCACGGGGCGCGAAACAGGTCCGCTACGGGTTCGAGTTCACCATCCCGATCACCCTCGCGCGCTACTTTGGCCACAAGCCCAAGCCTGCTCCACCCGCGGCCGTGACGCCGGGAGTGCCTGCACCGGTCGCGCCGGGCCAGGTGCCGACCGGCCCGGTGACCGGCCCGCTGATGAAGAGCGCGATGCAGGGACTTCAGTTCACCGCAGCGACCCTGGAGATCACCGTCGGCACGACGATCGAATGGAAGAATGAAGATCCGGTCCCGCACACCGTGACCGCGGACGACAACAGCTTCGACTCGGACTTGATCGAGAACGGTCAGGTCTGGCGCTACACCTTCACCCGACCGGGCACCTATGCCTTCCACTGCACGCCGCACCCCTTCATGAAGGGGACGGTCGTGGTGAAGTGAGGAGATGGCGATGATTCGGAAGATCTGTTCGGGGGCGGCCGGCCTGGCACTGCTGGCTTTCGCGGCCGCGTGTTTCAGCGAGCGCAGCAATGTCACCGGTCCCTCCGGTGGCGCCTGCAGCGTCAGCCTCGATCCCTCGCAGTTCGGCTCGACGGTGATTGCGATCCGCGGCTTCTCGTTCCAGCCGACCCCGGTCCACGTCAAGGCGGGCAACAAGGTCACCTGGCTCAACTGCGAGCCGGCCGGAACTCCCTCGCACACCAGCACCGCGGATGGCGGCGCCTGGGGTTCGGCGCTGATCGATCCGGGGACCACGTTTACGTTCCTCTTCCCGACCTCCGGGACCTTCAGCTACCACTGCGAGCCCCATCCCTCCATGACCGCCCAGATCATCGTCGATCCCTGAACGGCAGCAGCCCCCGGCCATCACCACGATGGCCGGGGGCTGCAGGGCTGCCGCCGATTACTTCCTGCCGACGACGTCGACGCTTTCCTTCAGCATCTCATCCGCGGTCTTCAGTACCCGCAGCTGCGCGGAAAAGGCCCGCTGGGCGATCAGCATACTGGTCATCGCGTCGGTGAGATCGACCGACCCGCCGGACGTCGCGGACAGGCCGGGCATGCCAGCCGAGTCGCCCGCGTCGGTCGGCAGGTCGGTGAGACCGACAGCAGCAATCTGCTCGGCGGATCGGTCCACCCGCCGGCTGTACATCTTGAGCGCGTTCAGCGCCGTGGTAATCGCAGTGCCGGAGACGGACATCAGGGGGTCCTCCGCTCTTCCGCACGCGGCCAGACAGGGGGCCTTCCTCGAGCCCGGAGCCGCTAGTAGACAGTATCGGTAAGCCCGCCGGAACCTTTAGTCCCAGCCGGACTTCTTGCGGAACTCCTCCAGGCGCCGCCGGTCACGCTTGGTCGGGCGTTCGTTGGTCTCCGGGACGAACAGCACGTGCGCCGCCTTGAGCTGGAAGGCGACACGCTCCCTCTCCTTGATGCTCTCGGCGGTCTCCGCATACAGCAGGGCGGCCGCTGCCGCCGGTCCCCGTCGCTCAGCCAGGCCCCGGACTTCCACCACATGCTCGTAGGGCCCGAGCCGGATCGCGATCCGCTCACCGATCTGGATGAGCTTGGCCCGCTTCACCCGATCGCCATTGACCTGCACCTTGCCGCCATCGATGGCCTCGACGGCGAGCGCGCGCGTCTTGAAGAAGCGGGCGGCCCAGAGCCACTTGTCGAGGCGGACGCGGGTGGGCGGCGGGACAGGCGGCATGAGATCGTCGGGGATGTCGGTCGGGTGGGTGACGCCGGATGACTAGGATTCCGTCTCGTCGGCGGGACGGAACACCAGGTCGAAGGCCAGGAAGACCGTCTTGGAAAACGGATAACACAGAAATGGTGTCACGAGCATCATCGTGCCGCCGCCGTAGAGGAGCAGGTTCCAGGGTGGCGTCGGCCAGGTGAACATGGCGACCGCCGCGACCACGGAGGCCCACAGGAGTTCGGCGGCGACGATGTTGAACATGTAGGCGCCCACGACGTAGCCGTCCTCGCCTCGCTCGGTGCGGAGGCCACAGGCGGGGCAGGCCACACGCATCTTGAGCCACGTCTGAAAGAGCGGTCCCCCACCACACGCGGGACAGCGGAGCCGCATCGCTCGCGCAAACAGAACCGGGATGGAAGGCGTACGCCGGACCTCGCTCATCCCTACAATGTAAGGGCGACCCTTGTGGTCGCCCGCGGGTAGTCCCCCGTCGTCGCCCGCCCGCCAGTCACCCCGCGCCCACCACCCGCCATCCGCCCTCGCCTCGTCACACCCGCCGGTCGAGGGACCGGAATCCCAGTGCCGTGTTGAGCCAGCGCACAAAGGGGGTGAGCGCCTCGAAGTCGCGGGCGAGCGTCGTGGCGAGCCGGGGTGAGAGTGCCTCCCGCTCGCGCAGCGACCGGCCGAGCGTGAACGACTGGTAGCGGAGCCAGCGCGCGGCCGGGTGGTCTTCCCTGAATCCACGGGGCAACCGGGTCAGCATGCCCTCCGTATCCAGCGAGCCGTACCGCCGCCGGAATCTAGGAGCCAGCACGATGCGCTCGAAGCCGCCGAGATCTTCAGCGAGTCCATCGCGGATCTTCGCCAGCGCGGTCCTGGGTGGCATCCAGATTCCTGCCCCGATGAGAAACTGACCCGGCTCGAGATGGAAGTAGAATCCCGCGCCCCCCTCGGCCTCACCCCCGACTCCGCGTCCCGCGTCCATATGATAGAACCAGCAGGCCGCGTGGGTCTTGTAGGGCGACTTGTCCCGCGAAAATCGCACGTCCCGGTGGATCCGGAACATCGACCGGCGGGGGTCGCCGGTGATCTCCGGTGCAAAGGCGGCGAGCCGGACATCGACCTCCTCGACCAGTGCCTTCATGGGTTCCCGCAACTCGCCTTCGTAGCTCCCCCGGTGCGCCTCGAACCAGTCCTTCCGGTTGTTCCGCGCCAGCTGCTTGAGGAACCGGATTGCGGCGGGGCGAAATCCGGGGAAGCCGGAGGAGGTCGCGGACGGCCCGGCGGCGGAGGACTGGCGGCTCATGAGGAAGCTCTCCTTTTCCTTTCGGCTCAGGCGCTTGATCGCCCACTCTCTCCGGAGCGCCGCCGAGTGACTGGGAGCGCCTTCCTGATGGACGAGGGTCACCGGGCGCCGTGGCCTGGTATACGCGGCAGCCCGGCCGGCGTTGTGGGCCGCCACTCGGCGCGTCGCGTCGCGCGCGATGCCGGTATACAGCGAACCGTCGGCGCAACGGAGGATGTAGACGGTCCAGTCCATCCCGGAACTTATCGCCGTCGCCTGTCGCCCGTCGCCCACCACCTGCTACTTTACACCGACGTTGATGACCTCTGCCACCGCTCGTACCCCTGACCGCGCACTTCCGGACCAGAAGACCCTGCTCGGGTGGGTCTTCGGCGCCCGGCTCGCGCTGGCCGTCGCCATCCTGGTGCTGGCTGCCCTGGTGTGGACGGTCAGCCGGGAGCAGCGGTTCCTGGTCAGCGTCGTGGTGCTCTCGGCGTTCGTCCTGACGGCGTACGGGCACTGGTTCGTCCGGATCCGCGGCCGGCAGCCCGGCGATCTCTTCCTGCTGTGTCAGGCGCTCGGCGACATTGGACTGATCACGCTGCTGGTGCATTTCACCGGCGGGCCTGACAGCGCCTTTCCCTCGCTGTATATCCTGATCATCGCTGCCTACGCGCTGCTGATGTCCTTCGGCGGCGGGCTCCTGGTGGCGCTGAGTATCGCGGCGATCTATTTCGCCGACAGTGTCTGGCAGCAGCCCGCGCGCGTGGGGCTCGCCTTCTGGGGACAGGTCGGGGTCTTCGTCGCCGCCTATCTGCTGGTGGGCGCGCTGGCCCACCGGCTTCGCGCGGCCGGCGCGGAGCGCGAATCGCTGCAGAGCGAACTCCGCCGGGTCCGGCTGGAAGCGGATGAAATCCTGCGCAACATCCGCTCCGGCGTCATGACGGTCGACGATACCGGCCGGCTGGCGTTCATTAATCCAATGGCCGAGCGGCTGCTGCAGATTGACGGGGAGACAACGACCGGCCTGCCGGTGCTCGACAAGCTGAAGCTTCGCTCGCCGGAACTCTGGGCGGCGATAGTCGCGGCGATCCGTCATGGCCGAAAGGTGAGCCGGGGTGAAGGCACCGTGCTGCACGAGGATGGTCGCATCTTCCCGATCGGCCTGTCCACCACGACGTTTGAGCGTGATGCCGATGGGCGCCCGTCGGTGACGGCGATCTTCACGGACATCTCGGATCTCAAGCGGCTCAACGAGCTGAATCTGCGCGCGGAGCGCCTCGAAGCAGTCGCCGCGCTCTCGGCGTCCCTGGCACACGAGATCCGCAATCCGTTGGCCTCGATCCGCAGTTCGGTCGAGCAACTCTCCCGCTCGGCCCACGCGGACGAGGACGATCGCTATCTTGCGCAGCTGATCGTGCGGGAGAGCGACCGGCTCAGCCGCCTGCTCTCGGAGTTTCTGGACTTCGCCAGGGTGCGCGCCACCGAATTCGTCCCGCTGGATCTGCAGTCCGTGGTCACCGCCGCGGCCCGGCTGGTTCGGGAGCACCCCGACTGCCGCCCTGACATCGAGATCCGCGTCCAGGGATTCCGCACGGTGCTGGAGGGCGACGAGGATCTGCTGCACCGCGTCGTGGCCAACCTCCTGCTCAACGCGGTGCAGGCGGCGCGTGGTCCGACGATGGTGTCGGTCACGACCCGGCCGGCGAAGCCCGCCGAATTGCCCGGGGGATGCAGTATCGAGCAGCCCGTCTGCCTCGAGGTACGAGACACCGGTCCGGGGATTCCCGAGGAGTTGCGAGACCGCCTCTTTCAGCCTTTCGTCACCGGCCGCGCCGGCGGCACCGGCCTCGGCCTCGCCATCGTGCAGCGGGCCGTTGAGGCCCATCGCGGCGTAGTACTCGTGGATTCCGCGCCCGACGCGGGGACGACCTTCACCATCTTCTTTCCCGCCCGACGTGCGGCGGAGGAAGCGGCATGAGCCAGAAACCATCTGTCCTGGTCATCGACGACGAGTCCGGGATTCTCGACACTCTCAGGATCCTTCTCAAGAAGGAAGGATTCGATGTCACCACCGCACAGGGCGGCAAGGCGGGACTCGAGGCCATCAAGGCCGGCACCCACGACATCGTGCTCACCGATGTGCGGATGCCGCAGGTGACCGGCCTCGACATCCTGACCGCCGCGCGCGAGCAGGACCCGATGACGCCGGTGATCCTGATGACCGCCCAGGCCTCGCTGCAGACGGCGATCGCCGCGGTCAATGCCGGGGCCTACTACTACATCCAGAAGCCCTTCGCCAACGATGAGCTGGTGGCGATCCTGCGCCGGGCCTGCGAATACCGGGCGGTGCGGGTGGAGAACAAGCACCTGCGCCAGGAGATCAAGCGCCGGGACCGGGCGGGGGTCAATCGGCCGATCGGCAAATCCCGCCGCTTCCTCGACACGCTCAAACTCGCCGAACAGGTGGCGCCGACCGACTCCACGGTCCTCATCCAGGGTGAGAGTGGCACCGGGAAGGAGGTCATCGCCCGGTACCTGCACAACAGCTCCAACCGGACCGACGGTCCGTTCCTCTCGATCAACTGTGGTGCGCTTCCGGAAAACCTGCTTGAGAGCGAACTCTTCGGCCACGTGAAGGGGTCATTCACCGGTGCTGTCCGCGACAAGCAGGGACTCTTCGCCGCTGCGCGAGGCGGGAGTTTCTTCCTCGACGAGGTCGGCGAGATGCCGCCGGCGCTGCAGGTCAAGCTGCTGCGCGTGCTGCAGGAGCGGGAAGCGATTCCCGTGGGTGCGACCGAAGCGATCCCGGTCGATGTGCGCATCATCGCCGCGACCAACCGCGACCTCGAGGAGGAGGCGCGTCGGGGCCGTTTCCGCTCCGATCTGTTCTACCGGCTGAACGTCATCACGATGCACCTCCCGCCGCTCCGCGAGCGGCGGGAGGATGTGCTGCTGCTGGTCGAGTCCTTCCTGCAGCGTCTGGCCACGGAACACAGCAGTGAGCCCAAGGCGCTCTCTTCCGAAGCCCTGGATGCGGTCATGGTCTACGACTGGCCGGGCAACGTCCGCGAACTCGAAAACGCCTTGGAGCACGCCTGGGTGCTGACTCGCGGGGACCTCATCGATCCGGCGGCCCTGCCGGAGCGCATCACGCGCCGGCGCAAGGAACCGCTGGTGGCCGAGCGCTCCTATCCCAATCCCACGCTCGAGGTCATCGAGCGCGCATACATCATGTACGTGCTTCAGTCGGAGGGTGGCAACAAGACCCGCGCCGCCGAGGTGCTCGGGATCGATCCCTCGACGCTGTACCGCAAGCTGTCCCGCTACGAAGAGCAGGTCGCGCCACCGCCGGAGTGACCCAGGGGTACCGGCAGAGGGCTGCGGCACTCGGTTTGGAAGCGGCTTCGTCGGCGGGCAATGCAAAATGCGGCTCCGGCCACTCTAGCCCCGGTCCCTGGTTCGGAATGTATCCGGTTTGCGCACAATGACTTCGCGGATACGTGCGCGGTGGGTACAACCGTTGCAACACTGCTCGCCATCAGTAGCTGGTCCAGCGGCCAGCACGAGTTCATCGTCCAAATGGGGGGGGAAAATGCTCAATCGCCGTGGCTTTACACTCATTGAGCTTCTGATCGTCGTGGTGATCATCGGCATTCTGGCCGCCATCGCGATTC
>DAINRP010000079.1:0-12434 GCA_036741755.1 Gemmatimonadales bacterium
CGGCCCGAGAGGTACTGGCCCGTCAGGGACTCGGTCGCGCCGCTGACGGGGCCGGCGTACACGAGCTGGCCGCCGTGCTCGCCGGCACCCGGACCGAGCTCCAGCATGAAGTCGGCGTGGCGCATCGCGGCGGGATCGTGCTCGACGACGATGACCGTATTGCCCTGGTCGCGCAGGCGGAGGAGCAGTGTGAGGAGGCGGTCGATATCGCGCGGGTGAAGGCCGATGGACGGCTCGTCCAGCACGTAGAGGGCATCGACCAGCTTGCTGCCGAGGGCGTTGCTCAGGGCGATGCGCTGGGCCTCCCCGCCGGAGAGGGTCCGTGTCAGGCGATCGAGGGTCAGGTAGCCGAGCCCCACATCGCGCAGGTAGGTGATCCGCTGCGCGAGCTGGGTGAGGATCAGCTCGGCCACCTGACGGTCGAAGGCGGAGAGCGTCAGCCCGTTGAGCCAGTCGTGCAGTTCGTCCACCGTGCGGGCCGCGGCGGCGGCGATCGGTTCGCCCGCGATCCGGACGGCGAGTGCGTCGGGGTTGAGCCGGCTCCCCTCGCAGGTCGGGCAGCGTTTCGCGAGCTGGTACTGACGCAGGAAGACCCGGATGTACTGCTTGTAGCGCTTTTCCTCGAGTCCCTTGAGGAACGGGAAGATGCCGAGGTAGCGGCCCTGTTTCCCATGCAGGAGCTCGCGCTGGTGCTTGGTGGTGAGCTTCGACCAGGGCTTCTCGGTGTCGGCGCCGAGGGCACGCGCGGCGGAAAGGAGCATCCGCCGCCGAGTCTCGTAACGAGGCTTGGTCCAGGGATCGATTGCGCCTTCGGCCAGGCTGCGAGACGGGTCGGGGATGATGAGCGACTCGTCGTACTCAAGCACCGCGCCGAACCCGTTGCAGGCCTGGCAGGCGCCGCGCGGGTTGTTGAACGAGAACAGGGCGGGAGTGACGCTCACCGCCGGGGTGTCGCACCGGCTGCAGGCGGGCCGCTCGGTGAAGCGGAGCCGCCCGCCGTCGTGCAGCAGGACGGCGATGCCTTCTCCCTCGGCGAAGGCAGTCTCGATGGCCTGCAGCAATCGGCTGGGTGCTTCGGCCACCCCACTGCCCGGTAAGGGCTCGAGGTTGAGGCGGTCGACGACGACGAGCAGCTCGTCCGCCGCGGCGAGGTCCATCCCGTCGGGCAGTTCCTCGAGGTGCAACGGCACGGCGTCGGCGATGATGCGAACAAACCCCAGAGCTCCGAGATTCTCCACGATCGCGGTGTGGCTCTGGCGCTGTGACGGCGCCAGCGGGAAGGTGATCTGCAGCCGTCCGGTCACCTGCGCGAGGGTGTCGTCTGCAGCGGATTGGGGGGAGTCGCGGCGGACCGGGCTGCCGCAGACCCGGCACTGCTGCCGCCCGATCCGCGCCCAGAGGAGCCGCAGATAGTCGTAGATCTCGGTCGCCGTGCCGACGGTGGACCGGCTGGAGACGGCGGGGTTTCGCTGTTCGATCGCGACTGCCGGCGCGAGGCCCTCAAGCCGGTCCACGAGCGGCTTGGGCATGCGCTCGAGGAATTGCTTGGCGTACGTCGACAGCGACTCGATGTAGCGCCGCTGACCCTCGGCGTAGAGGGTGTCGAAGGCCAGTGAACTCTTGCCCGATCCCGAGGGGCCGGTGATGACGATCAGCGCCCGCCGGGGCAGGTCGACGGTGACGCCCTTGAGATTGTGCTGCCGGGCGTTGACGATGCGAAGGACAGGGGACGACATGGGCCGGAAAGAATACTAGATTTGGCCTCCAATGGCTTCCGTCCTCAGTCCGCGACTCCTGCTTCGCGGATTCCTCGTCTTCGTCGGCATCTCAGTCCTCGGCTACGCCGGGGTCTTGCTGTATGGCAACAACCTGCCCGCCTTCGTCCAGGCGCTCGGCCGCATTCACTGGTTCTGGATCCTGGTGGGACTCGGCCTCGCGTCGATGGACTGGTTTGGCGGGGGGCTCAGAAACTGGGTGCTGGTCCGGCACGTCCATCCGCACCCGCCGCTCGGCGGGATGTTTCTGGCCGGCGGCATGGGTGCGTGGGCCGCGTACCTCACGCCGTTCAATTCGGGCGCGGGGCCGATGACGATCTACGCGCTTCGCCGCGCCGGCGTGCCGCTGCCGCTGGCGGTGACGACGACACTCATGTCGTTCATCGCGACCGTGCTGTTCTTCGCCCTGGCCGGCCCGCTCGCCATCGCCGTTGGTGCGGGCCGCTCGCTGGGCAATCACGGCGACGTCCTCGGTCTCACTCTCTACGATCTGTTCCTTGGCAGCCTCGGGTTGTTCGTCGGCATCGGGGTGGTGCTGGTGGGGGCGATCGTCTTTCCCAATATCGCGCGCCGGGGATTGATGTGGGTCGCGGAGCGCATCGCTGGACGCAGCGAGCGGGTCGCCAGGCGGATCGACGGACTGCGCCGCGGGATCGACGAGGCCCATGAGAGTGTCCTCGCCTTCAACAGCCCCAAGGGCTGGCTCGCGCTGCTGTGGGCGACGCTGCTGTCGGCGCCCTCCCACGCCAACAAGCTGCTCGCGGGGTATGTCGCGCTCCGCGCGGTCGGGATCGAGGCGCAGTTCGTCGATGTGCTGCTGGTGCAGACGCTCATCACCTTCCTGCTCTACTTCGCCCCGACACCCGGTGCGTCGGGGATCGCGGAGATCCTGTCGACTGCGGTGATGTCATCGGTGTACATCCCCAAGGAACTCGGGCCGCTGTACACGCTCATCTGGCGCTCCATTCTGTCGTATTTCACGCTGGCCTTCGGGTTCGGCGTGTTCTCACGCTGGATCCACACCCGCCTCAAGGGGAAGGACGATCTGGCGCTCGACGAGACCGAGGAGTTCTCCGACTCCCCGATGCCCGCCTCCGGATCATTACCACGCTGATGGCCGCGCCGGACTCCCGCGACGAACCCGACGAGAAGAGCTACGACGCCGCACTCATGCGGCGGCTGCTGCACTACCTGCGTCCGTACGGGCTGCTCGCCGCGCTCGCCTTATTGCTGCTCCTCGGCGCCGCCGCCCTGACGCTGGTTGGTCCGGCGCTGACCCAGCGCGCGCTCGATGTCGCGGTCCCGGCGAAGGATATGGGGCTGCTCCGGGTGCTGGCGCTGTTGTTCTTCGGTTCCCTGGTCTTCGAGTTCGTGCTCGACTACGGTCAGGCCTACCTCACCTCGTGGATGGGCCAGCGGGTGATGGCCGACCTCCGGCTGCAGCTGTTCAGTCATCTCCAGCGGCTAAGCGTGCCGTACTTCGACCGCCACCCGGTGGGCCGCCTCATGACCCGGGTCACGTCGGACGTCGAGACGCTGAACGAGCTGTTCTCGTCTGGGGTAGTGACGGTCTTCGGCGACGTGTTCACGATCATCGCGATTGTGGCGATGATGCTCGTCGTGGACTGGCGGCTGGCGCTGGTGGCGTTCGCGGTGATTCCATTAATGATCGTCGTCGCCGTCACCTTCCGGCGTCACGTCCGCACCTCGTTCCGGGATATCCGGACCTGGGTTGCGCGGCTCAATGCCTACCTTCAGGAACAGCTCGCCGGCGTGCGGGTCGTCCAGCTCTTCAGCCGCGAGCGCGCCTCGGCGCGGGATTTCGCCGAGATCAACCGGGGACACCTGGAAGCGCACCTCCGGTCGATCACCGTGTACGCGATCTTCTTCCCGGTGGTCGAGTTTCTCACCAGTGTCGCGCTGGCACTGCTGCTCTGGTACGGCGGTCTGCGGGTGCTTGCGGGGACCCTCACTGTCGGCGTCCTCGCCGCGTTCATCCAGCTGACCCGGCGCTTCTTTCAGCCGTTGCAGGATCTCTCGGAGAAGTACAACCTGCTGCAGAGCGCGATGGCGTCCTCGGAGCGGATCTTCCAGCTGCTCGATACCGAGCCGACGGTGAGAACTTCGGCGGCTCCGGTGCGTCTCTTGTCTCCGACGGTGGGGGAGGTGGCCTTCGAAGACGTCTGGTTCCGCTACGGGGCGCCCGCCGATGGGCATTCCGTCGCCGGCAGGGCCGCGCCGGGGGGTGCGGCCGCCGAGGAGGAGGGCTGGGTGCTCAAGGGGGTGAGCTTCCGCGCCCGACCCGGCCAGACGCTCGCCCTGGTCGGCCATACCGGCGCGGGGAAGACGACGATCATCAGCCTGCTCCTGCGCTTCTACGATCCGGTGCGGGGCCGCATCACCGTGGACGGCGTGGACATCCGGGATATCGATCCGGCGGAACTGCGAGGGCTGATCGGCTTCGTGCAGCAGGACCTGTTCCTGTCCACGGGGGACATTCTGCGGAACCTGGTCCTCGATGCCTCCATCACGCCGGAACTGGCGGAGGCCGCCGCCCGGCGGGTCGGGGCGGACCGGTTCATTGCGCGATTGCCCGAGGGCTACCACCATGTGCTGGGGGAGCGGGGCCGCTCATTGAGCGTCGGGGAGCGGCAGCTACTCTCGTTTGCCCGGGCGCTGGCCCGTGATCCGCGCATCCTCATTCTCGACGAGGCCACCAGCTCGGTGGATGCCGAGGCGGAGGCGCAGATTCAGGAGGCGGTGGCGGAGCTGATGCGCGGGCGCACGAGCCTGGTCGTGGCCCATCGGCTGAGCACGATTCTCCACGCCGATGAGATTCTGGTGCTGCACCACGGCGAGATCCGGGAGCGAGGCTCCCACCGGTCACTCCTGGCGCAGGGTGGTTTGTACGAGCGCCTATATCAACTACAGCTCCGGGGGCAAGAGCGGCGGGAGCCGTTGAGCGCGTAAGCCCAAATCGCTTGCGTGGTTACAAGCCTGCGGATACGTTTGGCCATCCGGTACAATCGAGGGCGCGGCGGATGATGGAACTGGAACTTGCCGGTCAGCGGACCCCCATTCCGGTGGGGGAACTAGTCGTGGGTTCCGATCCCTCCTGCGGGCTGCGGCTCACGGGAGTGGCTGCGGCGCACGCGGTGGTCGTGGGCGCCGGGGACGGTTCCGTCTCGGTGCGCCGGGTCGGTGACAATGACGTGCTGCTGAACGGCGTGAAGCTCGGTGCCGAGCCGGCGCCGGCTCTGCACGGCGACAAGATCCAGGTCGGGCTCCACGAGCTGCTGGTGCACGACCCCCGTCGCAGTGGCAGCACCCAGTTCGTCAGCGCCTCCGACGTGGCGAAGATGGTCGCGGCGACCGGGAAGCCGGGTGCGCCGAAGCCGGCCACGGCGGCCACGGGGGGGCGGCTGGTCTGCCTCACAGATGGCCGGGAGTATACGATCGGCTCGGCCCCGCTGGTGATCGGGCGCGAGGCGGGCTGCGATATCGTGGTCCCCAACAAGGACGTCTCCCGCCGCCACGCCGAGATCTTCGCGTCGCCGCAGGGTTATGTCCTGGTCGACAGCAGCACGAACGGCACCTTCGTGAATGCCGACCGGATCGAAGCCCAGCGGGTGCTCGCCCGTGCAGATGTGATCCGGATCGGGGACCACGAGTTCCGTTTCTATGCCGACCGCGCCGCCGATGCGCCGCTGCCCGGAGCGTCCAGCCCTTTGGCGGTGGCGCCGTCTGAGCCGGCCGCCGCCGCTCCGCCGGCGCCTTCTGTCCCGGCCGCCGGCGCGGCCGAACGCCTCTCGCACACGATGCACGGCATGCCCCTCCCGACTCCGTCAGCGCCGAAGCCGGTGGTGCGCTCGTCGGGGCCAACGGTACAGCTCGCCAATTTCCTGGTCCGAAGCGGTCAGCTCAAAGGGCAGCGGCTCCCGGTGCGGGTTCCGGTGGTGAACATCGGCCGCGCCGAGTACAACGATCTGGTCATCCCGGACGACAGCGTGAGCAGCACTCACGCCAAGCTGCAGCGCCGCGAGGGGGTGTGGATTCTGTTCGACAACGAGTCCACCAACGGCACATGGGTGGACGGCGAGCGGGTCTCTGGTGAGGCGATGCTCGGCCCGGGTGCGGTGGTCCGGTTCGGCGAAGTCTCGGTGATGTTCGAGCCGACCGATGATCACCTCGGCACCGCCAGCGGTTCCGGCACCAAGGTGATGGGCGCCGTGCGGGTGCCGGCTTCGCCGCCACCGCCGCCGCCCGTCGTCAGCGCTCCGGCACCGGTAGCGCCGCCGCCGGTGAGCAGTCCGCCCGCGATGCCGGCCGCTGCCGCGCCTCAGGCACCGGTGGCCCCGCTCAAGCCGCCGACACCCGCTCCGATGCCGGCGCCGCCGGCAGGCGAATCCAAGCCGCATCTGCAGCCGGGAACGGAGCCCGCGCTGCATCGTTCGTCACCGCGCCGTCCGCCGGTCGTGGTTACCTCGCCGCCTCCGTCGGGATTCCCCAATTGGGTGATTCCCGCGGCGGTCATTGTTCTCCTCGGGGTGGTTGCCGCCATCCTGCTCACGAGGTAACCGGATTCCCGTGCGATTCTCCTGCGCGGCCCGTACCGACACCGGCATCGTCCGGTCCGGGAACGAGGACAACTACCTGATGCTCGCCGACCGCGGGGTCTTCATCGTGGCCGATGGCATGGGCGGTCACGCGGCGGGCGAGGTCGCCAGCGAGATGGCGGTGCGCATTGTTTCGCGCGAGCTGGGCACCTTGCGCGGGCTGACGGATGACCAGGCCGGCGAGCGCATGCGACAGGCCGTCATCGAGGCGAACTCCGCAATCTTCGACCGGACGCTCACCGAGCATGACAAGCGCGGCATGGGCACCACGACCACCGCACTCATCCTGCTGCCGCAGCGGTACATCCTCGGTCAGGTCGGCGACAGTCGCGCATACCTGCTCCGAGGCGACCACTTCCTCCAGGTCACCAAGGATCATTCCTATGTCCAGGAACAGGTCGACCTCGGCCTGCTGACCCCGGAGCAGGCGCGGGTCCACCCCTACAGCAACGTGATTACCCGATGTATCGGGGCGAACGCCGAGGTGGTGCCCGACCTCTATTTCGGGCACCTGCGTCCCGGCGACATTCTGCTGCTGGCTTCCGATGGCCTGACCGGGATGCTCGAGGACGAGCAGCTCGCCGCCATTCTTCGCGGCGATGGTGGTCCGCAGCAGTGGGTGGACCGGCTGATCAATGAAGCCAACCGCCGCGGCGGCCTCGACAATATCACGGCGATCATTATCCGTATCGAGCCGGACATTCCGGCCGACATCACCTCGCCCAGCGTTCCCGCGGCGCCACGTACGCCGTAGTCCCGCGCCTCCAAACCGGGCGACCGTCCGATCGCCCGGCTTGCCGGTGAAACATGCGCGGGAACCGCTCCGTCATCCCGCCATGCCAGGTGCGTCCCTCTCTTCCATCGCGATCGGGCTCGAGACCCTCCGCGCCAATCCCCTCCGCACGATCCTCTCCACCCTCGGCGTGGTCATCGGCGCCGGATCACTGGTCGCCGTGCTGGCGCTGGGCGATGGGCTCGAGCGCTTCGGGCGGGAGCAGATCGAACAGACGACGGATCTGCAGTCGGTCGTGCTCTCGCCCCGGACCTCGCTCTATATGGACGGCCAGATCTTTCCGGTCGATGGCTATCCCGTCTTTACTGTGGCCGATGCGGAGGCGCTGCTCGCGAAGATTCCCGCGGCACAGGGCGCAAGCATCACGCTGACGGGGCAGGGCACGCTGCAGGGGACGGCCGCCGATTCGGTGGATGCGCTCATCGCCGCCACGCTGCCGAGCGCGGCATCGCTGCTTAAGCTCGAGTTCGCCGCGGGGCGCTATTTCACGGTTGAGGAGGCGCGGACCAACGCCCCGGTCGTGGTGCTGAGCCACGCGCTTGCGGCGCGGCTGACGGGCGTGTCTGCCGGAGCGGCCGTGGGAACGGTGGTGCGGTTGCGAGGCCGCGCCCTCACGGTCGTCGGCGTGCGCACCGCGCGTGACGGCGAGCAGGGCGGCATCGCCTACGTGCCGCTCGAAGCGCAGAACGACGCGCTGATTCCTACCCCGCGTCCGCGAGCACCGGACCTGGCGCTGCAGGCACGCACCGTCGAGGAGGTCCCCGCCGTGCAGCGGGCGGCGGAGACCTGGCTCGCGGCGCGCTATGGCGACTGGAAGCGGGTGGCGCGGGTGACGTCGAACCAGAAGCGGGTGGAGCAGGCGGCGCAGGCGTTTCTGGTGTTCAAGTTCGCGATGGGGGCGATCACCGGCATCTCCCTGCTGGTCGGCGGGATCGGCATCATGAACGTGCTGCTCGCCTCGGTGACGGAACGCACGCGGGAAATCGGTGTTCGGAAGGCGATCGGGGCGCGCCGTCATGACGTGCTGGTGCAGTTCCTCGCCGAGTCCGTCGCGATCTCGGGCGTCGGTAGCGCACTCGGCGCCGCCGTCGGGCTTGCGGGGGCGTTTGGAATCACCGCGCTCATCCGGGAGAAGTCAGCGGCCCGGGTCTACGCCGCGTTCAGCTGGGAGACAGTGGCGGTGTGCGCGGCGGCGGCTCTGGTGCTCGGCCTGACATTCGGGATCTACCCGGCGCTCCGGGCGTCCCGGCTGTCTCCGATCGACGCGATCCGTCACGAATAGCGCGCGCCGGACATATGCCGTGACGGCCGAGGCCCCGTCGCTCAGGTGAGCGGCGGGGCCTCGTGTTGGACAGCGGCGTCAGTTCTTGGGCTTGGCCGAGGTCGAGTCCATCTTGGCCGAGCTGGAAGTCTTCGCCGAATGCTTGCGGTGCTTCCTGGTTGTGGTCTTGGTGGTGGCAGCCGCGGTCTGGGTCTTGACCGGGGCGGTCGTCGTCGCCGGCTTGGCGGCGGGCTGCTGGGTGGCCGGCTTGGCGGCGGGCTGCTGGGTGGCCGGCTTGGCGGCGGGCTGCTGATCGGCGGCGTGCTGCGCCACGGCGGCGGTGGTCGACAGCGCGAGGGCAAAGATGGCGGCGATGATCGGGCGCTTCATGGTGATGCTCCTAACAAGTAAGTGGTATGACGGTGCGGTGTCGCCGGAGAGCCCCGCTCTCCTGAGGTACGCCCGTCTCCTAATGCACCTGCCGTACCACGTCAGGGCCTGCCGACACACTGCGCGCTCCGCGCCCCGCAGTCGCGGGGCCAAGTTCCATCCGATAGAGCACTTACCCTCCGTCAACGGACCGATGGCTGCGAATGTGGAATGGGCCAACGAGTGGCCAGTTGGCCATCGTCACACTGGGGCGGGCCACTCTGTCGCTACCGGCCGGGACAGAGTGGCCCGCTGGGAGGGAGAGGATTGCGCTTACATGTGAGGGGCGCGCGGAGGATGAGGCGCCGAGCGGCTCGGCGCTTCGCGAGGGTTTGCATGCAGGCCTCGTGCTGCGGAACATCGGGGCCGTGGCTCGCCCGGGCCAGCTTGATCTCAGGTGGTGAGGAGGGGGGTCCCACGGTTGAGCTGCGCTTCCAATTCGGCGGGGGTCAGTGCGATGAGGGCGCGCGCCCCGGTGAGGTCGCGGGCGATGGGCGCGGCGGTGAAGATCCGGAGTCGTCGGGCGCTCTGATAGAGTTCCCCGGCGACGCGCGGCAGGCCGAACTGGCCGGCGCGGCCCTCGCCGGTGAGGCGCTCCACCGAGCCGGTACGGGTCCGAAGCGGGAGATCGACGGCAAGCATCGAGGGGTTGCTGGGGAAGTCGAACAGCAGCTCGCCCGGCAGCAGGCCGACCTCGCCTGCGAGCTGGTTCTCCACGCGCTCGAGGAGATCGGGGCGTGGGCGGACCCACGGGTCCGCTTCGTCAGGCACCTCACTCGCTGGCAGATCGAGCGCACGCTTGTAGAGGCGGCGGGCGGCCACCGCCCTGGCGAGGCCGGTCGGGTCCGCGGAGGTGAGCCGCTCCATGAGCCCGTCGTCCGTGGCATCGGCCACCTGTTCCGGGGTGAGTGCCCCGGAGGCCACCGCGGCGCGGACCGCCCGCTTGAACATGCAGGTGGCGCTTCGCACCGCATGGTGCCAGTACACGTTGCGGTACATCTGATACTTGGCGAAGAGCAGCGACTCGAGGGCGCTGATGCCCTTCTCCTGCACGCCGAGCTGAAAGCGGCCCGGCGCGATCTCGATCACCGTGAGTGAGGCGAGCAGCCGGTCCACGTCGACCGCCCCGTAGGGCACTCCGCACATGCGGGCGTCGCGACTGAGGTAGTCGATCTTGTCGAGGTCGAGCGAACCGGAGATCAGTCCCTGCAGCGGGCTGGGGCTCTGGCCCGTGATGAATCTGCCGATCTGGGTGCCGAGCCCGGGGACGCCCACCCGGGTGAGTTCCTCGAGCAGCGGGGCGCGTCCCAGCCGGCCGACGCCGAGTCCTTCGTGATGCGGAAAGCCCGCCTCTTCCAGCGCGTGGGAGAAGGGGTAGTGGCCGATGTCGTGCAGCAGCGCCGCCAGCTTCGCGGCCAGGCGGTCTTCCTCGGGTACCCGCGCCAGCTCGCCCCGCTCGTCGAGCGCCGCCAGCGCGCGCCGCGTCAGGTGATAGGCGCCGAGCGCGTGCTCGAACCGGGTATGTGTCGCTCCGGGATATACCAGGAAGGCGTGACCGAGCTGCCGGATATACCGCAGGCGCTGCATCGGGACGGTGTCCAGCACCCGCACGGCGTGACCCTCGAGACGGATGTTGTCCCAGAGCGGGTCACGGATGACTTCGATCTCGGTCACGTCTCCACTCAATCCTCTTCGGTCTCGTGGGCCAGCTTCCACTCCTCCGCCGAACGCCACAGACTCGAGAGCACCAGTTCCCGCATCAGGATGAACTCCTTGGGGATCCGGTCGTACAGTCGTTCGAAGAGTTCCTGGTGGGAAAGCACCTCGGCCTTCCAGGCCTCCCGGGGCACCGACATCAGGTCGCGGAATGTTTCCTCGCCGAAGTCCTCCATGCCGGTCCAGTCGAGGTCTTCATAGCGCGGCATCCAGCCGAGCGGACTCTCGGTCGCGCCAGCCTTGCCGCGGGTGCGATTGAAGATCCACTTGAGCACCCGGAGATTCTGGCTGTATCCGGGCCAGATGAAGTTCCCCTCCGCATCCTTGCGGAACCAGTTGACGCAGAAGATGCGCGGCGGGTCGGCGATCTGCCGTCCAAGCTGCAGCCAGTGGTTGAAATAGTCGCCCATGTGATAGCCGCAGAACGGCAGCATCGACATGGGGTCGCGACGGACCTGGCCGATGGCGCCCGTGGCTGCGGCGGTCGTCTCCGAGCCGATTGTCGCCGCGGTGTAGACGCCGAAGTTCCAGTTGACGGCCTGGACCACGAGCGGTACCAGGGTGGCGCGGCGTCCTCCGAAGATGAATGCGCTGATGGGGACGCCATCCGGGTTCTCCCACGCCGGGTCCATCGAGGGGCACTGCGACGCCGGCGCGGTGAAGCGGGCGTTCGGATGGGCCGCCTTCCGTCCGCAGCCCGGGGTCCAGGGCTGACCCTGCCAGTCGGTGAGCTGCGGCGGCACGTGGTCGGTCATGCCCTCCCACCAGACATCGCCGTCGGGCGTGAGCGCGACATTGGTGAAGATCGTGTTGGCCTGAATCGTCGCCATCGCGGTCGGGTTCGACTGGAGCGACGTGCCGGGGGCAACCCCGAAGAAACCGGCCTCGGGGTTGATGGCGTGGAGCCGGCCATCGGCACCCGGACGGATCCACGCGATGTCGTCGCCGACGGTGGTGACGGTCCAGCCCTCGCAGCCCGTCGGGGGCACCAGCATCGCGAGGTTGGTCTTGCCGCAGGCGCTGGGGAAGCCGGCGGCCACATACCGCTTGTCGCCCTCCGGGCTCCTGAGGCCGAGAATGAGCATGTGCTCCGCCATCCAGCCCTCGTCCCGCGCCATCACCGAGGCGATGCGGAGCGCGAAGCACTTCTTGCCGAGGAGCGCGTTGCCCCCGTACCCGGAGCCATAGGACCAGATGCTCCGCTCCTCCGGGAAGTGCACGATGTACTTCTCGGCGCGGTTGCTCGGCCACGGCACATCCTTGACCGTGGCACTCAGCGGATGGCCGACCGAATGGACGCAGGGGACGAAGTCGCCGTCCCGCAGCGCGTCGAGGGCGCCGCGCCCCATGCGGGTCATGATCCGCATGTTGACCACGACGTAGGGTGAGTCGGTCAGCTCGACGCCGATATGGGCAAGGGACGATCCGAGCGGACCCATGCTGAACGGCACGACGTACATCGTGCGGCCGTGCATCGAGCCGGCGAAGACCCGCTTGAGCGTCGCGCGCATCTCGCGCGGATCGACCCAGTTGTTGGTGGGACCGGCGTCCTGCCGCCGCTGGCTGCAGATGAAGGTGCGGTCTTCCACGCGGGCGACATCGCTGGGGTCGGAGAGCGCCAGGTAGCTGTTGGGCCGCTTCGCCGGGTTGAGCTTCTTGAGGGTGCCCGAGGTGACCATCAGCTCAAGGAGGGCGTCGTTCTCGGCCTGGGAGCCGTCGCACCAGTGAATCCGGTCCGGTTGGGTGAGCGCGGCGATCTCCGCGACCCAGCTCTTGAGCCGTTCGTTGGTGACCCAGGCGGGACAGTTGAGTGCGGGCGCCCGCGGTTTGGCGGTGGCGGTCAT
>DAINRP010000080.1:0-5788 GCA_036741755.1 Gemmatimonadales bacterium
CCGCCGATCCTGGGGCCTTCCACCCAGGCACGGATCCCAGCGACGAGGCCTGCGGCGTACGCGGCGATCCCCGCCGGGGAGCGGAGGTAGGCCTCGCGCGCGGGCAGTACCAGCGCCGTGCCCTCGACCAGAACGGCCGGGAACCAGGTGGGGCGCAGCACCGCCAAGTCGGACTGGATGGCGCCGCCTTTCGCCTGGTGCAGCGCCGCCGCAACCGAATCTCCGAGCGCTTTGGCCAGCCGCTGGGAATGGGGGCGGAGCCAGAACGTACTGGTTGCGTCTACCGACCAGGGGGGACGGCCATCGCCGGGAGCGTTGGCATGCACCGACACAAAGAGCTGAGCTCCCGCCGATTCGGCGAGGGCGATCCGTGCCTCGAGTGAGACCGGTGCGGTATCGCGGCGGGTAAGGACGGGCCTGGCGCCGAGCGCCCGCAGCCGTTTCGCGGTCTCGAGCACCACGGCCAGGGTAAGGGAGTCTTCGGTCAGGCCGGTGGGACCGATGGCGCCTTCGGGCGGATGTCCGGGATCAAGAGCTACGATCAGCCCCTCGAGCCCGGCCCCGGCCGGCGGAGAGGGACGGACTTCCAGCACCGCCAGCCCGTTCCGCCAGCGGGTGCGCCATCCGAGCGGCGAGGCCGCGAGCGTCACCTCGACGAGCACCCGCCCGTCGCCGGCGTCGCGCACCGCGACCCCGCGCACCAGGCCCTGGCCCGCCTGCACCGGCAAGGCGGCGGCCGCGCGGGCCCCGAACAGCGTCCAGCGGAGCCGGGTCTCCACCACTTCGGCCGCCATCGGGAGCGGCTCCGCCATGGGCAGCTCGATCACCGAGCCGGCGGCGGACTGTGTCAGGCGCGCGCGTCCCATCCGGGGCGGGACCGGGCGCGGGCCGGCAGCTTCCGCGTCGGCCCGGGAGACCCAGACCGAGATATCCCGGGCCAGCCTGAGCCGCAGGGCCTCGGCGGTCTCGGCATCCACCATGAGGCGGATCCCCTGCGGGAGAGGCAGGGCGAGTTCGCCTCCGGGGGTCCACCGGCTGTAGATGGGGCGGGCCTGTGTGGCGGCATCCACGGTGTCACTGCCAGGCCGGCGCAGGCGAATCCAGCGCGCGGCCGGACGCGGGTCGGCAGAGCGGGGCGGGGTGTGCGGGGCGCGGGTGATGACCAGGGACCGGCGGATGACCGCGTCCCCCTTGCTGGCTTCCAGTTGCAGCGTGGGAGGGTCGTGGGGCGGTATCGGCACAAACGTTGCGAAGGCACCATTGCGCTCGATCCGGACGCTCTGGCCATTAATTCTCAGGCGAGCCTTCCCGCTGCCGACGCTGCCCCACACCGAGATCGAGTCGGTCACCGAGACCGGCTCGGCGGTGGGGTAGCGAATCTCGAGCGACAGGGGGCCGTCGGCGGCCGGAATCGGGAAGTCATCCGCGGCGCATGATCCCAGCAAGACCAGGGCACTGGCAAACCGTAGCGAACCGAGGGCTGTCATGGCGCGTGGGTGGCGGTGGGCATTGGGCGGGCTGGCGCTCGCGGGGCTATTCGCGGTCATCGTCGCCGGCGACCTCGCGCTGACCTGGAGCAGCCATCGAAGCAGGGTGGCGGCGCTCCGGGACTCCGTGCCGGCGACCACGGCATTCATGCTGCGTCGCACCGGCGAAGGCGCTCCGCCGCGCAGTCGCCGCTGGGTGCCGCTCGACTCCCTGCCCTCCGCGCTGGCCTGCGCGGTACTCGCCGCCGAAAACGTCCGGTTCTTCGGCCACGGCTCGCTGGACTGGATCAACCAGCGGGAGCTCTTCAATCGGGTCCTCCAGGGCGACCTGTCCCGCGGTGGGAGCGGCGTCTCCCAGCAGCTCGCGCGCAATCTCTTTCTCTCGTCGGACCGGACGCTCCGCCGGAAGTTGCGGGAGTACCTGCTCGCCTATCAACTGTCCCATGCGCTGTCCAAGGAGCGGCAGCTGGAGCTGTACCTGAATCTCGTGGAGTGGGGCGACGGCGTGTGGGGCGTGGCCGCGGCGAGCGAGCACTTCTTCGGGCGTCCGCCCGGACAACTGACGCCCAGTCAGGCGGTGCTGCTTGCCAATGCGCTGCCGGCGCCGTCCAGGGGGCTCGCCTTCCCGTTGTCGCCTCCCCGCCGGGCAAAGCTGATGCTCGTAACCACTCTCCTGTGGCGGGAGGCGGTGCTGGACGATCTCGCGTGGACCGCAACCATGGCGCGGCTGAACCGCATGGGCCAGTTCGCCGACGCCGGCATGACGCCCGAGGCCGCAGCGAAGGCGGCGGCGCGGGAGATGGGGTCCGAGCCGCTGCTCGAGCCGGAGCCGCCGAACCCGCCGCTCCCGCTGCGGGAGCGCTGCAATCCCTGGCGGCGGGGGGTGACCTGACGCGGGGACCGGGTCCACGCTCCGGACTGTCATCATTCGCAGGCGCAGGCTTCGGCCCGGGCCCGGATCCGCTCGGCCCCGGGATGCTTCAGTCCCGCGGCGATCAGCTCGGCGATCTGCCCGGTCAGCTTCCACCACTCATGCTGCCGGGCGATGTTCTGCCGGGCCAGCCGCGCAGGCCCGCTGTTCGCTTCGGGGGCGAGAGACTGGAGCAGCGCGTCGCGCCACTCGTCAGGGCTGCGCGCCAGCGCGACGGCGCCCCCGAAACTCTCCAGTGAGCGGATCGGAGTTCCCACCAGCGGCCGGCCCGATGCCAGGTATTCGTGGAGCTTGAGCGGGTAGATGCAGTCGGTATAGGGATTGATCCGGTACGGCATGGTGCACACATCGAAGTGCTGGGGATACTCGGCGAGCTCCGCTGAAGTCTTCATTCCGAGGAAGAACACATTGGGCCGGCGGATCAGCGCGTGGTACGCCGGGTCCGCCGTGAGCCGCTCGAGGGGCATGCTCTGCCCGGCGAACACGAAGGACATCTCCGGGCACTGGGCCGCGACGGCATCGAGCAGCGCCCAGTCGAGCTGCGGCTTGATCCAGCCGGCGTAGCCGATCCGCGGGCGGGGGATCGCCGCCAGGTCGGCCGGCTCCGGCGCAGGCGTCGAGCATGCGGCGTAGTCGACACCGTTAGGCACCCAGGCGGTGCGGGGGTTGACCCACCCCTTGAGCTCCATCAGCCTCGGTGAGTGGATGATCACCTGGTCGACGCGGCGGATGACGTCGGCCTCGACCGGGCTGAGACCCACCCGGGATTCGTCGAACGCGTAGTCATCGTCGATGTGGTAGACGCTGAAGTCGTGCGGAGTCTCGAGCGCGTCCGCGAAGCCGGGCCTCCAGAGGTACAGCACGATGTAGCGTGCCCCCCGCTGCCGGAGCCGCAGGCGGGCCCGCCGGACCCTGGTCCGGCGCAGCAAAGTCCTGAGCCAGGCAGGGCGACGGATGGAGGGCAGGAGCGCGGGGGCCTCGTCGATCTCCCAGCCCCCCTGGCGCGGCTCCCCCGGCAGCGAGTGGCGCGTGCGGCCCATTTGGCGCCAATCGGGGGCCGGGTTCAACCACTCCACATTGAAGAACGCCGCCAGCCGGCGCAGCACGTGGTGCCGTGGCTGCCACAGACTGCTCCACTGGTCGGGAACCATGCCAATGACCCCCACATCCGGCAGGAGCGGGGGCAAGGACGCCCAGGGCTGAGGTCGAACCACGCTGACACTCCCGCGGAAACGAAGCTGGCCGAGGGGCCCGCGGGGAGCGGGGCGGGCAGCGCTGAGGATTGGACTGAAAACTAATCGCAGCACAGGTGCCCGGCTGGTTCTCCGGCAAGGGTCATGAAGGAAGCATGGCGGTTGAGTCGGGAGTTCAGGCTGGCCGCGGCGGGTGGTACGGCGGCACCGGCCCGTCACCGCGCCTGGGGTGCGCTGCCGCGACTCTGCGCTCGCACGTCGGGCGCGAGATCCCAGTTGAAGATCTCCGAGAACGGGCGAAAGGCGACGCCCTGCTTGGAGAACGTATCTATCAGGCGGGCGAGCCCGTCGGGGCTGCCGCTCCAGTCATACGGGTTCTGCAGGTGGGCCAGCACGACGAGCCCGTCGAAACGCCCGCCATTGGCTTTCGCCTGGTCGATCACCCGGTCGGTCATCCGCTTCGCGTCGATACAGCGGCCGCCTGACGGAACATCCTCGCAACGTGGCAGCCCCAGGCCGTCGTGCACATCGACCGACCAGCCGACCTGGACCGGAAACCCGGCGCGGGACGCCATCCGGAGTGAGCGGTCGTCATATTCGCCGTACGGAGCCCGCCAGAGAGGGAGCATTCGCGCGTTGGCTGGCCGGGCCTCACCGTACAAGTTGCCGGTGGCTGCTTCCCAGCCGTGGCGCAGCTCGACGTTCTCCCGCTCCCAGTCGACCCGGACGGAGTTGTGGGGATGGGTCCGGGTGTGGCTCCCGAACTCGTGGCCGTCCTCGATCATCCGGCGGATCATCCGGAGGCTCGCCTCGTTCAGCCCGCCCGCCAGCCCCTTGCGATAGTCGCGGAAGACAAAGGGCCCGGAAATGAAGAAGGTCGCGCGGATGGCCCGGGCCTTCAGGAAGTCGAGGATCTTCATTCCGTCGACTTCGTTCACCCAGGCACAGTCGAACGTCAGGGCGATGGACGGATGGCCGTCGACCAGATTGAAGAAGGCGACAGGCGGCTCGCCATGCCATCCGGCGCGAGTGTGCCGGCGGTGGAAGTCGACGTAGAGGGTCTGTTTCCCGTCGCTCGAGCGGAGCACCGCGGGCGGATGCCCCCGCGGGGGGATCAGGCGGTTGACTGCCAGCACTCCCAGCACGACGAGGCCAGCGACGGCAACGGCGGCAGCGAGTATCCTCTTCGCAGCGGGCTTCGCGAACTGCACACGCACCATCCTCCGGCGGCTGGGAAGGATCTGGAGCGGCCGCCCCGACCTACGCCTCGAGCTTCCGCTGCACGCCCGGCCGGAACACCAGCGCGAAGATCACCAGGATTGCGGCTGCGCCGATCGCGGGGCGGATCCAGATCGCGTGCCAGTCATGGCCCGAAGGAGCGAGCACGAACTGCTGCACCACCACGCCGGAAGCGACGCTCCCGATCAGGTTGCCGAGTCCCTGGGTGATGAACGTCAGGAAGCCCTGCGCGGCCGCGCGGATCTTGAGCCCCGCGCGCTGGTCCACGTAGATCTGCCCGGTTACGAAGAAGAAGTCGTAGCAGACGCCGTGCAGCAGGATGCCGAGGTAGAGCATCCAGGCCCCGCCCCCGACGTTGCCGTTGGCGAACAGCAGGTAGCGCGCGGCCCAGGCCGCCATGCCGAGCAGCATGATGTTCTTGGTGCCCCAGCGGACCAGGAAGACGGGCAGCAGCACCATGAAGAGGATCTCGGACATCTGGCCCAGCGTCATCTTGCTCGCCGGAGCCACCATCCCTATCTCGTTCAGGAAGAGATTAGTGAAACTGTAGTAGAACTGCAGCGGGATGCAGAGCAGGAAGCTCCCGATCACGAAGACCGCGAAGGAACGGTCCTTCATCAGCGAGAGCGAGTCGAGGCCGAGCATGTCCCGGACGCTGAGCGGCTTGCCGGCGGCGTGGGGCGGCGTGTGCGGGAGCAGCAGGCAGAAGATCGCGAGGACCACCGAGGCGCCGGCCGCGATCTGCATCGGCACCGCCGTCGCCTCGAGCCCGAGCCGGCCGATGGTCTGACCCGCCACGATCCAGCCGATGGTGCCGAGCACCCGGACCAGCGGGAACTCCTTGGCCGGGTCCTTCATGTTGTCGAAGGCGAGCGAATTGGTGAGCGCGAGGGTCGGCGCGTAGCAGAGCGCGTAGCCGATCAGCACCGGATAGAAGG
>DAINRP010000080.1:5888-12286 GCA_036741755.1 Gemmatimonadales bacterium
AGCGCGAGGGTCGGCGCGTAGCAGAGCGCGTAGCCGATCAGCACCGGATAGAAGGTGCCGAAGGTTGGCTCGTTCGCCGCCCAGAACAGCAGGACCGCGCCGATGAAATGCAGCAGGGCGAGGATCTTCTGGGTCGGGAAGAACCGGTCGGCGATCATCCCCACGAAGAACGGGGCGATGATCGCCCCGATCGCCATGCTGCCGTAGGCGGCGCCGATCTGCGGCCCATCGAAGTGCAGCGTCGTCCCGAGATAGGTCCCCATGGTGACGAACCACGCCCCCCAGATGAAGTACTGGAGGAACATCATCGCCGACAGCTTGAATCGGATCATCGCAGTTCCCGGAGCTTGATGTTGCGGTATGCCACCCGGTCGCCGTGGTCCTGCAGCGCGATGTAACCCTTGGGTGCCCTGCCATAGCCGGGCCACTGCTTGAACTTGCTCGCGGCCACCTTCGCTTCCCACTCCGGACTCTGCAGCTCGTACTCGACGACTTTGGTGCCGTTGAGCCACTGCTCGACATGCTTGCCGCGGACGATCAGCCGCACATGGTTCCACTCCCCCGCGGGCCGCACGATGCCTGCCGGCGCCGCATACAGCCCATACGCCGATCCGGCGGAGGTCAGACGATTGTGTCCGTCGGCGTGCCGGGCGTCATCGAGCACCTGCATCTCGGGGCCGGTCTCGTAGCTTGCCTCACTGCCCTCGGTCACCCGGAACATGATGCCGCTGTTCCCGCCCTCCGAGATGTTCCACTGGAGCGAGAGTTCGAAATCGGAAAACTGCTTCGCCGTGATCAGGTCCCCGCCCCCGTCGACCCGGGTGATCGCGCCATCCACGACCGCCCAGCCCGCCGGCGGCTTCTTCTTCTGGAAGCCGCGCCACCCCTTCAGCGACCTCCCGTCGAAGAGCAGCTTCCACCCTTCGCTCTTCTCCGCCGGAGTAAGGGTGTTGAGTGCCGGCGCCCCCTGGGCCTGCGCCGGCCGCGGGCCGGACAGGGTGAGTGCGCCGAGCAGCAGGAGAGGGAGTCGCATGGAGAATCTCGAAGTCGGGAGGGAATCAGCTTCAACGATACGGCGGGCGGGCGCGCGCCGCTAGACGCACCCGAGGGCATGGCATACCTTCTGGCACTTCCCCTCACGCCCATGAGGCCTTCGATGCACCGGCGCGACCTGCTGCAGATCCTCGGCGCGTGCTCGGTCCTGCCCTTCGTGCCGCGCGAGGCCGGGGCCGCGATCGCTTTCGGCCGCCGACTGCACAAGTCGGTGCATACCGATGGCCTCGAAGCCCTCAACCCGGATCAGGCTCGCCTGGTCGCCAGCATCGCCGATCGGATCATCCCGCGGACCGACACCCCCGGCGCCTCGGATGTCGGCGTGACGGAGTTCATCGACCATCTCCTCGCCCACTGGTACGAGAACGAGGCGCGCGATCGCTTCATGGCGGGACTCGCGGATCTCGACCGGCGCGCAGGTGGAAGCTTCGTCGAGCTCTCCTCCGAGCGGCAGGTTGCGTTCCTCACCCTGCTCGATGGGGTGAGGGGTGCGCCCGGAACGGCCGAGACGGCCTTCGCGATGCTGAAATCGCTCACGGTCTATGGCTACTTCACCTCGGAGCGCGTGGTGAAGGAAGTCACCAGGGAACCCATCATCCCTGGCCGCTTCGACGGGTGCGTGAGGTTCTGATGCGCACCCGCTACGACGCGATCGTGGTCGGCTCCGGCATCTCCGGCGGCTGGGCGGCCAAGGAGCTCACCGAGCGCGGCCTCCAGGTGCTGCTGCTCGAGGCGGGTGGCCCCATCGACCCGGCCACCGACTACGTGGAGCATGTGCAGGCGTGGGAGATGCCGTTCCGCGGCTGGGGCGACCGCGCCAAGATCGAGCGGGAGCAGCCCATCCAGAAGGACTGCTACGCCTGCGACGAGTGGTCCGGAAAATTCTTCGTCAACGATCTCGAGAATCCCTACACCACGCCCGAGGACAAGCCCTTCTCCTGGATCCGCGGCCGCCAGGTCGGCGGCCGCTCGATCACCTGGGGCCGGCAGGTCTACCGCTGGAGCGATCTCGACTTCGGCGCGAACGCGAAGGACGGCCACGGCGTGGACTGGCCCATTCGTTACGCCGACATCGCGCCCTGGTACGACCGTGTCGAGCGCTTCATCGGGGTGAGCGGACTGGCCGAAGGACTCGACCAGCTCCCCGATGGCCAGTTCCTCCCCCCGATGCAGTTCCGCTGCGCCGAGACCCATGTGCGGGAGCGGCTCGCCAGGGCGTTCGGCCGAGAGCGGGTCCTCACCATCGGCCGCTGCGCGATCCTCACCGCCGATCATCTCGGTCGCAAGGCCTGTCACTACTGCGGCCCCTGCGAGCGGGGCTGCATCACCCGCAGCTACTTCTCGAGCATCAACGCCACGCTCCCCGCCGCCGCCGCGACCGGCCGGCTGACGCTCCGGCCCTGGAGCGTGGTCGAGAGCATTCAGTACGACGGCAAGCGCCGGCGCGCCACCGGCGTCCGGGTCATCGACGCGAACACCTTCGAGTCGATCGATTTCAAGGCGCGCATCATCTTCCTGAATGCGAGCAGCCTCGAGTCGACCCGAATCCTCCTCAATTCGAAGAGCCGCGAATTTCCCGACGGTCTCGGTAATACCAACGGGGTGCTGGGCCATTATCTCATGGACCACTCCATGGGCCACGGTGCCCGCGGAACGATTCCGGGCTACGAGGACCACAAGTCCTACGGCGACCGGCCCAACGGCATCTATCTCGTTCGCTTCCGCAACGTGACCGACCAGCACCCCGACTTCGTCCGCGGCTACGCCTTTCAGGGCGGCGCGTGGCGCAGTGGCTGGGGACGCGGCTCGGGGATGAAGGGCTTCGGAGCCGACTTCAAGCAGTCGCTGATCACCGACCAGGGACCGTGGGGAATGAGTCTCTACGGCTTCGGGGAGTGTCTGCCGCGGCACGACAACTTCGTCGAGCTCGACGCCGAGCAGACCGACAAGTGGGGCATACCGGCGCTGCGGATCAACTGCAGCTATGGCGAGAACGAGCAGGCGCAGTGGAAGGACATGATCCACACCGCAACCGAGATGCTCGAGGCCGCGGGCGCGACGGACATCAAGGAAACCAACGAGACCGTGAGCCCCGGCCTCGTCATCCACGAGATGGGCACGGCGCGCATGGGGCGCGATCCGAAGACCAGCATCCTGAATGGGCACAACCAGGTCTGGGATGTCCCCAATCTCTTCGTCACCGATGGCGCCTGCATGGCTTCATCAGCGAATCAGAATCCGTCCATCACGTACATGGCGCTCACCGCGCGAGCGGCGAGCCACGCGGTGGATCTCATGAAGCGGAGGGAGTTGTGATCCGTCGCGAATTCCTGCAGACCCTCTCGGCCGGCGCACTGGCCGCGCTTCCCCTGCCCCGGCTGCCGCTCATGGAAGACAAGATCCGCTCCATCGGTATCCAGCTCTACACCCTGCGCGACGTGCTCAAGCAGGATTTCGAGGGGACCATCGCTGCACTGGCCCGGATCGGGTACAAGGAGCTGGAGTTCGCGGGGCTGTACGACCGGAAGGCGACGGACATCCGTACGATGCTCGACCACCACGGTCTCCGCGCGCCGTCAGGGCACTACGGTATTCCCGATATCACCGACAACATCGGTCAGACGATCGAGACTGCGCACACCCTCGGTCATCGGTACGTCGTCGTCCCCTGGCTCCCGGAGGAGCTGCGCAACGCCAACGGGTACGGCCAGATGGCTCAGGCCTTCAATCAGGCCGGCGAGAAGCTGCGCGCCGCCGGGCTCACCCTCGGCTACCACAACCACTGGTTCGAGTTCGATCCGCTGGACAGCATGGCCGATCTGCCCGAGGAGTACCGGACGACCGGCTACGACCTGCTCCTCGACCAGACCGATCCTGGCGTGGTCGTCATGGAGCTCGATCTCTTCTGGATCCGGAAGGGCCATCGCGATCCGCTGACCTATTTCAAGCAGTATCCCGGTCGGTTCCACCTGGTGCATGTAAAGGACATGGCGGCAGATGGCGCCATGGTCGATGTCGGCGCGGGCGCGATCGACTGGAAGGAGATCTTCCGTCAGGCACCGACCGCCGGGATCCAGCACTATTTCATCGAGCATGATGAGGCAAAGGATCCGCTCGCCTTCGCGAAGACCAGCTTCGACTACCTCAAGCACCTGCGCTACTAGTCGTCATGCCCCGGTTCAGCCCCACCCGGTTTCCACCGGGCTTCTTCGACCTCCCCGCCGACGCCGGGCAGCAGCTTCCGCTCGGCGTCGTCTCCACCTGGACCCGCAGCAGCCAGACCCGCGAAGCGGCGCGGGAACTGCTCGCCCCCTACACCCTGCGCGGGCTGGTGGTCTGCACCGACTCGGCCGGTCTCACCCGACTCACCCAGGAGCGATCGCTCATCGAGATTCTCGCGATGGTGAGCCGCCCGAAGGAACTCGCGCATGCCTACGGCAAGGCCATCGGCGGCATTCCGATCGGCGTCTGGGCCGCGGACAACACCGCCATGTTCTATCCCGAAGGGATTTCCGCCGATCACGTCGTGAGCATGCTGCTCGCGCTGCTCGACCGGGTCAAGGCCGAGTGCGAGGTGGGCATCGGTGTCTGCGTGCATCGTGGCGAGTTCTACGAGCTGGGGCAGGGGATCTACGGACCCGACGCGGATCGCGTCGAAGGCGTCGCGGAGGACTTCACCGTGGCCGGCGAGCTCGTCGTGACCGATGCGGTGGCGGCCAGGATGGGAGAGACGGCCTCGTTTCAGCTCGCTCCGCGCACCGATCTCCCTGAGCGCTTCGGCGTGATCCACCGGGTCACCGATGGACCGCGCCTCGGTGGGATCGAGGCCAGCGATTTCCATTACCCGCTTCCGTTCACCGACGAGTTCTACGGCGGACTGGCGCAGTTCCACCGGACGCGGCGAACATCGGTCGTCCCGCGGCCCGCCTATCGCGAGGTCACGGTCCTCGTCATCGTGCCGGAACGGGAAGACCGGGATGTTCCCGAGGTGGCCGCGCTCAACGATCTGGCGCTGGCGGCGGCGATCAAGCGAATTGGCCGGGGGCTGGTCGAGGATCTGGCGGGGAGCGAGGTGAAGACCTCGAGCGGGGTGAGCATCTACCTGTTCGACGATGCCCGGCATGCGGTGGACTTCGCCCGGAAGCTGCGTGACACTCTCTCGGCCCAGGGCGTCGCACTCCGCATCGGTATGGATGCCGGCCGGATCCTGCTGTTCGAACTCGGCGGAGACCGGCGCGACATCGCCGGGTCGCCGGTGAACGTTGCGTCCAAGCTGGCTCAGGACGCCGGACGCCTCGGGGCGATCATGCTCTCGGCGACAGTGGCGGGCCTGGCCGGCATCAGCGGCGTGAGCGCAACCACCTCGATTCACGTCAGCGGTGTCACCATCGAGGCCCTCGCGCTGTAGGGCCCAGGGCCGGCCTCCCGTCAGGCGGTGGTGAGATTCCGGCTCGCGAGGCGGGCGCCGAGGAGCGGCATCACCACGACCAGCAGCAGATTGGCGCCCCAGAACCAGGCCGGATGGGGGATCGCGCGCAGGTTCATGATCGAGCCACCGAGCAGCACGGCGGCGACGGCGATGGCCGGCCGGAGGACGGCGGCATTCGACAGCCGGGTCGCGAGCCAGCCCCCCACCAGCCCCGCGACCCCATAGCCGGCCAGCACGAGCAGCAGCGCCGTGAGCGGCAGGCTGGCGACATACACCCGCATCACCTCCGCATTGGTGAGATCGAGATTCGCCGGCGGGGGGTAGAGGCGGCCGCTCAGGCCTTCCGCGAGCGTGATGACGAGCATCGCGACGGCCAGCGCGGCCACGACGGCGGCGGCGCGGCGAACCACGGGTGGCATGGCGGCTCCTGGCTGAGGTCTCTGCAATCTATCGCGCATCAGGCGGCCTGACGAATCCGCCGATGACCCGGGCAGGTAGGCCTCTCCCGCAGCCCCGATCCGGGGCGCATCTTCCCATCGACCCTCGTCCCGCCCCCTGGAGGCCCCATGTCCCGCCCGATGCATTTCGAGGTGCACGCCGAGAACCCGGAGCGCGCCATCCGCTTCTACGAGCAGCTCTTCGGCTGGAGCTTCACCAAGTGGGAAGGGGGAATGGAGTACTGGTTGATTACGACCGGCGCTGAGGGGACCCCGGGCATCAACGGCGGGATGGTGCGTCGGAAGGGACCCGCGCCGGGTGATCAGGCTGCGGTGAACGCCTTCGTCTGTACCATCGGTGTGGCGAGCGTGGATGATCTGGTGCGCCGGATCCCCGCCGGCGGCGGGCAGATCGCGCTCCCCAAGATGCCGGTACCTGGCATGGGCTGGCTGGCCTACGCCAGGGACACCGAGGGCAA
>DAINRP010000081.1:0-12175 GCA_036741755.1 Gemmatimonadales bacterium
CAAGGCGCTGATCTGGGGTCCGCATGGCCGGGCGAAGGTGCTCTCCGAGGAGCATCGCCTGGTCGAAGCCAGCACGGCGGTCGCGGTGTCCAGCGACGGATTCGAACTGGGGTTCGCCCGGCCGCTCGAGGCGGCCGCGACGGCCTTCGCCGTGGGACGGGCCCCGCACGGGCAACTGGTCCACGTGGTGTATCAGGTCGCGCTCCAGGCGCCTGACTCGCTGCCCACAGGGGCCGTCTTCCGCTTCCCACTCCGGGTGCGCGCGAACCTGCAGGATGCCGCGGGGCACAGCCGGGGCTGGGTGGACACGACGACGATGGTGCTGCTGCAGGGCTCGGACATCGCGCGGGGCGCGGTGGATGCTGTCGGGCGCGCCGCCATCGTCATGCCGGCAGGGAGGTGGTACTACCAGATTGCGCTCAGCGGCCGCGACTCCACCGGTGTCGTGCTCCCCTCTGATTCGCTGCTGGTCCCGGCGTTCGATGACAGCCACCTGACACTGAGCGACCTGATCCTCTCGAAGAGCGGGCGGGGGGCGCGGTGGGTCCCCGAAGACGGGGATACGGCCTATTTCAATCCGCGCCGCACCTGGCTCCGGAACGACACGCTTTCGATCTACCACGAGATCTACGGACTGCCATCGGGCGGGTCGTACACCGCCAGACTCGTGATCCGGAAGGGGCGTCGCACGGCGCTCACGCTCGGATGGGAAGGACTCGCCACGGACACGGTCACCCGGGTGAGCCGCACCCTGGCGTTCGCCACCGTGCGGCCCGGCGACTACGAACTTGAGGTTGAGGTCCGGGACGCCGCCGGCCGGAAGGCAGTGACGGCCCGGCGCATTCGCATCACGGAATGACCGCGGCCCACATCGCGGGGTGACGCTCGACCTCGGTCGCCCGCCTGACTGAAGCGGGACTGGGCCAGGCGACCCAGCTCTGCGGATCATCATCGTAGAGCCGGACGGCCAGCCCGGTGAAGCGACCGGCGGGGGGCGTGAAGTACTCGGCGTCGAATCGCACCTCGAGTGACCAGCCGCTCCCGGTGCTGACGGATCGGACCTCCCACCCACCCCCTGCTCGCGCGGAACCGAGTCGCCAGTCGGGATCATCCTGCGGCGCGCGCCAGCGCCCGGCATCCCCGCGATAGACCACGCTGCTGTCGAGTACCCGTCGGAAATACCATTGGAAATCGAAGTGCCCCGGCGCCGAGTCGCGGTCGCCGTGGACGTCGAGGCTGACGACCAGGTCGTCACCCCAGTAGAACGAGCTGTCCGGCATCGTGGCGGCGAGATAGACGAAGGAGGAATCGCGCCGCAGCCAGAGGCTGGTCACACCGCCGGGACGGTGCAGTTCGAGGCTGGGCGCGCCGTACTCCTCGGCGCTCGCCGTGCCGTCGAAGACCGGAGGCCGCATCGCCGGGGCGAGACGCAGGGTGTCGCCCAGCAACCCGGCAGCAACGACAAGGATCATCATCGTCATGGTTCAGTCTGAAACTTGCCGAGACAGGTGGCCGTCAGGCGCACATCCCCTCACTGGAGAATCGATGCCGCACCTCCGCGGGCGAGCCGGCCTGATCGCGACTGTCGCCTTCATCCTCCCCGGTATACTGCACGCGCAAACCGTCCTGGCTGATTCAGAGTATGTCGCCCTTGGCAGAAAGTACTACGACTGGTTCATCGCCGCGGAGGCCGACAGCCTCCTCTCCCGGATGAGTCCTGAGGCCCAGGAGGGAGCGGGGGGCGTGTCAGGCGTCAACCAGGCTGTCGCCAATTTCCTGGCGCGGGCCGGGGCGGAGGAAGCGCTGCTCGAAGAGCGGGTCAACCGTCGCCGAGGGCACCCGCAGTACTGGCGCGAGTCGCGGTATTCGACCTTCGGCACCGAGCCAATCGTGTTTCGCTTCGTGTTGGACGAGAAGGGGTGGATCCTCGGCGTCGGCATGGGTCCCAAGAGTGGTACCCCCGCACCGGACTGAGCCTACAGCTCCTCGAGCGGCACGAGTCGCGCGCGCGGAGGCAGCCCCGACTCGAGTTCCATGATGCCGACCGAAGGCGGGAGATCGAATCGCCGGCGCCCCGCGCCACCCGGATTCATCACCGTGACGATCAGGTCCACCGTGGTCAGCAGCGGCCGATGGGTATGGCCGTAGATGATCACCTCGGCATCCGGGTAGGCGGCGTAGAGCCCTTCGGGCGTGGGGGACCCCAGCTGATCCCCGTGGATGAGCACGAAGTCGAGGCCCTCGAACCGCCGCTTCACGACGGCAGGAAGCTTTGCGCGGACATCGAAGTCATCACAGTTGCCGTAGACGGCGGTGACCGGCGCGATGGCTTCGAGTTCGGTGAGCAGGTCGAGCGACCCGATATCGCCGGCATGGAGGATGTGATCGACCTCCGCGAAGACCTCGAAGACTTCAGGCCGGAGGAGACCGTGGGTGTCGGCGATGATTCCGAGGCGCATCTCGAACCCGGAGCGGAGCGGGGGCTCCGCCGCTACCCCTGCCACCGCGGGGCGATGTCGATCTCCAGGCCGAGCAGATCCACCACCCGCTGCACAATGAAGTCGACCAGTTCGCTCACCTGGGTCGGGCGGTGATAGAACCCCGGTGCGGCGGGGAGCACGATGGCTCCCGCTTCAGTGACGGCGGTGAGGTTGCGCAGATGGACCAGCGAGAGCGGCGTCTCCCGGGGGACCAGGATCAGCCTGCGGCGCTCCTTGAGCACCACATCGGCCGCACGCTCGACCAGTGACCGGCTGGTGCCCCCCGCGATCGCGGCCACCGTACCCATCGAGCAGGGACAGATCACCATCCCCGACGACTTGGCGGATCCGGATGCCGGCTTTGCGCCGCGGTCGCCATCAGGAAAGAACGTGATGCTCGACCAGTCGCCGCCAGTCGCGGCCCGGAGCGCCGGTTCATCCGCGATGCCGGTTTCTTCCTTGAGCAGTCTCCAGCCATGGCTGGTGACGATCAGCCAGACCGGAACGTGGTGGCGAGCCAGCACCTCCAGGAGGCGTACCGCGTAGGGTGCTCCGGAGGCGCCGGTGATCGCCACCACGACCGGCAGCATGCTCAGCGTCCCCGGCGGTTGGCGGTCGGAGTCCGGGCCGGCTGACGCTCGGGGGCCGGCGGCGGCACCTTCGGCTGGACGGCGCCCTTCTCCGGGTGCGGCTTTCCCCGGCCCCGCTGCGGAATGAGATTCTCTTTCGGTCGCTTGCTCATCGTTCCCTCTCCAGGATTACTGAGTCCGCTACGTCGTTGTGCAGCCTGCACCGATCGGGCGGGCACCAGGCCCGCCTTTCCGCCTCATCCGAGGAACCGGTCCACCAGCGCGAAGGTGAACACCGTCACGCTCATCACTCCGTTCATCGTGAAGAATGCCGCATCGAGCCTCGAGAGATCGCCGGGCTTCACCAGCTGATGCTCATAGGCGAGAATCCCGGCCGCCACGACCACGCCCGCAACATACCACGCCCCGAACCCCGCCCCCCAGCCGAAGAGCAGCAGGGCCGGAATGGTGATCCCGTGGAGCAGCTTGGCGAGGAGAATGCTGTTGCGCTCGCCCATGCGCACCACCGCGCTCCGCAGCCCCTGGCTCCGATCGAAGGAGGCGTCGGGCAGCGCGTAGAAGATGTCGAAGCCGGCCACCCACGTGGCCACCGCTATGGTGATAGCGATCAGCACCCACCAGGGCTCGCTCCACCGCCCGGTCACCGCGAGATAACCGCCGACCGGCGCGATCGCGAGCGACAGTCCCAGCCACAGGTGCGGCCACCAGGTGAAGCGTTTGCTCAGGCTGTACATCATGATCCAGCCGAGTGCCACGGGGCTGAGGTAGAGGCAGAGCCGGTTGAGCAGGCCGGCGGCCACGAGGAAGAGACTCCCCGCCACGACGACCGACACCCAGGCCTGACTCAGCGACAGCGCGCCCCGCGGCAGCTCGCGATTCATGGTGCGCGGGTTCTTCGCGTCGAACTCCCGGTCGACGATGCGATTGAACCCCATCGCCACCCAGCGCGCCGCGCTGAACGCGATGATGACCAGCGCGACCGTGCGCCAGGTGACACCCGCAATCAGCGACCCCTCCAGCACTCCGAGCATCGCGAAGGGCAGCGCGAAGAGCGTGTGGGCCAGCTTCACGAAGCTGACGTAGCGGGCGAGCAGCGAGTCGCCCGCGATCGTCTGCCCTTCGCGCGGCGGCGCGGACGCCGGTGTGCCGGGCAGCGGCGTGGTCACGTCCTGGGGTCCTGGTCACGGTTTGGCAGCCGGATCCCGAGCCGGGGCCAGAGCGCATCCACCCGCGCGCGCGTGGCGTCGTCCATGGTGATCAGCTCGGGCCACTCGCGGGTGAACCCTTCATCCTTCCACTTGCGGGTGGCGTCGATGCCCATCTTGCTGCCGAAGGTGAAATGCTGGCTGGAGTGATCGAGCACGTCGACCGGCCCCTTGGTGAATCGCACGTCCCGCTCGGGATCGATGTTGTTGAGCGCGATCCACCATGCCTCATCGGGGTCGCGGACGTTGACGTGCTTGTCCACGATGACGATCACCTTGGCGAGCGACATCAGGCCCGCGCCCCAGAGGGCGTTCATCACCTTGTAGGCCTGGCCGGGGTACTGCTTGTCGATCGAGACGAAGATCAGGTTGTGGAAGATCCCGCACGCCGGCATGTGGTAGTCGACGATTTCCGGCACCGTCAGCCGCAGCAGGGGAAGGAAGATCCGCTCCGTCGCGTGGCCGAGATAGTAGTCCTCCATCGGCGGCTTGCCCACCAGCGTCGCCGCATAGACCGGGTGCTTCCGCATGGTCACCGCGGTGACGTGCACCCGCGGGTACACGTCCGCCAGCGAGTAGAACCCGGTGTGATCGCCGAAGGGCCCTTCGACCACCAGCGGTTCCGCCGGATCGATATAGCCCTCGATGACGAACTCCGCCTCCGCCGGCACCTCGAGATCGCAGGTGAGCGCCTTCGCGAGATCCACCGGCGACTTGCGGAGGAAGCCCGCGAAAATGAACTCGTCGATGGTCGGCGGGAGCGGCGCCGAACCGGAGTAGACGCTGGCGGGATCGGCCCCGATGGCGATCACCACCGGCATCTTCTCGCCCCGCTCCGCCAGCTCCCGCCAGTGGGCGGCGCCCACCTTGTGCCGCTGCCAGTGCATCGCGAGGATGTCCTTCCCCTGCACCTGCACCCGGTACATGCCGACGTTGCGGACGCCGGTCTTCGGATCCTCGGTGATCACCATCGGCAGGGTGATGTAGCGACCGCCATCCTTCGGCCAGGTGGTGAGAAAGGGAATCCGATCGAGATCGATCTGCTCCCCCTTCCACACGATCTCCTGACAGCTCGGCCGGCCGCTCCGGGTTCGCGGCGGGAACTTGGCCACCTCCGCCAGCCTGGGGAGCATCGCGAGCTTGCCGAAGAGGCCATCCGGCACTTTGAGATTGAGCAGCTCGCTGATCCGTCCGCCGACCTCGTCGAGGCTGTCGGCGCCGAGCGCGAGACACATGCGCTTCATCGAGCCGAAGAGGTTGATGGCCACGGGGAACTCGCTGGGCCGACCGTCGTCGAGTATGGGCCGCTCGAAGAGCAGCGCCGGTCCGCCGCCGGGACTCTTCATGCAACGGTCGGCGATCTCCGCGATCTCGAGCCGGGTCTTCACCGGCTCCGTGATGCGGACCAGCTCACCGATCTTGTCGATGGCCGCGATGAATTCCTGGAGCGTGTCGAGTGTCATGATCCGCTGTCTAGACTTTCGTGCCCTCGTGAATGGCGCAGATCCCGCCGAACAGCAGCGTATACCCCACATCCCGGAAGCCATGTTCCCGCATGCGGGCGGCCAGGGCCTCGGGTTCGGGAAAGCTCAGCACCGATTCGGGCAGGTAGTCATAGGCATCGCTGTGCCGGGAAACCACGCGCCCGATCAGCGGGAGGATGCGCTTGAAATAGAAGAAGTAGGCCCCGCGCATTGGCTGCCTGGGCGGCGTGCTCAGTTCGAGGATCACGAAGCGCGCGCCCGGGGTGAGCACTCGGCTCGCCTCGGCCAGACCGGCATCGAGATCGGCCACATTGCGAATCCCGAAGCCGACCGTGGCGCCGTCGAAGGTGCCATCGGGAAACGGCAGCTCCAGGGCATCGGCGTTGACCGGACGGACCCGCTCGGACTTGCCCCGCCCCAGCGTCAGCATTGGCAGGACGAAATCGGCCCCGATCACCCGGCCCGTGAATCCGGGCTGTGCACCCAGAGTGACCGCCAGATCGAGGGTGCCGGCACACGCATCCAGGTAGCGCCCGTCAGGTTTACGTTCCCAGTTGAGTCGGGCGACGGCCTGGCGCCGCCAGCGCTTGTCGACGTTCAGGCTGAGCAGGTGATTGAGGAAATCGTACCGGGGGGCAATGGCCGTAAACATCGCCCGGACGTATGACCGCTTCTCCCGATCGCCGGAGAGCGCTAACTTCCTATCCGTGGCTAACATAGGCGCGCAATGTAGTGCTCTCGACGGCGGCGAGGCAAGCCGCAGGTTCATCCATGGCTGAGCGGCTCGATCTGGCATCCGCAACGGACCAGGAGATCGTTGTCCTCGCGGTCGAGGGCAAGGAGGCCGCGTACCGCGAACTCATCCGGCGGTACGAACGGCCGGTGTTCTCGCTGGTGCTCAGAATGGTGCGCGATCGCCAGCTGGCCGAGGATCTCTCCCAAGAGACCTTCATCAAGGCGCTCAACGCGATTGCCAGCTACCGGCCGGAGTACAAGTTCTCCAGCTGGATCTTCAAGATCGCCAACAACGCCGCCATCGATCAGCTGCGCCGCCGCGAGCTCAACACCCTCTCGATCGACGGCTCCCCCAACGCCACCAGCGCCGAGGATATCGAAGCGACCGCCCTGCAGGTGGGCGACAAGGCCGAAACCCCGCTGGCCGAGCTCGAGGCGCGTGAGCTGGGTACCGCGATCGAGAAGGCCATCGGGCAGCTGCGCCCCGAGTATCGCTCCTGCATCATGCTCCGGCACGTGGAGGGGCTGGCATACGAGGAGATCGCCCAGCTCCTCGACCTGCCGCTCGGCACGGTGAAGACGTACATCCATCGCGCACGCCACGAGCTGCGCGACATGCTGACCCATCTCCGTGACTGAAACCCCGCTCGCGAGGAGGCCGTAAGTCACGCCGTATGGTTGACGAACCCTTCCACCTCGGCCCTGAAGAGCTCGATCTCTGGCTGGACGGACGTCTCCCCGCCTCTCGTACGTCCCACCTCGAAACATGCGAACAGTGCCGGACCGCCGCGGAGGAAACCCGCGAGATCGTTGAGCAGCTCTCCCGGCTTCCGAAGGCATCACCCAGCCATTCGTTCGCGGATCGGGTCATGGCCCGGGTCAACCCGGGACCGGCCGCTATCCACCTCAGCGGTGAAGACCTCGATGCCTGGGTCACCGGGTCGCTCCCGGCGCCGCGCGAAGCGCACCTGCGCGGCTGCGCCGAATGTCAGTTGCTCGCCGATCAGGAGCGGGTGCTCGTCATGCGGCTCGAGGCGCTCCCGTTGTTCGATCCGCGGCCCGGCTTTGCGGACCGGGTCATGTATCGCGTCGATGTGCCGGTCACTTCGATCGCGGATGCGTGGCGGCTGTGGCAGAGACGGGTCTTCGCCAACCCGATCGGGGTGGGGATCGCCGCCGGCGTCGCGGTCCTGCTCGGTGGCTCGGTCGCGGCGAGCGCTGCCTGGGCGGCGGGCAATCAGGATATGATCACCGGCGTGGGCACCTGGTTCATGTCCCATGGCCAGCAATGGTTCTGGCAGGGCGTCGGCATGGGCACGGCGCTGCTGGACCAGCAATCCTGGTATCCATCAGTTCGCGCCGCGCTGACGCCGGGCCGCATCGCAGCACTCGGCGCCACCTCCGCCGGCCTCTACGCCGCCGGCCTGATCGCGCTGCGTCGCCTGCTCTCACTCCCCCGAACCCAGGTGGCGCGTGCGCTGCAATAGGGCGACCGGCCTGCTGCTCCTCATCAGCCTGTTCCCCTCTGGCCCGGTCCGCGCCTCTGATCTGAGCGATGGCCGGGAGCCTACCTGGAAGACCCGCGTCGAGTTTCTCAGTCAGTTCCTGCAGGACGAGCCGAGCCACGTGGTTCGGGACCACGTCGTCGCCATGGCGAGCGGCCTGGCGAGCCTGACATTCGACTACGCCGATGGCGGCGCGCTGACCCTCTCGCTCGAGAGTGGTGAGCTGCGCCTGGACAGCCAGGTGGCCGGCCGGTACCCGGAGGGCGGCGCCCTCGAAACGGCGTGGCACCAGTTGCTGCTGGAAATCTCCCATCTCGACACACCGGCCGCGCTGACCGCACTGCGCAACTGGCATCCGGCCGGCCTCTCCCGCGAAGAGGACGCCTACGCCGACCTGCTGCGCGCCAGGGCGGCATCGCTGAGCGCGCCGCAAGGCGCGCTCACAGTTCCCCAGGCGGTGGAGCCCGCGTCGGCCGGGGGCCTGACGATCGAACTCCGCGACCTCAGCAATCCGGCCCGGCTCGCGCCGATGCTGCGTGGCGCCGCAGAGCTGCGCGGTGCGGCGCTCAGGATCACCGTCCCAGGCGGCCAGGCACACGCCGGCCACTTCAGCCTGGGGTCGAGCGAGCGGCTGCAGGGACCGCTGCTGGTCGTGCGCGGCGACGCCGATATCTACGGCACGCTGGATGGCAATCTGGCCGTCGTCGAAGGGAACGCCGTCGTTCATCCCGGCGCGGTGGTCACCGGAGACGTCCTTGCGGTGGCCGGCCAGGTGCGCGATCTCGGTGGCGACATCCAGGGTGCAATCCGTACCCTCGATGCCCCTCGGCACCGGCCCGAGAGGGTGAGTGGCGACGCCAGTGAGGCACCGCTCTCGGCCTGGCAGCGCGCGGGAAGGAATGGCGCGGGGGTGCTGGGTGTCTTCCTCACCCTGATGCTGGTCGGCACGGGGCTGGTGCTCTTCGCCCGGCCGCCGCTCGAGGTCGTGAGCGACACGGTGCTGCACTCCTTCAGCCGTGCGCTGCTGGTCGGCCTGCTCGGCCAGGTCCTGATCCTGCCGACCTTCGGCATGCTCGTTGTCGGGCTGGTGCTGAGCGTCGCAGGCATCCTGCTGGTGCCCTTCGCAGTAATCGTCTTCGCCCTGCTGCTGGTCGTCGCGATCCTCGGTGGGTTTCTGGCGATCGCGCACGCGATGGGCGAAACGCTCACCCGCCGGCAGCTGGCCCTCGGCCGCACGATCACCTCCGCGAACAGCTACCGCTACGTGACCGTCGGCCTGAGCGGCGTCATGGCATTGTGGCTCTGCTGGGTGGTGTTCGACTGGGTGCCGGTGGCAGGCACCCTGATCTTCGCGACGGCAGTTCTGGTGACCTGGCTGCTCGGCACCGTCGGTTTCGGCGCGGCTCTGCTTTCGCGGGCCGGATTCAGGGAGCACTTCGCGGGGCGGCTCCTGCCCGCCGAGGCGCTGACGGATGAGTACCTCTGGGCGACCCCGCAGTTCGGCGTGCCGGCCGCCAAGCGTCCGCCAAGGGACCGGACTCCGCCACCGATCTGATCCAGGGGATTGCGAATCCGTAGGGGCGGAGCTCAGCTCCGCCCCTACGTCGTTCTATCCCAACCGCGCCTTCACCCTGCCACCAACACCAACGCCGAGCCGCCGGGCGGCGGAACCATCGCGCACCGCGATCTCGACCTGGCCACCGGAGCCGATGTAGGCGATGAGATTCCCGGGCGGTACATCGCTGAAGGTGGTCCTGAGCGGGCCGATCGCGAGCGATTCGGCCTCCAGGACCGCGTAGGGCGGGACGAACTCCGCGGTGAGATTGGTGACGAGGTTGCCGAAACGATCCACATAGATCACCTCGCCTACCACCACCTTGCCTTCGTAGTGCGGCATCGCGCCGCTCATCCGCCGGGGAATACCGGCGAACCGTTCACCGAGCGACAGCAGGGGTTCCCCGCGCGCGAGGGCGGCCGCGGCCGGGGCGAAGAGGTCCCGGCCCAGAAAGGTCGGTGAGGCCGCAACGGGCGTGGGCAGGCCGACGGCCTCGATCTCCGCCCCGCGGAGCAGCGTCGTGAAGAGCCCGCTGTCCGGACCCACAAAGCTGTGTCCGCGGCTGCGAAACGCGAGCGCGGCGCGGGAGGAGCCCCCACCGGCATCCACGACGGCGAGGTGCACGGTCCCGGGAGGGAAATGACTCCACGCCCGCCCGAGCACGTAGGCGGCGGCGGCTACGTCGCCCGGGGCGATCTCGTGGGTCAGGTCGACGACGGTGGCGCCAGGGACGAGGGAGAGCAGAACTCCCTTCATCTCCCCGACGTAGGAGTCCGCCGTGCCGTAGTCGGTCAGGAGCGTTATGATGGCCATCATGAATACTAGCTTCGATGCCCTCCAATCCGCCCTCCGCGGGCGCTACCACCTCGACCGGGAGCTCGGCCGAGGGGGCATGGGGATCGTCGTGCTGGCACGGGACGTCGCGCTCGACCGCCCGGTGGCCATCAAGCTGCTCCCGCCGCACCTCTCCGGCGTGCCCTCGCTCCGCGCGCGGTTTCTGCAGGAGGCGCGGACAGCGGCCCGGCTCTCGCACCCCCATATCGTCCCCATCCACGCCGTTGAGGAACATGGCGACCTGGTCTGCTTCGTCATGGGCTACATCCCCGGCGAGACGCTGGCGGCCCGGGTCCGGAACGAGGGTCCGCTCCCGGCGCCCGCGGTCACCCGTCTGGTGCAGGAGGTCGCCTGGGCGCTGGCGTACGCGCACCAGCATGGAGTCATTCACCGCGACATCAAGCCCGAGAACATCATGCTGGAGCGTGGCACGGGCCGCGCCCTGGTAACGGATTTCGGGATTGCTCGCGTGACGGACGACGCACCGGTGACTCCCACGGGTGATGTCATGGGCACGCCGCGAATGGTGAGCCCGGAGCAGGCGGCCGGAGAGCCGATGGATGGCCGGAGCGACCTCTACTCGCTCGGCGTGACCGCGTTCTTCGCGCTCACCGGCCGCTACCCGTTCGAGGGAGACAGCGCCGGCCAGCTCCTGGCGCAGCACCTCACTGTCCCGGCACCCGCGATCGCGACGCTCCGCCCCGGCCTGCCGCGCGCGCTCGCCACCGCGGTGGATCGTTGCCTGGCCAAGGACCCCGCGCAGCGCTTCGCGACCGGAGAGGAGCTCGCGGAGGCCATCGCGTCAGGACACTCCGTGGTGCCGGTCCCGCGCAGCCTGCAACTCATCACCCGCGAACTCGAGGCGTTCGGCGTCGATCTCGTCGGCTATGGCACGCTGGCGGGTGTCGCGATCTTCACTCAGAGCGTGACGCGGGACTTCCTCGGATTCGGGTTCAACTATACCGCGGGTCTGATGGCACTGGTGGTCAGCCTGCTCGGCATCCGGGGGCTGCATGCGAGCCGGTTGATCCGAGATGCGATCCGCGAGGGATGGACCGCGGCGGACCTCACCGCCGCGGCCGAACGGGAGGCCCGCGAGAATGCCCCCGCCGAGGCGACCCGGCTCTCAGTCTCCAGGCGACTCGGCCTCTACCTGGTGGGGGCGATCGCGCTCACGCTCTTCTGGCTCGGGCCCAAACAGTGGGTCTACGAAAGCGGCGTCTTCCCGATCGGGCTCATCGCCGAGCTGGTCAGTCTCATCCTGCCCATCGCCCTCGGCCGCTGGCTCGGACATGCGCTTGAGGCGCCACACGAGGGACGACTCGGCATCCTCAGCCGTTTCTTCCTGAAGGCGAAGGCCGGTTGGCTCTTCCGGGTGCTCAGGTGGAAGCTCCCCGCACCTGCGCCGGCGCCCGCGATTCCCGATCAGCCGACGGAGCTGGCCCTCGCGGGTGCGGTGCGCGGCCTCCTGCTCGGCCTCCCCGAAAGCGACCGGCGCCAGCTCGGAGGTGCCGAGGAACTGCTGGCGCGCCTCGAGCGGGACGCGACGGCGCTGCGGCGCACCCTCGGAGAACTCGACGCGACGGCCGCCGCGGTCGGGGGTGGATCGTCCGAGGAACGCAAAGGGGTGTTGCAGGAGATCGATGCCGCGCAGGGTGCGGCGGCCAGTCGTCTCGCGTCGACGCTGACCGCGCTGGAGACGCTACGGCTCGAGTTGCTGCGGGTTCGGGCGCACCACTCGGCCGGCGGCGATCTCACCGGCGACCTCGATGTGCTTCGCCGCCTCT
>DAINRP010000082.1:0-12065 GCA_036741755.1 Gemmatimonadales bacterium
AAGACCGCATCGGCCACCCTCACCCGGCGAAGTCCCGGCAGCCCCCACAGCACCTGCATGCCGGTGTTGAGTTCCACCGTGTTGATGACCAGAGGACGGACCAGGTCGTCGAAGGTGCGGTCCCCCACCAGGGTCTCGATCAGCGCATCGAGGGGTTCGCGCCGGTAGATCGCGGGGGCGCGCATCCGCTTGAACGCCATGTCGACGTGCGCGACCTGGAAGATGTCCCTGCGGCGCACTTCGAGGGCCCGCTCCGTCATCTCCTTGAGGGGCATTCCCGCCGCCCAGGCCGCGGCAACCAGCGACCCCATGCTGCTGCCCACCACCAGGCCCGGCTCGAGCCCGCGCTCCTCGAGGGCCCGGAATACGCCGATGTGGGCGAGGCCCTTGAGGCCGCCGCCGCTCAGCACCAGGGAGAATGGAGACTTGAAGGTCATCGTCTTGCTTGTATGGTCACTGTGCCAGTAACGTACGCGCGATGCGGCGAACGGGGAACCGGCAACCGACGACACCGAGGAACGACGGCATCATGGCTGAGCTTGGCTCCACCGCCTCCCCGATCGCCGCGCCCTACGATCTCCGCGCTCTGCGCGAGACCGAGTTCCCCTGGGCGGATGGGACGACCTGGCTCGATCATGCCTCGATCGGGCCGCTGCCGGAACGCACCCGCCGCGCCGCCGATCGAATGAACCTGCGCCGCGCCCGGCCCTTCGAACTTACTCACGACGACCTCTTCGGTGCCTTCGCCGCCTCGCGCAGCGCCTTTGCCCAGCTCATCCATGCCGAGGCGGATGAGATCGCCCTGACCACCAACACCACCTTCGGACTCTCCATCGCGGCGCGGGCCCTCCCCTGGCGGCCCGGTGACATCGTGCTCGTGAGCCAGAAGGAATTCCCCGCGAACGTCTATCCGTGGATGCGGCTCGGAGATCTTGGCGTCACCCTCGAACTGGTGCCAGTGACCCCCGAAGGCTGGCCCGATGAGGCTCGGCTGCTCGCCCGGCTCGCCGACCCGAAGGTGCGCTGCCTCTCCGTCTCCCTCACCCAGTTCGCCAACGGCTATACGGTGGACCTGGCACGCCTCTCCGCTGAGACCCGCGCCCGGGGGCAGTTTTTGGTGGTCGACGCCATTCAGGCGCTCGGCCAGATGCCCTTCGATGTGCGCGTCGTCCCGGTCGACATTCTCTCCTGTGGTGCCCAGAAGTGGCTGCTCTCGCCCTGGGGCAGCGGCTTCCTCTATGTGCGCCGCGAACTTATTGCGGCGCTCGATCCCGCGGTGACCGGGTGGATGGCCTTCGAAGGCACGGACGATCTCACCCGGCTCACCGACTACCATGAGGCGCTGCGCCCCGACGCCCGGCGGTTTGAGCTGATCACGCTGCCCTTCCAGGATTTCGTCGGGATGCTGCAGTCGCTGGCGCTGCTCCGCGAACTCGGCATCGACGCGATCCAGCGGCACATTCTTTCCCTGCAGCAGCCGCTGCTCGACTGGGCCGAACGGCGCGGGGTGCGGGTGACCTCCCCCCGCGGCCCGCACGGCTCGGGCATCATCTGCCTGGCACCGCCCCGCCTGGATGACTCCTACCGGGCGCTGCGCGAGGCGCGGATCTACCTGAGCCAGCGCGAGGGCGCGCTCCGGATCAGCCCGCATTGCTACAATACTGCCGATGAGATGGTCCGCGTGACCACCGTGCTCGACCGGCTCCTCTGACCCCCGAATCCCCAACCATGCCCGCATCCTTCGCAGACGCACTCAAGGCCGGTTACGGCTTCTCCGGCGCCTCGCTCACCCTCGGCGCTGCCCTCGAAGGCCCGACCCTCCATGCCGAGCCGAAGATCCGGATCCCGCTGGCGATGATGAATCGCCACGGCCTGGTCGCAGGCGCCACCGGCACCGGCAAGACCAAGACGCTTCAACTCCTCACCGAACAGCTCTCCTCGGCTGGAGTCCCGGTCTTCGTGGCGGATATCAAGGGCGACCTCTCGGGACTCGCGAAGCCGGGCGAGAAGAGCGACCGCGTCACTCAGCGGGCCACCGACGTGGGCTGGAACTGGATCCCGGCCGGCTCGCCGGTCGAGTTCGTCAGCCTGACCGGAAAGCTCGGCGTCCAGCTCCGCGCCACGGTCGCGAGCTTCGGGCCGCTGCTGCTCGCCAAGGTGCTGGGGCTCAACGACACCCAGACCAGCGTGCTCACGATGGTGTTCAAGTACTGTGACGACGCCCGGCTCCCGCTGCTCGACTTCAGCGATCTCCGCGCCGTGCTGCAATATCTGTCGGGAGACGAGGGCAAGGAGGCGCTGACCGGACTCGGCGGCATGTCCGCCGCCACGGTCGGCGTGCTGCTCCGCAAGATGGTCGAGCTCGAGATGCAGGGAGCGGAGGCCTTCTTCGGCGAGCCCGAGTTCGACGTGCGCGACCTGCTGGTAACCACCAAGGAAGGACGCGGCGTCGTGACCTGTCTCGAGCTGTCCGACGTGCAGGACAAGCCGATGCTCTCCTCCACGTTCATGATGTGGATGCTCGCCGAACTGTATCACAACCTTCCCGAAGCCGGCGACCTGGACAAGCCGAAGCTGGTCTTCTTCTTCGACGAGGCGCACCTGCTGTTCAACGACGCCTCGAAGGCGTTCCTGCAGCAGGTCGAGCAGGTGGTGCGGCTCATCCGTTCCAAGGGTGTCGGCGTCTACTTCGTCACCCAGACCCCCAAGGACGTGCCGACCGACGTGCTGGCCCAGCTCTCCAACCGGGTGCAGCATGCGCTGCGCGCCCACACCCCGGATGACGAGGCGGCCCTCAACGCGACCGTGCGCACCTTCCCGAAGACGGCGTACTACGATCTTGCGGAGACGCTGACCTCGCTCGGCATCGGCGAAGCGATCGTCACGGTGCTCGATCCGCGCGGCGTGCCGACCCCGGTCATCGCCACCCGACTCATTCCCCCCGCGTCCCGGATGGCACCGCTGTCACCGGATGAATTACAGGAGGACATCTCTCAGTCGGATCTGATCGCGGAATACGGTCGCGCGGTGGACCGCGAGAGCGCCCGCGAGATGCTCGCCGCCCGGCTGAACAAGGGCGCGCCGCCGGCCGCCGCGGGCAGCGCGCCCGCCCCGGCGGGACCGCCGGGAGGGGGCAGCAGCGGGCGTGGAGGGATGTCAGCCGGCGCCAAGATCGGCACCGCGGTGGCGGCCGCGCTGGGTACCACCATGGCGCGCCAAGTCGGGAGGGAACTGATCCGCGGCGTCTTCGGAATGCTCACCGGAAAGGCGCCGCGGGGGACCAGCCGGACCAGAACGAGGTGGTAGGAACTCGCCGCCCTATTTCTTGGTGACCTGCTCCTCCTTCAGCACCTTCTTCGCGAACAGGAACACCAGCAGCGCGATGATGGCAAAGTTCACCAGCGCGGCGAGCACGATGCCGATCTGGAAGGGACCGACCACCAGCTTCTGCCAGTCTCCGCTCGGCAGCAGCATCCCGACGATCGGCATCAGCAGACCATCGACGATCGCCTTCACCAGCTCACCGGCCTTGCTGCCGATGATGACGCCGATGGCGAGGCCGATCACGCCGTACTCCTTCAGGAACTTCAAGAACTCGCCGTGCATGCTTCGCTCCGGTCACAGGGGATGGAAGGCGCCCGCGCCGAGAGGGCGTCGGGCGCGGCGAATATTGAGGTAGAAAGCGGGCGGCGCTAGGGGGCAGTGCACAGGGGACCGCCGGCGTCGGAACTGGAGGGCGGCCTCGGCGGCCGATGAATCAGTCGGTCAGGGCAATCAGCGCGTAATTCCGCTTCCCCTTCTGCAGCAGGACATAGCTGCCGGCCCTGAGATCGCCGGCACCGAGCAGGCGGTCGCCTTCGCCGACCGGGGCGCCGTTGATCGAGAAGCCATTCTGCTGGATGCCGCGGCGGGCCTCGCCCTTGGATGTCGCGAGCCCGGCCTGCACCAGCGCATCCACCGCCGTGAGTCCGTCAAAGCCCGCGCGTGGAACTCGCGTCGTCGGAATCTCGCCCGCCAGCACCGCGAAGGTTTCCGGTCCCACTTCGTCCAGCCGGAGTCCGCCGAACAGCAGCCGGCTCGCCTGCACCACCCCCACGGTCGTGCCCGCGCCATGGACCCGGGAGGTCACATCCTCCGCCAGCAGCCGCTGCGCCGCGCGCTTGCCCGGGTCGGCGGTCTGCTCCGCCATCACCGCCGCGATCTCGTCCAGCGGCAGGAAGGTGAAGAACCGCAGCAGCCGCTCCACGTCCCGGTCGTCCGAGTTGAGCCAGAACTGGTAGAACTGGTAGGGGGAGGTCTTCGTCGGGTCGAGCCAGATATTGCCGGACTCACTCTTGCCGAACTTGCCGCCCGCGGCGTTGGTCAGCAGCGGAAACACCAGCCCATGTGCCTGCGCCCCCTCCCGCCGCCCGATCAGCTCGGTGCCGGCGGTGATGTTGCCCCACTGGTCGCTGCCCCCCATCTGCAGCTCGCATTGCTCGGTCTTCCAGAGGTGCCAGAAGTCGTAGGCCTGCACCAGCATGTAGCTCAGCTCGGTGTAGGAGATGCCGGTTTCCATCCGGTTCTTCACCGATTCCTTCTGCAGCATGTAGTTCAGCGTGAAGTGCTTGCCGGTATCGCGCAGGAACTCCATCAGGCGGAGATTGCGCAGCCAGTCGCCATTGTCGCGGACCCGGGCGGCGTTCCGGCCCTCGAAGGTCACGAACTGCTCCAGCTGGCGGCGGATCCTGGCGGTGTTGTGGTCGATCTCCTCGACGGTGAGCATCGGGCGTTCCGCGCGCTTCCCGCTCGGATCGCCCACCATGCCGGTGCCACTCCCCACCACGATGATCGGAGTGCCACCGAAGCGCTGCAGCCAGGCGAGCCCCATCACCGGCACCAGATTGCCGACGTGGAGCGAATCCGCCGTTGGGTCGAAGCCGACGTACCCCGTGACGGGACCGGAGGCCAGCCGCTCGCCCAGTCCGGGGGTGACGTCCTGGACGAAGCCGCGTGCGGAGAGTGCATCGAGAAGATTGCTCATCCCGCCGAACCTAAGTCCGGTCGGCGGGAGCGGGAAGGCCGGGAGCCCTGCGCACCAGGCACTAAGCACTGGGCACCAGCCACTGACCGGTGCGCACTCGACTCGGCCCTCCGTATCCCGGCCGAGCCCATGTAGATTCCCACTTCATGCCCCCGGGTCCGATCAACACGCTGCTCCGCTGGTGGTACACACCTCGCATTCGCAGTGCCTTCATCACCACCGTGCTCGCCGTGGGGATGCTCGGGACTGGTGTGCTGATCGGCGCGTGGACCCGGGCCTGCGCCAACAACGCCTGCCCCTCGATCGCCAAGGTCACCGGGACGTGGGACCCCGCGCAGGCCTCCAAGGTCTATGCCGCGGATGGACGTCTCATCACCGACCTCGGCGAGGAACGCCGCACCGTCATCCCCATCGCCCAGATCTCGCCCGCGGCCATCGCGGCCTTCGTCTCGGTCGAGGACAAGCGCTTCTATGAGCATGGCGGGGTGGACTGGATCCGCGCCTTTGGCGCGGTCCGGCGGACCCTGATCTACGCCCTGACCCGGCGTGGCCGGGTCCAGGGCTTTTCGACCATCACCATGCAGCTGGCGGGCAATCTCTTTCCGGAAGACATCAACCGGCAGGACCGCTCGATCAAGCGCAAGCTGCGCGAGATGCACGTCGCCTTCGAACTCGAACGCAACTTCTCGAAGGACCGGATCCTCGAGCTGTACCTCAACCAGATCAACCTCGGCAACGGGGCCAACGGGATCGAGGCGGCGGCGCAGCGCTACTTCGGCAAGTCGGCGCACGATCTCAACGTGGCGGAGGCCGCGACCCTCGCCGGGATTCCCCGTTCGCCGACCCGCTACAATCCGCGCCGCAATCCCGATCTCTCCGTCGAGCGCCGCAACCTCATCCTCGAGCTCATGGCCGACGAGGGGGTGCTGACCGAGGACGACGCCGAGCGGTGGAAGGCCTATCCGCTGCTGCTGTCCACCCGCTCGGATTTCAGCGAAGTCGCGCCCTACTTCACCGAATTTGTCAGGCAGCAGCTCCGGACCCGCTTCGGGTCCGAGCTCTACAAGGGTGGTCTGCGCATCTACACCACGGTCGATCTCGACGTGCAGCAGGCGGCCGAACGCGCGCTGGCCAGGCAGCTTGATGAGATCGAGCGCAACAAGGCGCGCTACGGCAAGTATCCCCGGCCCACCTACACCGACTATCTCGAAAAGCGCGGTGACGACGCCGTCTCCCTGGCGCAGTCGCCCTACCTGCAGGGGCTGATGGTCGTGCTCGAGGCGCGCACCGGCAAGATCCTGGCGATGGTCGGCGGCCGCGACTTCAACGACAGCAAGTTCAATCGCGCCATCCAGGCCACCCGTCAGCCCGGCTCCACCTTCAAGCCGATTGTCTACACCGCGGCCCTTCGCGCCGGGCACCCCTGGTCCGAGATCGTGGAGGACACGCCGCTCAGCGTCGAGCAGCTGCCCGGCGAGCCGCCGTGGGAACCAGCCAACTACGACAACCGCTTTGCCGGCCCGATGTCGCTCAAGGAGGCGTTCTACGAGAGCCGCAACATCCCGGCGATCAAGATCGGCATGGAGATCGGTCCGCAGGCCGTGGTCGGAGAGGCGGCGCGCTTCGGCATCAGCACCAAGGTGCAGCCCTATCCGGCGAGCTACATCGGCTCCTCGGAGGTGATTCCGCTGGAGATGATCTCGGCCTTCAGCGCCTTCGCCACGATGGGGACTCGCACCACGCCCTACTCGATCGATCGGGTCGAGGACCGGAAGGGCAATGTGCTCTGGGCGCCAAAGCCCCGCACGGAACAGGTCATGGACGCCAACCTCGCCTGGCTGATGCTCGATGGCCTGCGCGACGTGGTGCGGCGCGGGACCGCCGCCGGGGCGGTCGGGAGCCAGCTCGGGCCGATTCCGGCCGGCGGCAAGACCGGCACCACCAACGATGGGGCCGACGTCTGGTTCATCGGGTTCACGCCGGACCTCGTCGCGGGCGTCTGGATCGGCATGGACGCGCCCCAGAAGATCATGGACAACGCCCAGGGCGGCCGCCTCGCGGCCCCGGCGTGGACCATGATGATGAAAGAGGTCTATGAGCGTCGCCCGGCACCGGGCGCGTGGCCCCGACCCGATGGACTGACTGTCGTGGATGTGGATCGCCAGACTGGGAAGAAGTTCACTCCCTTCTGCCCCAAGGACTCGCTGGCGGTGGAGTCGTTCCTGCCTGGTACCGAGCCGAAGGACTTCTGTCCCATCCATAACCCATGGGGAGCCGGCGCCAGCCCGTTCAATCCCAGCGGCCCGCGGTGAACGGCCTCATCCGGCGATACGCGGCCCCCTGGGTGCTCCCCATCGACAGCCCCCCCATTCCGGACGGGGCCATTCTGATCGGAACGGACGGCCGAATCCTCGCCGTCGGGCCGGAGGTGAGCGTCCCCGCCCCACCCGGTGTCCTGCGCGACCGGATCGCGGATGCGGCCATTCTGCCCGGGCTGGTCAACACCCACACCCATCTTGAGCTGACTGGCCTCGACGGCCGGGACACCGAGACGGAGTTCCCCGCATGGATCGCCCGGATGATCGCGCTCAAGGCCGCGAGGGAGCCGGGCGACTTCCTCGCCGCGGCCCGGCGCGGCATCCAGGACTGCTGGGCCGGGGGCGTGACGACCATCGCCGATACCGGCGACTCCGGTGCGGTGATCCAGGCGCTGTCGGAACTCGGCGCGAGCGGGATCGCCTATCACGAAGTGTTCGGCCCCCATCCCGATCAGGCCGAGCTGGCGATGGCCGCCGCCATCCGGCGGATCACCGAGCTCAGTCGCCTGGTGACCGGGCGGGTGCGGCTCGGCCTCTCTCCCCATGCGCCCTACTCGGTGAGCGGGCCGCTCTACAGCCGGATGGCCGCCCTCGCCGCGGACTACGGGATGCCGATGGCGGTCCATCTCGCCGAGTCGCTCGACGAATCGCTCCTGCTCGAGCGGGCGGCCGGCGGCTTCGCCACCGTCTGGGACGGGCGCGGCATTCCGCTCCCGGCGCTGCCGGGCGTATCCCCGGTCGGTTGGCTCGATCAGCTGGGCGTGCTCGGGCCACAGACGCTGTGCATCCACGTCGTGCAGGCCACGGGCTCCGATCTGGATCGTCTCGCCGCCCGCCGGGTGGCGATCGCGCATTGTCCCCGCTCCAACCAGCGGCATGGCCACGGGGCCGCCCCGCTCCGGGAGATGCTCGATCGGGGCCTGCGGGTGGGCGTCGGCACCGACTCCGTGGCCAGCGTGAGCCCGCTCGATCTGCTCGCCGAAGCCCGTGCCGCTCGCGCCCTCGCCGGCCTCGACGCGGAGGCCGCACTCCGCCTGGTGACCAGCGACGCGGCGCGGGCGCTCGGTCTTGACGGGGAACTCGGAGGACTGGCGCCGGGCAAGTGGGGGGATCTCGCCATTGTGGCGCTCCCCGGGGCGGTTGACGCTGCCAATCTGATGGATACCGTATTGACGCGGCGGGCGGGGGATGTGAATCTCACTGTGCTCGCCGGCCGCGAAGTTTATCGCCGAGGAGTCGCTCGCTCATGAAACTGCAGCGCCACGCCGCCATTGTTCGCACCGTCCGCGAGAAGCGCATCGAGAGTCAGGATGGGCTCCGGGAAGCGCTTGCCGCGGAAGGGATCATGGTGACCCAGGCGACGCTGTCCCGGGATATCCGCGAACTGGGTCTGGCCAAGCTGGTCGATCCGCAGGGCGGCTCCTTCTACGCCAACCCCCACGAGGGCTCCTTGCGTCCCGATCTCGGTCAGGTCCTTCCCGCCCTGCTGGTCAGCGTCGAAGGCACCGGCCCACTCATCGTGATCAAGACCGCCACCGGGGGAGCCCCCGCCGTCGCGGCGGCGCTCGATCAGGCCGGGTGGAAGGAAATCATCGGCACGCTCGCCGGCGATGACACCTTGCTGATCATTGCGAAGAACCCGCGGATGCGCCGATTGGTGGAGGTGCGGCTCGCGGCCATGACCGGGTGACCGGCCGGTTGCTTGCGTCCCGGCCGGGGGGGCCGCTACGATTGGAAAGTCTTCTGCACAGCAGGAGTGGTATGGTGCGCTGTCTGGCGTTGAATGCGTCGTTCGAACCCCTCACCATGGTGCCCGTGCGTCGTGCGCTGCGGCTGGTGATCGAGGGCAAGGCGGAGATTGTCGAAGCGGAGGGGGCGGACGTGGTGCGGAGCGAGCGCCTCGTCCTTCCCAAACCGGCGATCATCCGTCTGGTCAAGTTCGTGCACGTCCCCCGCCGGTTCCGCCGCCAGGTCACCAACACCTTCCTCTTCGCTCGCGACGCCTATCGCTGCCAGTACTGCCACCGCTCGCATCTCGAGCTGCGCGCCCGCGAGTGCCTGACGCGTGACCACCTCTTGCCGCTCTCCCGTGGCGGCTCCAACGAGTGGACCAACGTGGTCACGGCCTGTTCCACCTGCAACACCCGCAAGGGCAACCGGCTGCCCGAGGAGTGCGGGATGCATCCGCTCGCCCAGCCGCATGAGCCGCACTTCGTGCACCTCTCGTGGGCGGTACGCCGGCTGACGCTGACCCAGTCGAAATACATCCGGCTGTTCTACGGTCCGGAGGCGCTGAAGGCGCTCGGTGGCGGGACCGGGCTGGCGGAGGCGCACACCCGGTAGGCTGCTTGGCGCCTGGCATCCTTACCTCACTTCACCTCGAAACTCTCCGACCTCGCCGTCAGGTTGGCGGTGGGCAGCCCCGCCAGCCGCAGCACCAGGCGCCGCGCCCGCTGCAGCAGCGTCCCGCCTTCGCCGTTCACCGGGTCGAGTTCCCCCCGGAGAATCCGTTCGAACTGATCCAGGTCGGAATCCGAAAGCGTCGCGACCGCGAGCGTCGCGGCGTAGTAGAACGTGCCCGGCTCCCTCGGTGCGACGGTGAACCGGACCGGCACACCCAGCGCGGCCGCGAGGGCGCCGGGCGTGCCGTAGACGTTCCGTCGCACGCCGTTGGGAAGCAGCCGCACCACGGAGAACTGGTCCAGCAGCGGTTCGTGCCGGATCACCACTGTCCACTCGATCTGCCGCTGGACTTCGTCCAGCCAGGCCTCGCGCGAGCGCCAGATTTCGAGCCGGTACTGGAGTCGCACCGGCAGCCCCTGCCTGAGGGCCGAGAGCCACGGCGTGTCCTCGAGCAGGTTCTCGGTGCGGACCAGCGGGTCGCGCGCGGTGCCGGCCAGGGTAAGATCGAGGCGCACGGCGGCGCTGTCCTGGGCGGAGACGGGCCCGCTGCCGGCGAGCAGCAGCAGGAGCCCGAGGATGGCCATCGGTCGCGACGGGAGGGCGCGGCCCCGCCTCCCGTTCCCCAGCCACCGTGTCCCCTCGCCGAACGTCACCACCTAGAACCGTCGTTCAAGTCGCAGATACACGCGAAGCGGCTCACCATCGGTGACCGCTTTCACCAGGTAGAGGGCGATGCCGCCCGCGTCGATTCCCACGCCGACGTCCGCCTTCCATTCGCTGATCGAACGGATGCGGTCGCTCGCCACCCTGCCCGGGCCGTTCCCCGCCAGCCACGCCGACCCGGCGTCGCCGAGAATCACGAGGTCGGGGTCCTCGATGCCGAGGAACCGGTCGAGTTCCCGGTGGTTGGCGTCCCGCACCGTGTACCCGGCGCGGAACTTCAGCCGGTGGCGAAACTCCATCTGGGTGATGAGTGCGCGGTCGCAGAGGGCCGGGTGGGCGGGGTCGCTGAGCCCGGCCGGGGCGCAGTCGAGGGCGCGGAAGGCGTAGCCGGGCAGCAGGTCCGGGCCACCGAGGGAAAGCCGCTTCTGGAGGGGCAGGGGGTCACCGGACAGCCAGCCTCCCGCCCAGACCCGGAAGTTCAGGTTGATCTCCGGGGTCAGCCGGTTGTAGCGCCTGAGGTCGAGGGTGAACCGTGCGAACCCGTAGTGACGCGTGGGGATCGCGCTCCGCACCGTCGTCGGTAGCGCCACCGGGGCGACATCGTCGCTGCGGGAGTGCTCCGCACCGCCGCGCAGCCACCATCCCGAAGAGGCGCCGTTCCGGGCGTTGCGGGAGTCGTATTCGAGGCTGCCGCCGAAGGTGGTGTAGTGGCCGTCGTCGATCAGCGGGTTGGGCCGCCACCGGTCGGTGTTGCGGAAGAGGCTCCACGGGTCGTTGGCGCGGACCGAGCCCTGCTTCTCGTAGCGGACGCCGCCGTCGAGCCGCAGCCGCTTCGTCAGGTAGGCATACCCGCTCCCGCTCACGCCCTCGCTCGCGAAGTAGTCCCGGTTGTCGCGCTGGAAGAGAAAGGCATTCCAGCCGATCTCATCGCGTGGCAGGGTCTGCTCCTCGATCCCCGCGATCACCGAATAGGTGCGTGCGCCGACCCCGAAGCCCCGCGGGCCGTGGAACCGCCAGTCGGTGCGGATCATCCAGCCGAGGTCGCGCCGGAAGGGGGAGGGGTCGGGGGCGGTGCGGAGAATGCCCCGCAGGTCGAGGGTCGCTGCGAGGGCGCGCGTGGGGCGCCACTCGAAGGCCGGCCCGAAGACGAGGCCCAGCCCTTCGATGCGGTTGTAGGTCTGGGTCGTTGTCAGGCGGATGGTGGTGCGGATATGCCCGCTGCCGAAGGTCCGCTCCGCCGTGGCCAGTTCGCCGATGCCGCGCCGCCGCTCCCGTACGGCGAGATCGCCGTCCGACTGCCTGGCCACCGGTGCCGCGTCCCAGTAGACCCGGAGGGGCCCCTCGTGCGTGCCCCCCTCCTGGACCGTCATGCGGCCGCCGGCCACCAGGACCGCGCCCCGCACCGTGCCTCCCGGCAGGATGACCAGGTCGCCGTTGATCACCGTGAGCCGGCCCTCGATCTCCCCCGCGACGCGCAACGTGCCCCGCAGCACGGCGATCGAGCCCCCAAGCCGCGCGCCGGCCGGCAGCAGCAGCCCGCCGGGCAGCCGCACGGTCGCACTGTCGTTCCAGGTGCCGAGCAGTTCGGCGAGCACCTCTGCCGGCAGCCCCAGCGACGCCGAGTCCGCCCCGGGCTCGTCGGGGTTGATGACCATCAC
>DAINRP010000083.1:0-11883 GCA_036741755.1 Gemmatimonadales bacterium
GCCACGCCTCTCGCCCGCGCAGACGAACGGCGAGCCCGAGCGGCACAAGCAGGACGATTGCCCACCAGAGCGCGCGAACCGAAGCGGGGGTTTCCGACACTCCCCGGCCCCAGAATTCCTGCCCCAGCACCGCAACGGAGGCGCCGAGTGGCAGCAGCGCGATTGCGCCGGCGATCGCGATGGTGGTGCGGGCCGCACTGCGCCGCTCGCGCGCATCCGCGAGGAGATACACGAGACTCAGGAGCAGCAGCCCGCCCACGGGAGCGGCGGGCGAGGCGTGGCCAGGGTGCCCCACCCGGTCCATCCACTCGGCGACCACCCATGCCGGGGTAAGGAGTGCGGCGAAGAGGAGCTGGGGCCAGGATCGGAGCAGGAGATACCCCGCCCATGCTCCCAGGGCCCAGAGCAGAAAGCCCTGGGCCCAGCTCGCCTGGAGATGATAGGTCTGGCCGACGAGGAAGATGGTCGCGCCGAGCACCGCGGTGCCGACGGCGTGCAGCGTGGCCGCGAATGGGGGGAAGCGATCGGCGATGAACGCGCCTGCCCCGTGAAACCCGGCGAGCAGACCGAGCAACAGCGCGGTCCGGACCTCGGGGGCAAGGTCATCCCAGTGTGCGGCGACAAAGAGCAGCAGCCCGGCGGAAATCATCAGGCCGCCGAGGGAGAGCGCGAGCAGCACCGGCCATCGGAGCCGCGTCGGACTCCCCGATGCCGCTTCGAAGGCCCGAATCCGCTCGGCGGTGGCGGCGTCGATGACGTCTGCCCGCCGCCACCGTTCGAGCTGTTCGTCGATCAACGCGTATCCTTCGGCGGCCGGACCACGAAGGTCGGGTGGGTCGAGCCGCGGATCACCTTGTCCGCGACGCTCCCAACAACCAGCCGCTCGAATCCGCCCGCCCCATGACTCGCCAGGGCGATCAAGTCCGCCTTGAGGGCGTCGGCCTTGGCGATGATTGCTGCCGCGGCGGTGGGGCCGTCGGTCGGATGGGTCGTGGCGGTCAGGCCCTCCTTTCGGAGCCGATTCGCGACGCCGTCAAGGTATTTCGCGGCTGCCGCCTGCAGCTCCTTTTCCGTGTTCGCCGAGGTCGGGACGATCATGAGACCCGACGGGTCTGCGATCGGCAGTGGCGGCTCGACGACCATCATCAGCGCGTATTCGGCCTGGAAGGGCCGGCCCAGCATCGTGGTCGCGGTGATCGCCTGCTCGCTGAACGGCGAGCCGTCGAGTGCCAGAAGAATCCGCTTGATGACTGGCGGCGGCGCGCTCTCGACCGCGGGTCGAACCAGCAGGATGGGCAGGTGGAGCGCCCGCATGAGGTGATCGGCGACGCTGCCAAGCCAGAAGCGGCTCATCGGGCCACGACCGTGTGTCGTCATGACCACCAGGTCAGTGCCGGAGCTCTCGAGGTATGACTGCAGCGCCTCTGCCACCGCGCCGTCCAGCAGGGTCGAGGTGACCGGCACGTTCGCGGTCTTGCGCATCCGCTCCAGGATGCCGGAGAGATACACCTGCTCGCGGGCCCGGGCCTCCTGGTCGAGCTGGGCTTCGATCTCGGGAACTTCCATCGCCGTGGCCAGCGCCGGCACGGGATGATGGACCAGGGCGACCTGCACCATGGCGCCGGCCGCGCGCGCGATCTCGAGCGCAAGGGGAAGCGCCTGTTCCGCGAACGGCGAACCGTCGAGCGGGACGCAGATGGAGCGATACATGGATTGTGGCATATGTCCCACTCTTCGATGAAGGCAACCAGCAAACTGCCCCCGCTGTCCTGAAGGCTGGATGAAGGCGTAGCGAAAGTGCGTTCCCGCCGGTCCCTCAGTTGGCCAGCCATCGTCCGCCGCCGGATGAGCCTCGAGTATGGCGACCGCATCGCTACGGTCGACACCATCGACCTGATTCAGGTCCCGAGCAGGAGGCCGATCACACTCGCGGCGCCCAGGGCGAGGAGCCCCATCGCGGCTCGACGACGGAAGACGCCGGCGCCCAGTGCCATAACGACGGACAGCTTGAGGACCGTGTTGGCGAGAACCCCGACGGCCATCGCCGTGGCGGCAAGGCGGACGCCTTCGTCGGCCGCCAGCCGGCTCATCGACAGCGTCAGGGCGTCCATGTCCGTCAGGCCCAATAACGCGGACGACGCGAGCACCCCGACATCTCCAAACCGGTCACGCACCAGACTCATCACCATCAATACCGCCTGGAACCCGAGTGCGAGCAGAATGGCCGATCCCAACCGGAGCGGACTCCTGCCCTCGGCGGGCGCGGGTCCCTCGACACCGGCCCCGGCACCGCGCAGCCCGAACCAGACCAGCGCCGCGCCGACGAGGAGTGGCGGAAGGAAGAACGGCAGCAGCGCGAGGGTGAGTGGGGGCCAGAGGACCAGCGTCAGCAGCGCGAGGCGGGGCAGCAGCACGGTACAGGCCCCAACCACGCCCAGCGCGAGGGGCGCGGCGCGGATGGCAGCATCACGGCTCTGCCGGGAGAAGGTCATCGAGACGGCGGTCGAGGAGATCAGCCCGCCCAGCATCCCGGCGATGACCATACCGTGGCTGTGTCCGACCACCCGTCGCGCGAGGTAGCCAGCAAAATTCAGCCCCGAGACGATCAGGACGACGGTCCACAGCTCACGGGGCCGGATGCCGCCCAGGGGCCCGAAGGGCCCGGCGGGAAGAACGGGAAGAATGACGAGCGCCAGGGCCGCAAACTGGAGCCCGGCGCGCAGCTCGACTTCTCCAAGGCGCTCCACAAAATGATGGATGGCGCTCTTCTCGCGCAGCACCAGCACGATCACCGCACCGACGGCTGCGGCCAGACGGAGTTCCCCGAAACCGGCGGTGGCGCCCAGCAGCACAACCGCGATCGCGGCGACTTCCGTGGTGCCATCGGCCGCCGCGTGGCCAGTGCGGGAGGCAGCCACGTAGTAGGCCGTGACCGAGAGGAGGGCCGCCGCCGCCACGGCGGCGGCGGCGATCACGATCTGTCCGCGCACCGCGAGCACCCCGGCCATCCCCCCGATCAGCCCCAGCATAAGGAAGGTCCGGGCACCGGCGAATCTGGCTCCGGGCCCGGAGGCATGGCCGGACCATTCGCGCTCGATCCCTACCGCGAGACCGATCAACGCGGCAACGGCGAGACTTGCAGCTACCAGCAGTTCGGAATTGATCGGCCACCCCGCCGGTTCGAGTCGTCAGTGGTCGTGCGGTGCGTCGCGAGACCCGGTGCTGTCAGGCTTCGCCGCCGGGGAGCAGCCCGCGCCATCCATAGGCATCATTCCCGAGGACCGGGACATCCCGGGCATCTCCGCCATCCCCATCTGCCCCATCATATGCTCGTGCATCATACGCCGCATGTCGAGGTGATGCGCCACGAGGTCGCTGAGCACTGCGCTCATGGCGTTCAGCTTACGGGTGCCGGTCGCCGCTGTCATCACCTTGGTGAGGCTGTCCAGCCGGGCATCGAGACTGTCCATGCGGGCCATCATCGCATGGTCCATCATCATGCCCATGTTACCCATGCTTCCCATCCCACCCATCGCCGAACCACTGTCCCCTTTCATGGGGCAGGGGCGCTGCTGAGCGAATGTGCGCGTCGAAAGCCCGGTGACGAGCAGGAAGAGGAGCAGCAGAATCCTTTGCATCATAGAACTCCCAATTGGGGAAGGTGTGCCGGGCTGCGTTGCCGGACGACTCGACATGGTCCTGACGGCGGGCCCGGCGTGAGAATGCGAGTACTGGAGTGACTGGGCATGGGGGTGCGCCGGGGAAGTAGGCGACCGGCCGTGACCCGGCGCTCAGAGGGGCACCGTCAGGACGGCGCATGAAGCTTCGTGAACCAGCCGGCGAGCCACGCTGCCACTTTCGATTGCGCCTGCCGGCCCGCCGCGGTGGTAGCCCACCACCAGCACATCGGCCGCGTAGGTACCGATCTCGTGCATGATTTCGTCGATGATGCGGCCCCGCCGGATCACCACCGGCCCCTCGGGCGACGTGCCGTGCGGTTCCTCCCACCGCCCGGCGCCCAGGTCCACACCCGCGCGGCGTCCATTGACCATCGCCAGCAGCTTCGAACTGCGGGCCGTGAGCAGGCGCGGGACGTCACCTTCGTTCTCGTACGCCGGCTCGACGCTCACCGCGCGGATGCGGGCACCCGTCGCCCGGGTGAAGTCCATCGCCGGGACGAGGATCCCCATCCCCCGCTCCGATCCGTCGAGGGCAACCAGCACGCGCTCGTACCGCTGGGCCTCCGCGTTCACGAACAGGCAGGGAATGGGACTGCGGCGGGCGACGGAGTCGGCGGTATCTCCGATCATCATGCGCTGCCGAGGCGACCGCCGCTTGCGCCCGATCACCACGAGGTCGGCCCGCACCGTTTCCGCGAACCTGCCGATTTCAATTCCGGGCAACCCCACGCCCACCACGCTCTCGACCTTCGGCGGATGATCGACATGGAGCAGCGTCGCCCGGACCATTGCGCGCAGCCCCTCGAGAGCCCGGCTGGCCCCGAGCCCGTCTTCGGATGGCGGCACCACGGTCAGCACGGTAACGCGCGCCGCAGCGCCGGCCCCGAGCACTGCCGCGGCGACGATCGCCGCGCGACCCTCGACGGACTCATCCGCTGCGACAAGGATATGACGGACCCGCACTTCAGTCCTTTCGGGTGGTTGAGGCGTATGCTAGGCCGCTCCCCATGAAGCGAGCGTGAAGTACCATGGAACCTTACGGGTCGCCTCGGGCCGTTCGACGCACTACCATTAGGCCATATGAAGAGCCCACCACCGGCTGCCAGCAATTCCTCCACACACGAACTGGCGCGCCTCAAACGCCTTGCAGCCGAGGACCCGGCCCTCATCTCCGAGTTGTCACTCGAGGGCGTGCTGCAGCGCGTCGCAGACCTGGCCGCGGAGGTGATCGGCGCGCGGTACGCCGCCGTTGGCATGCTCGGTCCTGATGGCCGGACGCTGGCGACCTTCACGACCTCCGGGATGGCACGGGAAGAGCGCCAGCTGATCGGCCACCCCCCGCAAGGCCATGGCATTCTGGGACTGGTGATTCACAAGGGCCACAGCGTGCGGCTCGAGGACCTCACGAAGCATCCCGCCCGCTATGGCTTCCCCGAGCACCACCCGCATATGCGCTCGTTCTTGGGTGTGCCGATCGTCGGCAAGCGTGGCGTGTTCGGCGACCTGTACCTGACGGAGAAGATCGGCGGGGGAGAGTTCACCGCCGAGGACGAGCACATCGCAACCCTGCTCGCGTCAAAAGCCGCGGCGGTGATCGAGAACGCTCGGCTGCACGAGGAAAGCGCCCGGCTCCTCGAGGAGGTGCAGCAGTTGCACCGCTCCCGGGAGCGTTTCTTCGCGATGGTCAACCACGAATTGCGCAACTCCCTCGCTGCGGTCTTCGGCTGGGCGGAGATGCTGGTACGGCGGAAGGATCCCGCCACCGTCCCGCGAGCCGCCTTCGAAGTGCTGGATTCCGCGGAGCAGGCCATCAGTCTGATCAACGACCTCCTCGACCTCTCCCGGCTGGACGAGGACCGGCTGAAGCCGGTGCTGCGTGAGGTCGATTGTGGCGGCGTGGTCCGTCAGGCACTCAGCCGGGTCACCCCTTCCGCGGAAGGCAAGAACGTCAAGCTCGAGGCCGACCTCCCCGACGCACTACCGCTCTGCCGGACCGACCCGCACCGGGTCGAGCAGATCCTCATCAATGTCCTCGCCAACGCCATCCGTCACACCCCCGAAGGCAGCACTGTGGCGGTGCGCCTGAGGAGCGCGCCGCCGAATGTGGAGTTCGAAGTCCAGGACCAGGGACCGGGGGTCGCGGAAGCAGAGGTCGAACGGATTTTCGATGTCTATCAGACCAAGGCGGGAGAAGAAGGCAAAGGCAGTGGCTTGGGTCTGCCCCTCTCGAGACGGCTGGCGCGGCTGCTGGGCGGTGAACTTCTGGCGGTGGCGGAGGATGGGACTGGGGGGCGTTTCGTTCTCAAACTTCCCGCCGCGTCGGAATAAGGGTATCTTCACAATCGGTTCGCACGTCGTTCACGCTCCCAGCGTAGCTTGGATTCCATGAAAATCCTATGTGTGGAGGACGACCGGAAGGTCGCGGGATTCATCGAGCAGGGCCTGAAGGAAGAGGGCTATGTCGTGGACGTCGCCACCGATGGGGAGGAGGCAACCACGCTGGCCCATGTTTACGAGTACGACGTGATTCTTCTCGATGTCGTGCTCCCCAAGAAGAACGGGTTTCAGATCGCGATGGAGCTGCGGCGGGAGGGACGCAACACGCCGATCATGATGCTCACCTCCCGCGATGCGGTCGAGGACATCGTGCGCGGACTCGATGCGGGCGCCGATGACTACCTCGCCAAGCCGTTCCGGTTCGACGAGCTGCTCGCGCGGATTCGGGCGCTGGCCCGGCGCGGCGGCGCGGAGCGCCTGGAGGTGCTGCGCTACGGGCCGCTGACGCTCGACCGGCTGCGGCACGTGGTGCTGGTGAACGAACGGGCGCTTGATCTGACGCCCAAGGAGTTCCAGATCGTGGAGTTCTTCCTGCTGCACCCGGAACAGGTCGTGCGACGGACCACCCTCCTCGAAAAGGTGTGGGACATGCACTTCGATCCGGAGAGCAATGTGGTGGACGTCCACGTGGGCAACGTCCGTCGCAAGCTCCACAAGGCGGCCGGGGAAAACCTGATCCAGACGGTGCGTGGCGTGGGCTTCACCCTGCGGCGGGAGAGCGCAGGCGCAGAAGTGCAGGACGCCCAGGCGTCGTGACCCGGTCGGATCGGCCCCAGTGGGTCCGCAATGCTGCGGCCCCGCTGGCGACGATTCTCGTTCTCTCCATCGGCCTCGCCCTCTGGGCGGGGCCGTATCGCACGTGGGCCGACCGCGTCTGGCTGGCTGGCCTCGTGCTGTTGGGACTTCCCCTTGCGTGGCGAACCCTGCGCGGGGCACTGCGGGGTCATTTCGCCGCCGATCTCGTCGCCTCGCTGGCGATCCTCACAGCAATCCTCCTCCAGCACCCGATCCCAGGCCTGGTCGTCGTCTTGATGCAGACGGGTGGCGAAGCGCTGGAGCGATACGCGGAAGGACGTGCGTCCAGAGCGGTCGAGGAACTCGAGGCGGCGGCACCACGGCGGGCGAATCGGCTCCGCGGCAGCACGGTCGAGGAGATCGCGAGCGACCTGGTGAGAGTCGGCGACCGGCTGCTGATCCGCCCGGGCGAGATGATTCCCTGCGATGGAATGGTGATCGAGGGTTACTCGCACGTGGACGCCTCGCGGCTGACGGGCGAACCGACACCCGTGACCGCCGAGCCGGGTATCCGGCTGATGAGCGGCAGCCTCAACGTGGAAGGACCGCTCACCCTGGAGGTCACGGCCCTGGCGGGGGAGAGCCAGTACGCGAAGATCGTGCAGCTGGTGCGGAACGCCCAGCTCAGCAAGTCACCCCTGCAGCGCATGGCCGACCGCTACGCGGTGGCCTTCACGCCGTTGACGCTCCTCGTCTGCCTCGTCGCCTACCTCGGCTCGGGCGACGCACTCCGGGTCCTGGCCGTTCTGGTGGTCGCGACGCCCTGCCCTCTGATCCTGGCGGCGCCAGTCGCGATGATAGGCGGCATCAATCGAGCCGCCCAGCGAAGCGTGATCATCCGGCACGGTGAGGCACTCGAGCGCCTCGGGCAGGTGACCTCGGCCCTGCTCGACAAGACGGGAACCCTCACGATCGGACGGCCCACGGTCAGTGCCGTTCTGCCAAGCGAGCCACTCACCATTGAGGAGGTCCTGGCCTTCGCCGCCGCCGTCGATGCCGGCTCCGGACACATGCTGGCACGCTCGATCGTGCAGGCGGCGGCGGAGCATGCGGTCACGATCCCGCACGCGACTGGAGTCACCGAGAGTCCCGGCCAGGGCGTCATTGGCCGTGTTGGCGGCCGCGACGTCGCCCTCGGTGCACGGTCTTTCATCGTGGGCAGGCATCCGGGACTGGCGACGAACTGGGCCGAGGATCATGCTGCCGGCCTGCGCGCCTGGCTCGCGGTCGACGGGGAACCGGGCGGAATCATCGAGTTTGCAGACCAGTTGCGACCCGAGGCACGTCGACTGGTCGCCGGTCTCCACGACCTCGGCCTCCGCCGAGTCATACTCGTAACGGGCGACCATGTCGGGCATGCGCAGGCCATCGCAAAGTCAGCGGGAATCACCGAGGTCCGGGCAGGTCTCCTGCCGGCGGACAAGGTCAGCGTGGTCGAGGAGCTGGAGAAGTCGGGTGAGCGGGTCATGATGGTCGGCGATGGCACCAACGACGCGCCTGCACTCAGCCGCGCCAGTGTCGGCGTTGCCCTCGCGGCAAGTGGGGGCGGCATTACCGCCGAGGCGGCGGACGTCGTGATTCTCGCGGATGATGCAAGTCGAGTGACCGAAGCGGTCGCGATCAGCCGGCGCACAATCCGGATCGCGAAGCAGAGTGTCTGGGCCGGGCTCGGGCTGTCCGGCGTGGCCATGATCGTCGCCGCCTTCGGATACGTCCCGCCGACGCTCGGGGCGCTCCTGCAGGAGCTGATCGATGTCGCGGTGATCCTGAACGCGCTCCGTGCCAGCGGTAAATAGCCAGGAGGCGTGTGCCGGCGGGGAACGGTATATTCCCGTTGACAGGCTCCATCTCCGGAGCGGCCGTCCGTCGCCGCTGACCTCTCGCAACGACTCAATGAACGACTCCAATCTCCCCGTCACACCGGCGAAGCGCGTCATGTTCGGTCGGGCTCTGCGCCGCCGCTGTCCGATCTGCGCGGGCGGTCCCCTCTTCCGGGGCTGGTTCAGGATGGTGGACCACTGCCCGTCGTGCGGGATGCGGACCAGGCGGGGTGAGGACGGCTATACCCTGGGCGCACTCTGGTTCAACCTCTTCCTGGCCGAACTGATCACCGTCACCGTGTTCGTGGTAACCCTGATCCGAACGTGGCCGGACCCGCCCTGGGATCGCCTCCAGGTCATTGGCCCCATCGAAGCGATCGTGATGCCGCTCCTGGTGTGGCCCTTCGCCCGGACGCTGTTTCTCGCCTTCGATCTCTGTTTCCGGCCCCTCGAAGCGAAGGACATGACGTAACGTGCTCGTTCCGAAGCTCTTCTCCACGCTGAAGGACTACACCTCCACGCAGTTCATGGCCGACCTTTCGGCCGGGCTCGTGGTCGGGATCGTGGCGCTCCCGCTGGCCATCGCCTTCGCGATCGCAAGCGGCGCGACGCCGGAGGCGGGGCTGTTCACCGCGATCATCGCCGGCTTCATCATCTCGGTGCTGGGCGGCTCCCGGGTGCAGATCGGCGGTCCCACCGGCGCCTTCGTGGTCGTGGTCTACGGGATCATCCAGAAGTACGGCATGGACGGGCTGACCGTCGCGACGATCATGGCGGGGATCATGCTCGTCATCCTCGGCGCCGCGAAGCTGGGAGGGGCGATCAAGTTCATCCCCTACCCCGTCACGACCGGGTTCACGTCCGGCATTGCGGTCATCATCTTCTCAAGTGAGGTGAAGGACCTCCTCGGCCTCCGCATGGCGACCGTGCCGGCGGATTTCCTGGAGAAGTGGCGGGCGTTCGCGGCCAACATCGGGTCGACCAACGGCTGGGCCATCGGGGTGTCGCTCGTCTCGCTGGCCATCCTGATTCTCTGGCCAAGGGTGAGCCGGCGGGTACCGGCGCCATTCGTCGCGCTGATTGTGGCGACAGCGGCGGTGAAGCTCTTCCACCTGCCGGTCGAGACGATCGGCGACCGGTTCGGCGAGATCCACGCCCGCTTCCCCGCCCCGCGGCTTCCGTTGGTGTCCATCGAGATGCTGCGCGGGCTGATCCTGCCGGCATTCACCATCGCCATGCTCGCCGGCATCGAGTCGCTCCTTTCGGCCGTGGTGGCGGACGGCATGATCGGCGGGCGGCACCGCTCCAACATGGAGCTAGTCGCCCAGGGCGTCGCGAACATCGTCGTTCCGCTCTTTGGCGGCATTCCCGCGACGGGAGCGATCGCGCGCACCGCCACCAACGTGAAGAACGGCGGCAGGACGCCCATCGCGGGAATCGCGCACGCCATCACGCTCCTCATCATCACGCTGTTCTTCGGAAGACTGGCGGGCCTGATCCCCATGGCAGTGCTGGCGGCGATTCTCGTCATCGTCAGCTACAACATGAGCCAGTGGCGCAGCTTCATCGCGGAGTTTCGGGCGCCGAAGAGTGACGTGCTGGTACTGCTGACGACATTCCTCCTGACGGTGCTGGTCGATCTGACGGTGGCGGTCGAGGTTGGGATGGTCCTCGCAGCATTCCTCTTCATGAAGCGGATGGCCGAAGTCACCAACGTCCGGCTGCTCTCGCAGGAATTCGAGGATGAGCCGGACCGTCCCCTCACCGGCCCCGGCTCGGTGGCCGCACGTGATGTCCCCAATGGCGTGGACGTTTACGAAGTCGACGGCCCATTCTTCTTCGGCGCCGCGGAGTCGTTCAAGACGGCCGTGACCAGCGTGGCCCGCAAGCCGAAGGTGCTGATCATCCGCATGCGCCGGGTGCCGGTGATCGATTCGAGCGGGCTTGCGGCCCTGCGGGACGTCGTCCAGCGCAGCCGCCGCGAAGGGACGCTCGTCATCCTTTCGGACGTGCATTCCCAGCCGGTCGTAGCCCTGACCAATTCCGCGTTCTTCGAGGAACTCGGCGAGGATAATCTGCTGGGGAATCTGGATGATGCCCTGGACCGGGCCCGAATCTACCTGGGCCTTCCGACGGCGGAGCGCCCCGCGTTTGCCGAACCAACCGTGGCCCGGGAATCCCCGCATGGAGAACGCCGGAAGCGCCCGAGACTCTAGTCGGCGTCGGCCGAGGGGCGTGCCCTTCCTCCTCGGCCGCACCAGCACCGGAGGGTATGGCAAGCGTCATCCAAGCCGTTGCCCGACCGCCCGTTGGGTGCCCGTGAAGATGGCTTCACTTGCAGTGACATTTCACTTCACACCCTCGCCGATAATCTTCTCCCCGTCTGCGGGCGTCGGCGTAGCGGGCATCAAGTGTTCGTGGTGACTGCCGGGATCGTCTGCCGACGCTCGTTTCCAGATGGTCCAGAGTCCGGTGGTCAGGATGAGCAGCGCGAATGCGCGCCGGCGCCAGAGACTCGTCATGAGCAGTCGCCGGACTCCAAGAGCGGCAAAGGAGAGCGCCGGGACGGTTCCCACTCCGAATGCGGCCATGGCCACGGCGCCGCGAACCGGATCGGCAACAGCTACGGGAATCGTGAGGGCGGAGTACACGAGGCCACAGGGTAGAAAACCATTCACGACGCCGAAGACGAATTGAGCCCCCGGCGCCGCTGATCGGATTGCGCGTGCGCCCGCCGACGCGAGGCCCGGGGGCATCAGTCTAGGCTCGGGCACGAGGCCAGCAAGAGCAAGCGCGAACCAGCCGAGCAGCGCCGAGGCGAGCGCAGCGGGGATCCAGGCCGGTCCGGGGAGCAGTTGTCCCACCGCGCCAGCCAGCGCCCCCAGCATCGTGTAGGTCCCGATCCGGCCGAGGTGCCAGACGGGAAGCCCCGTCGGTGTGCGGGCGCAGGACGCGGCAAAGCCGCCACACATGCCGATGCAGTGCAGGCTGCCGAGCAGGCCGGCGAGGAACGCGGCCGAGATGATACCGAGCATTCCACACTCAACAGGAGGAGACGAGGCCGTGCAATATACCGGCGCAAGTACGGTGGACGAGTCCCAGTATGATGATGCGATCGTGAAGCTGTTCACGATCGCGACCATCACCTGGGCTGTCGTCGGCATGCTCGTGGGCGTCTGGATCGCCCTGGAGATCGCCTGGTGGCCAGCGAACCTCGGACTCCAGTGGACGACTTTCGGACGCCTGCGTCC
>DAINRP010000084.1:0-7142 GCA_036741755.1 Gemmatimonadales bacterium
GCTGAATCACTCGGTGGATGTGCGGCAGGTACTGAGCTGGAGCGTGCTGCCGGGCGTGGTCGCCGGTCTGATCCTGCTGGTCGTGCTGAGGGGCGTGCGCATGGACCGACAGCCGGACTCGCCCGGCGCGGCAGTCGTCCACGACGCGACGGGGCGCATCTTCTGGGCTCCGGTGCTCAGCCTTGCGACCCTGGTGCTGCTCCGGCTTCCCGAGACGCTGCTGCTCCTGCGGCTTCAGGGACTCGGCGTGGCGGTCGCGACGATCCCGCTGGTCTGGGCCGGGCTGCATGTGGTGCGCAGCCTGGTCTCGTATCCCGGCGGCTGGCTGTCCGATCACCTTGGCCAGCGTGGCACGGTCGCCGCTGGCGGAATCCTCTTCGCGACCACGGCGCTGTTGCTCGGCCTCCCGCTCACCGAGCCGATGGCCATCACCGTATTCCTGACCATGGGGATGGTGGCAGGACTCACGGAGTCCGCCGAGCGGGCACTGGTCGCGCGCCTGGCGCCGAAGCGAACCGGTCGAGGATTCGGCGCCTACCATGCGGTCACCGGTCTCGCCGCTCTCCCTGCCGCACTCGGCTTCGGCCTCCTCTATACCCATTTCGGTGGTGACCGGGCACTTTGGGTCTCCGCCGGGGGTATGCTATTGGCGTCGCTTGGATGGCTGACGGTGGCGACGCCGGGCCCCGCCGTCCCGAGATAGCAGGGTCGTCGTGGCTCGGCCGTGTTCCAGAACAACCTTCTCGGGTGACCCGACGGGTCGCCATGATGGGATGACGATGCAACGCAAGCTCACATCGGTGGCGATGTTCCTGGCAATGGTCGCCGGCCACCCCGCGGCCGCACAGGTCCAGATCCGCATCGGCGACCCGGCCCGCACCACCTATTCGGAAATTCACGAGGCGCTGCGTGACTCGACGCCCGCGGCCGACTCGGCGCGCCGCATTCTCATGGCGAGCAGCTCCCGGACGCTCTGGCCGATCGTCATGCGGATGATGCGCGGGACCGTGAACTGGGATACCGGAGTCCTCGCGCTCACCCGGATCGCCGAATTGCGGGAGCCGGCGAGTGCGGACAGCGTGCGGGTGTGGCGGAAGCGGATCGCCGATCACACGATCCCGCCACCCCCGGCCACCGACCAGGCCGACGCCCTCCCGGCGTTCCGCGCGATCGAGCTCGAGCTGGCTCGGGTGAAGCAGGGCGACCTCGCGGTGCTCGGCGACCTGCTGACCCGTATTCCCGACGGCTCCTACGATCTCGGGGATGCGTGGGTCTTCGGCCGGCTCGGCGACGGCGCGGCTGATACGCTCGCCAGCCGCTTCCTCGCGACCAGCGATCAGGGTCTACGGATCCGCTATCTCACCCTGCTCTCCTTCTCGCGGGACACCGCGCTGATCCCGCTGCTGGCACGGATCTACGTGGCCCCGGACAGCTTCAACCTGCCGCTGCGCATCGGGACCCGAGCCTCCGACGGATTGATCTGGGTCGGCACGAAGCGCAGTGTCGAGGCGCTCCTGGACGCGCGCGCCGCCGCCCGGGCCCGCGGGACCTACGCGGACCCGAGGCTCGGTCATGCCAATCTGGATTTTCTCGGGAACGACAGCTCGCAGGTCATCAGCCGCACCGGACGCTGGCTGACGGAGTGGATGGAGCGGCTGCGTTAGGCGTCGCCGGCTAGTTCGGCAGGAGGACGAAGTCGCTGCCGGGTTCGTCGTCCCCGAATCCGCCCGCCCTTGGCTGCGGGGTCAGATCCTCGGCCGCCGCGCGGAGCTGGACGACGGAGACAAACCGGCCCGAGGTGGCGCCCCGTCGCAGCGCCTCGAGGATGCGGGAGGCGAAGGGTGAGTGATAGCCCGGCCGCCCGTCGGGGACGTACTCCTTGCCGCCGGACGTCAGGTACTGGCGGGTCCGGTAGACGAGCGCCCGCCCCGCATACTCCTGCACCGAAAGTCCCGCGTAGGCCTGCTCGTCTCCCCGGTGGCCCGCGTCACGCAGCTGTCCGCTGAACAGCCCCCCGAAACAGACGTCGAGCACCACCAGCACATGTCGTGACGCGAGGGCGTTGGCCATGCTCGCGAAGAACGGGAAGGGCGTGTAGCTGTCCAGGAATTCGTCCTCGCCGGTGGCCTTCGAGTCGCGATGCACCAGCGCGCCGCTGCCCGACTTCTGGTCGTAGAGCCCATGCCCTGCCACGAAGACGAGCACCTGGGACTGCGAGTCGCTCCCGACGCGTTCCCGGAGCGCCTTGATGCCCAGCTGGAACTCCCGCTTGGTGGGATTGGTGAGCAGGAACGTGCTGAAGCCGTAACGGGTGCGCAGGACCGAATCGAGCGCGGCCGCGTCCATGACCGGGTTGGCGAGCCGGCGCCACTGGTTCGAGGCCTCGTACTCGCCGGTCCCGACGATCAGCGCGTAGTTCCCCACGCCGAGTGGTCGCCCCGCCGGTTTCGCCGGACCAGGCCCCGCTGCGCCCGTGCCGCGAGTGGGGAGAGTGTCGGCATTCGACTGCAGCGTGGAGAGCAACGGCAGCAGGTCTCGCTCGTAGAAGACCGTCGGGCCGAAGCCGGTCCCGGCAGGCTCCAGCTGCGCGACCCGCGCGTTCAGCAGCTGGGTAAGCGCCCCCTTCGGTTCATCCTGCAGATCATCGCGAATGGCTCCGGCCAGGGCCGAGTCGAGCAGGGCGGTCGTGAGAAAGCCGCCGTTGTCGTTCTCGGGCGCCGGACCGCGGGTCGAGATGATGGCGCGGGACTGTCCCGCCAGGTCGGCGCCGAGGGGGTTTCGCTCGGCGAGCCCCGCGAGGAAGATGCTGCCGAGGCCTCCGATCCCCGCATCCATGACGAGCAGCTGGCGTCGGGCCTGCACCTGGTCCAGCAGCGACTTGATGCGCCGGCCTGTGAGGGCGCAGGACAGGCTGACCAGCTCCGCCAGGCTCTGGGCGCGAACGCAGTTGGGCGAGGGGGAGAGCGGCAGCGCGAAATCCTGGACGGGCTGGCCGGGCACCTGACCGAAGGGCCCGCCGTGACTCGCGAAATAGAGGACCACGTAGTCTGCCGCAACCTTCTGCATCACTTGCAGTCGCTCGATCACGTTCGTGCCGGTCGCCTCGGCGCCGGTGAGAATCTCGACATGAGGCTCCGTCTGACACTTCCAGGTGGACGCGAGGTGCCTGGCGAATCGCTGGGCATCTTTCTCGGCCGAGCCGAGCGACATCAGCCGGTAGGGCCGATCGTATCCAGCGTACTGGACGCGGAGACTGGTATAGGCCGAGTAGTCGTTGACTCCGACCGTGAGCACCATCAACCGGCAGGGGCCGGCGATCTTCGGGCCGGGCCCCGGTCCGGCAACCGTCAGGCTGGCGAGCAGCAGGAGCGAGGCATGCATGCTCAGCTCCCGCTCACTTCCGCCACGCCGCCCGACACCACGAACGCCATCACCTTCGAACTCGCTGCGGTGAGCGGCACCACGCGGTCGCGCGGGAACAGCAGGAGCTGCCCCGCGAAGCTGTAGGAGAAGGGCAGATACACGGTGACGTGATCGGCCATGCCGAGCTCCTCCAGCGAATCCTGCGTCAGGAAGCCAATCGCCTTGGATCCCGCGACGGGATCGAGCGTCACCACCACCGGCTGCTGGAACCGCTTCTTCTCCCCGACGAACGCGCCGGTCACATCCTTGATGCCGCTGTAGAGCAGCCGCACTCCGGGGAGTTTCTCGAGCAGCTGGTCGATCCAGTCGAGCATCCGTCGCGCCAGGAAGTTCGAGGCGAGGAAGCCGATGAGAGTCACCAGCGCGAGCGTCGCCACGAAGCCCACGCCCGCGATCGGGATCCCCAGCCAGCTGTCCACCGTGGTGAACACCTTCCAGAGCACGTACAGCGTGAGCGCCGCCGGCGCGGTGAAGATCAGGCCGTTGAGGAAATATCCCACGAGTCGTTTCATCGGAACTCCGGATGAGGGGACTTCAGCAGCAGCGCGTCGGGCCGTCTCCATAGCGCGATCGCAGGTACAACTCGAAGAATTCCCGTTCCGACGGCAACGGCCACTCCGGATGCCGCTGCTGCAGGTGGCGCAGGTATTCGGCGTAGTCCGGCATGCCCACGATCCGGCGAAAATCCGAGAGGCACGACTGCATCCGTTCCCGGACCCGCACCCACAGGGGGCCGCGCCTCACCCATGCGCCGTCACGCTCGGCTGGCGTGTCAATTGGCATAGGCGGACTCCACGATCGCAGCCTCGGACATTACCGGTATCCTGCGACCGCTCAGCATCAGCGCCCACTGCCACACCGAGGAGCAGACCACTGCGAGCACCACGATGACGAACAGGCCCGCGACCACCGCGTTGAGGTGGTCGTTGAAGATGAGCCGGGCGCCGCGGGACGGGTCCATCGTGCCCGCGGCGATCTCGCCCGCGAGCGCGCGGGCGTCGGCGAGGAAGCCGATGCGGCGTTCGGGCGAGAAGATCTTCTGCCAGCTCGCGGTCAGTGTCACCGCGAGCAGCCACGCCAGCGGCAGCAGCGTCACCCAGAGATAGCGCGCCTTGCGGTACTTGATGATCAGCGTGGTGCCGACGCAGAGCGCGACGGAGGCCAGCAGCTGGTTGCTGATGCCGAACAGCGGCCAGAGGGAGTTGATCCCGCCCAGCGGATCGAGCACACCCTGGACGAGGAAATACCCCCACGCGAGCGCCACCAGCAGCGACGACAGGATGATGCTGGGATACCAGGAGGTTCGTCCCATCGGTGCCCAGACGTAGCCCCCCAGTTCCTGCAGCATGAAGCGCCCGACCCGGGTGCCGGCGTCGATGGTGGTGAGGATGAACAGCGCTTCGAACATGATGGCGAAGTGATACCAGAGGGCCAGCAGATGCTCGCCGAACGCGCCGCTGAAGAGCGTCGCCATCCCGACCGCGAGTGAGGGCGCGCCACCGGTGCGGCCGAGCAGGCTGGACTCGCCGACCGACCTGGCGAGCTGCTCGATCTGTGCGGGCGTGACCACGAAGCCCCAGGCGCGGATCGTCTCGGCGGCGGCCTGCACGTTCCCGCCGAGCTTGGTGAGCGGCACGTTGATGGCAAAGTAGATCCCCGGATCGAGCACCGCGGCGGCGCAGAGGGCCATGACCGCGACGAACGACTCCATCAGCATGCCGCCGTACCCGATGAGCCGGGCGTCCTCCTCCCGGCGCACCATCTTGGGCGTGGTGCCGCTCGCCACCAGCGCATGGAAGCCGCTGATCGCGCCGCAGGCGATGGTGATGAAGGCGAAGGGGAACAGTTTGCCGGCGAAGACAGGCCCGGTGCCGTCTATGAACTGGGTCAGCGCCGGCAGGCGCAGCATCGGCATCTCGATCAGGATCGTCAACGCGAGCAGGACGATCGTGCCGATCTTCATGAAGGTCGACAGATAGTCCCGCGGCGCCAGCAGCATCCACACCGGCAGCACGCTCGCAACGAAGCCGTAGATGATGAGCGCCAGCGCAATCATCACCGGGGTCCACGAGAAGAGCGGGGCCAGCGTCGGCGAGGCGGCGACCTGCTGGCCACCGACCAGGGCGAGCAGCAGCAGCACCACGCCGATGACCGAGGCCTCACCGGTGCGCCCCGGGCGCCAGGCCTTCATCCAGAATCCCATGAGCATCGCGATGGGAATGGTGCAGGCAATGGTGAAGAGGCCCCAGGGGCTGTCGCGGAGCGCGTTGACGACCACCAGCGCCAGCACGGCGAGCAGGATGATCATGATGGCAAGGATCGCGACCATCGCCGCGAGGCCGGTGAAGCGGCCGATCTCCTCCTTCGCCATCTGGCCGAGGGAGCGCCCGTCGCGTCGCATCGAGCCGATGAGGATGATGAAGTCCTGCACCCCGCCCGCCAGCACCACGCCAAACACGAGGTAGAGCGTGCCGGGCAGATAACCGAACTGGGCGGCGAGGACCGGGCCGATCAGCGGGCCGGCGCCCGAAATCGCGGCGAAGTGATGGCCGAACAGCACCCAGCGTGTGGTGGGCACGAAATCGCGGCCGTTGCTGAGCCGCTCGGCGGGTGTCGCCCGCCGGTTGCTGAGGCCGAAGATCCGGTCGGCGATCAGCCGGCTGTAGAAACGGTAGGCGATCAGATAGGTGCCGACCGCAGCGAGCACCAGCCAGGCGGCACTGACGGGTTCGCCCCTTGCCAGTGCCAGCATAGCCCAGCCGGTGGCGCCGGCCAGGGCGACGAGGATCCAGACGAAGGGCATCATGCCGGCTAATCTACGTTTCCAGGCCCGCGCCCGTCAGCGGTTCGCATGCGGTCGACCGGCCGCGTGTCCTCTCTTGCCGACCCCCCGGCTCGCCCGTACCTTGCCCAGCCATGCCAGCCTTTTTCGAAGGATTTGGCCGTGGGGCATGGGACCCGGAGGAGGAACACTCCGGCACCACGCTCGAGCAGCCATTGCCACAACCGGTGTCGAGCGGATTCGCGGGCAAGGTCGCCGTCGTGACCGGCGGCGCGACCGGGCTCGGCCGCTGCATCGCGATGGAATTCGCGCGGCAGCGCTGCAAGGTGGCGTTCTGCTACGTCGACCTGCCGGGCCGCGACGTGACCGCGCAGGCGCTGCTCACCGAGACGGCCTGCACCGCCATGGGCGGGGTGGTCTATGCCGCGCGCTGTGATGTCCGGGATCGTGGTTCCGTCGAACGGTTCTTCACCGACACCGTCGAGCGATTCGGCACGGTGCACTTCCTGGTCAACAATGCCGGTATCGCCATGGATGGGGCGCTGTGGCGGATGACGGATGAGGCGTGGCGCGAGGTGATGGACACCAACGTGACTGGTGCCTTCAACTGCATCCGCACCGTCTCCCAGATCTTCCGGAAGCAGCGGTATGGCAAGATCGTCAGCGTGAGCGCCCACCAGGCGGGACGCCCGGGGTTCGGCGTGGCCAACTACGCGGCGAGCAAGGCCGCGCTCGAGGGCCTCACCCGCGCCGCCGCGGTCGAGCTCGGGCCGGCGAACGTCAATGTCAACGCCGTCGCCCCGGGCTTCATCCGCACCGAGCGGATGTCGATGCTCCCCAAGGAAGTGATCGAACGCGCCCGGAAGCACAGCGTTCTCGGCCGGGTGGCCGAGCCGGAGGACGTGGCCAACGTCATCACCTTCCTGTGCTCCGATGA
>DAINRP010000084.1:7242-11852 GCA_036741755.1 Gemmatimonadales bacterium
TTCCCCCCGTGCCAACCCGCTCTCTTCTGTGGCTGTCCGCGCTGGCCCTGGTCACCCTCGCATGCGGGGGAAAGCCGGCCGCCCCGACACCAGCGCGCTCATCGGCGCCGCCGCGCGAGCCGATCAAGCCCCTCATCACGACCGGTCTGGCCGGGCAGCAGATCGCGGTCATCCCGATCACCCTGATCATCGCCACCGACACACTGCCCCGGCTCGCGCCGCTGAACAACCGGCTCGTCGCACTGGCCTGGGCTGATTCGATTGTCGGTGAGGCGTTTCTCGCGCGGGGGCCCGAAGTGAAGTGGGTGCTGCCCCCGGACCTCCGCAAGGTCGCCCGACGAGCCCCGACCGTCGCGCCCGATCCGGACCGCATGGGCCAGTCGCTGCTCCGGACTCCCGAACTCAAGGATGTCCCGGACCCGCTCCGCAGCCAGCTGCGTTCGCTCATGGCGCTGGTCGGAGGCCGCTTCGTGATGGTGCCCGCGGCGCTGAGTTTCGTGCCGGACACCTCGGGACAGATCCGGGCGGAAGTCTCGCTGGTGCTGGCCGACACCCGGACCGCCAAGATCATCTGGCGCACCGTCGCCTGGGGGCTCGGTGCGACGCCGGCTCAGGCGCTCACCGCCGCGATGGCAACCGTGCTTCCCGTCGGACTCGGACTTCAATGACCTACAATGTGACGCTGATTGCCGGCGATGGCATTGGACCGGAGATCACGGCGGAAACCGTCAAGGTACTCGAGGCGACCGGACTCCCGTTCGAGTGGGATGAGCAGCTCGCCGGGGTCGCGGCCGTCGACGCGACCGGCACCCCGCTTCCCGACGCGACCATCGAGAGCATCCGGCACCGGAAGCTCGCGCTGAAGGGCCCGCTCACGACCCCGGTCGGCACCGGGTTCCGCTCGGTGAACGTGCAGCTCCGGAAGGAATTCGAGCTGTTCGCCAACGTCCGGCCGGCGCGCTCGTTCGTCCCGGGCGGTCGCTTCAGCGACGTGGACATCGTGCTGGTACGCGAGAACCTGGAGGGACTGTACGTCGGCGTCGAGCACTTCATCGCGATCGGCGGCGATCCCCGGGCGGTCGGCGAGTCGACCGCGATCGTCACCCGGGCCGGCTGCGAGCGGATCATCCGTTACGCCTTCCAGTATGCGCTCACGCACAACCGGAAGAAGGTCACGATCGTCCACAAGGCCAACATCCTCAAGATGGTCAGCGGTCTCTTCCTCGAAGTCGGCAAGCGGATCGCCAAGGAGTACGAGGGGCGGGTGCAGTCCAACGACATGATCGTGGACAACTGCGCCATGCAGCTGGTGCTCAAGCCGGAGCAGTTCGACGTGATGGTGACCACGAACATGTTCGGCGACATCCTGAGTGACGAGGTCTCCGGCCTCGTCGGCGGCCTCGGACTGGCGCCGGGAGCCAACATCGGCACCCACGCCTCGATCTTCGAGGCGGTGCACGGCAGCGCGCCCGATATCGCCGGCAAGGGCATCGCCAATCCCGCCGCCCAGATGCTCGCCGCCGCGATGATGCTGGACCACCTCGGTGAACTCGAGCGCGGCAACCGGATCCGGACCGCGATCGAGAAGACCATCGTCGAGGACAACATCCGCACCCGCGATCTCGGCGGCACGGCCTCGACCCGGGAATTCGGGGATGCTGTCGCCAAGCGGGTGGGCTGAAGTCCCCTGCGCCCGGTGCGAACGTCGGGTCGCCGGGCTGGCCTGGGGTGAGCTCTGCCCCGACTGCCGGATCGAGCGTTCTCGCCGTGCAAATCGTCTCGCCCGCCGCATCTCTATCCCGGCAACCCTCCTCGTCGGACTGTATGTGATCCTGCGCGTGCCAGCCCTCCCCGTGGCGCGGTTCTACGGGCTGCTGGCGGTGCTGACCACCTACATCGTCGTCCGCAAGGTGGTACAGCGGGTTGCTCTCGAAATGCTGCCCCGGTGACTTTCACGGCAGGGAGACCCACAATGTCCGACACGATTCAGCAGTACCACAGCCTGGCGTCCCGTACCAGCATGCTCGCGCTGGCGGCCGTCACGCTGCTCACCGCATCCTCCGTTGCAACGCTGTCGGCACAGAGTTCCGCGCCGACCAGCCTCACCCTCTACAACGACGGCCGGGTCCTTGTCCGCCGCCTCCTCACGCTCGAGATCCGCAAGGGCGATTCGGAGCAGCGAGTCGCTCTCGGGCCCGTCGATCCCGCGAGCGTCTTCACGCTCGACTCGGCCGTGTCCATCATCGGGTCCGCGTACGATGGCTCGGTGGATTACGCCAGCACCATGCGTCGCGCCCTCGGCCGGCGGCTGACCTTCCGCACCGGCAAGGACACGGTGAGCGCCGAGCTCGTGGGCATCGACCCCGAGCGCTACAAGCTGGCCGATGGCACCATCACCTTCGAGCGCCCCGGCTCGCCGCAATTCCCCGCCGATCTGGTGCTGCTGGAGCCTGCGCTCCGGCTCTCGCTCAGCAGCGCGCAGGCCCGCAAGGAGCTGCCCCTCGCCTACTTCACCCAGGGCGGCGGCTGGTATGCGAGTTATCAGGCGGTCATCACGGGCGGCAGCGTGCGGATGAGCGGGCAGGCGGTCGTGAATGGCGGGCTGCTCCGGGTGAAGGACGCGGAGCTGCAGCTGCTCGCCGGCCAGGTCAACGTCGCGCAGGTCCCGCAGGAGAGCCGCATGCGGGCCGAAGGCTTCATGGTCGCGAAGGCCGCCTCGAACGAGGCGATGCCGAGTCAGGAGAAGGTCGGGGAATTCCATCTCTACACCCTGCCGGGGCGCGCCTCGCTCGAGCCCGGCATCATCACGACCGTGGGACTCTTTCCGCCGGCGGCCGCCAAGGTCCGGAAGAGCTTCGAAGTCCTCGGACAGATTCCCTACTGGGGTGGCCTCGCCCAGTACGGCAACGAGGACGAGGTGCCGGTGAACGTCACCTACACCGTGCAGCGTCCCCGGAAGACCGATCTCGGAGACCGCCCGCTTCCCGCCGGCGTGGTCCGGCTGTTCGAGCCCGACAGCGCCGGCCGGCTGCAGCTCATCGGCGAGGCCGCCATCGATCACTCCCCCGCCGGCGAGGATCTCCGGCTCGGCGCGGGGACGGCCTTTGATCTGACCGCGAAGCGGATCCAGACCACCTTCGTCACGAAGCGCGACAGCGCCGGCGGGACCTGGCGCACCATCGCGACGGCGGACTACAAGGTCACGCTCACCAACGCCGGCGATGCCGCGGTCTCGATCGACGTGATCGAACAGCGCGGTGGCGAATGGAGCATCATCTCCAGCAGCGTGAAGCCCACCCGGCTCTCGTCCACCAGGACCAGCTTCCCGGTGGCCGTGCCGGCCCGGGGCAAGGCGACGCTGACCTACCGTGTCCGGGTCGTCTGGTGAACGAAGTCGTCATCGCCCACCTGTCCGACCTGCATTTCGGTGCCCGCTGCGATCTGCCGCAGCTCGCCGTGCTCGAACGCTTCCTCCCCACGCTGGCCCCGCAGGTCATCGTCGTCTCCGGCGACCTGACCCAGCGGGCCCGGCATGGGGAGTTGCAGTGCGCGCTTCGCTACTTCGAGGGACTGGCCGCCACTGCACCAGTGCATCTGGTGCCCGGCAATCACGACGTGCAGTGGTGGCGCAGCCCGTTCGGCCTGCTGGGGCAGCGGGCGAAGCATGGGAAGTGGCGCCGCTACTTCGGGGAGGACCTCACCCCGGTGCTCCAGCGCGACGGGCTCGTCGTCGCCGGCATGCTCTCCGCCAATGGCGTGGCCTGGGGAGCGCTGACACTCAATCCGAACGACACGGCGGTGAAGGGCAACCTGCCCCGGAGCGAAGTGGACCGGGTACGCCGGGTCTTCGCCGCCGCACCGGAGACTGCCGTGCGGCTGGCCGTGCTGCATCACAACGTGCTGCCCGGCGTGCTCTCCCATCGCTGGGGCCTGTCGCGGCCGCTCGCCGCGCAGCGCGCCCTGCTTTCGCTGGACGCGGACCTGGTGCTCTGCGGCCACGATCATACCGAGGGCGCCGGGCAGATCGACGGCCGACTGGTGGTGAGTACCGCAGGGACCCACTCGGTCCGGACCCGGGGCGGCCGGCCCTCGGCGTTCAATCTCATCCGTATCGATGAGCGGCGGATCCAGGTGGATCATTACGTCTATGCCCGCGCGGACGCCACCTTCCGCCGCGGCGACAGCACTCAATTTGTGAGGCACCGCGGTGCAGCTCGCGCTCTGGCTCGATAGCCTCCTCAAACCAGTACAGAGTGCCGAGTGCCGAGTGCCGAGTGCGCCTGCCGCGGAACCGGAACTCGGAACTCGGAACCCGGAACCTGTCGAATCGCATCTGATTTCCCGACTCCGAGCGTTGGGCTTGCCGTCGTTCCCCGAGATCCGGACTCACCGCAACCGCCAGGTGATGCTGTCGTTCGTGCCGGGGCGGCAGATTCGCCTGCACGAGGGCTATGTGGCGGCGCCAGACGAGGTGCTGCAGGCGATCGTCCGCTTCGTCACCCCTGGGGCGCGCCGAGTCGCCAGGCTGCAGGCCAAGCGCCTCTTCCTCGGCTTCCCGGCCGACGACCATGCGCCGGCGACCGTCCGGCCGCGTCGACCGCCAACCGCCC
>DAINRP010000085.1:0-6307 GCA_036741755.1 Gemmatimonadales bacterium
ACCATCAAGATCGTTCCGATGCTCGGCAGCCTCGGCTGCCCCTACACCTGCAGCTTCTGCATCGATTCCACGGTCGACTACCAGCCGTTCAGCTTCCAGCAGCTGCGCGACGACCTGGCCTTCGTGCTGACCAAGTTCAAGAACCCGATCATCGGCTGGCACGACCCGAACTTCGGCGTCCGGTTCGACGACTACATGGAAGCCATCGAGGCGGTCGTCCCCCAGGGCCGCATGCGGCACATCGCCGAGAGCAGCCTGTCGCTGCTGTCCGAGCCGCACCTCAAGCGGCTCCGGCAGAACGGCTTCCAGGCCATCCTCCCGGGCATCGAGTCGTGGTACGACCTCGGCAACAAGTCGAAGACCAGCCGCACCGGCATGGACAAGGTGCGCCAGGTCTCCGATCACGTGAACATGATCCTCCGCTACATCCCCTACATCCAGACCAATTTCGTGGTAGGCATGGATGGCGATTCCGGGGATGAGCCGTTCGAGCTGACCAAGAAGTTCATCGACCTCTCGCCGGGCGCCTTCCCGGCGTACTCGCTGCTCTCGGCCTTCGGCCGCGCGGCGCCGATGAATCTGGACTACCAGAGGGCGGGACGGCTGCTCCCGTTCCCCTTCCACTTCCTGAACAACAATCACGCGATGAACGTGAAGCCGCTCAACTACTCGTGGACGAAGTTCTACGACCACGTCGTGGATGTGACGCGCTACTCGTTCTCGTGGAAGGCGATCGCCCGCCGCATTCCGGCGACGCCGACCGCCATCCCGAAGTGGATGAACGTGATGCGCGCCATCTCCTCGGAGGGGTTCGGGCGGATCAAGTACCACACCACGATCCGCAAGCTGCTCGACACCGACAAGAGCGTCCGCGCCTACATGGAAGGCGAGACCACGGTGCTGCCGGAGTTCTACCTCAACCGGATCAAGAACGAACTCGGCTCACTGTACCAGTGGCTGCCGGAGGGCGGGCTCGAGCACGATCCGAACGCCTATCTCAAGAGCACCACGGAGAGCACCCCGCTGGTGAAGATGGCAGCGAAGACCACCGCGGGCACCCGGCAGCCGAAGCACATCGAGCCTCTGATGGCGATGGAAGCCGCGCCGCCCCAGGTCGGCTGATCGATCCGCAGATTCCGCAGATTGTCAGGGGGAGGGTCCTCGCTCGGATGAGCGGCGAACCTCCCCCTCGGTCTTCCTATCTGCGTAATCTGTGAAATCTGCGGATTTGCGGATCCTGGTGCGCTGATTCGGTACCGCCGCCTCACGCGGCGCCCGTAACATTGCCCGATGCGCTTCGTCGCCGAACGAATTCGTCCACTCTACTTCGCCGACCTGGCCGAGACCCTCCGGAGACTGGTGCTGGTCGGGGAGGGAGCCGGCTGGCTCACCCCCGACGAGGCTCGCCTGCTCCGCCAGATTGCGTTTCGGGCCGGGGCGGAGACCAGGGTGAACCCCAAGCACTAAGCACTAAGCACTAAGCACTACGTACTCGGAACTCTTCCCCACGCCTACTGTCGCCCGTACACCCGCACCGTCGCCCGGCCGCGCTTCAACTCGCTGCGATACCAGAATTCGATCTTTCGGATCACCCGCGCCCTGCCCGGCAGATCGATCGTCCGGCTCCAGCTCCCCTCACGGAAGATGAACCGGGTCTCGGGGGAGAAGGTCTCACCGTCACCGAAGGTGATCCGCACGTTGTACATCTCGATGTTCCCGCCCTCGACCTCGAGCTTGATCGCCGTGAAGCGCCCCTCGCGCGCGGTTACGCCGATCACGTCCTTCTCGGCGCGAAAACTGACCCGGCGCGAGCCCAGCAGTTCCCAGTCTGCCCGCAGAGCGGCGGGCGCGAGGTGCGGCTGCGCGGGGGCACAGGCGGTGAGCAGCAGAGCGGTAAGCAGGGCGTACATGGTGGCTTCCTCGTTGGGGTTCAGCGGGGAGACGCCAGCGCACTACGGATGTTAGGTGTGTGACCCAGCGCACAGTGGTGCCCCGGGCAGGAGCGGAGCCGAGCTCCGCTCCTACCCATCCCTACCGCTCCGCCGCCGCGAGCAGCACGCAGAGCGCCGTCCCCTCCGCCGCCTGGGCCACTTCCGACAGGTCGGGAAAGGTCGGGGCGATCCGGATGGTGCGGTCGTCCGGGTCGTTGCCAAGCGGGTGGGTCGCTCCCGCCGGCGTGAGCGCGATCCCCGCCTCCTTGGCGAGCGCCACGACCCGTTTCGCGCAGCCGCTGGGCACCTCGAGCGAGATGAAGTAGCCGCCCTTCGGTCTGGTCCAGGTGACGCCGGGGGTGTGGCCGAGCCGTTCGTCGAAGATCTTCAGCACCTTCTCGAACTTGGGCGCGATCAGTGCCCGGTGCCGCTCCATCAGCCGGCTGATGCCCTCGGCGTTCTTCAGGAAGCGGACGTGCCGGAGCTGGTTGATCTTGTCGGGCCCGATGGTACGCGGGGTCATGCGGGCCAGCAGCCAGCTCACGTTCTCCTTCGAACCGGCAAACAGCGCCAGCCCCGATCCCGCGAGGGTGATCTTGGAGGTCGACGCAAAGACGAACGGCCGGTTGGCGTGTCCGTGGCTGGCGCACAACTCCAGGATGTTGGCGATCTCGACACGCTCGGCCCCGAGATGGTGCACGCCGTAGGCGTTGTCCCAGAAGAGCCGGAAGTCGGGCGCGGCGGTCTTCATCGCCGAGAGCCGCAGGACCACCGCATCCGAGTAGACCGAGCCGGTGGGGTTGCTGTACTTGGGGACGCACCACATCCCCTTGATCGACGCGTCCGCCGCGACCAGCCGCTCGACCTCGTCCATGTCCGGCCCATCGGGGCCGAGCCGGACGGGGATCATCCGGATGCCGTAGTCCTTGCAGATCGTGAAGTGCCGATCGTAGCCGGGGACGGGGCAGAGGAAGGCGATCTCTCCCTGCTTCCCCCAGGGCGCCGGACCGTCGCCGGTTCCCTTGAGCAGCGCGTAGACGACGCAGTCGTGCATCAGCGCGAGGCTCGAGCTGTTGCCGACCAGCACCTGATCGGCAGGTGCTCCCACCAGGCCGGCGAAGAGGCGCCGAGCCTCCGGCAGCCCCTGGAGTCCACCGTAGTTCCGGCAATCGGTCCCGTCCTCGGCCGCGTGATCCGCCACACCGGGCAATCCGAGCAACTCGGCACTCAGGTCGAGCTGTGCCGGCGAGGGCTTGCCTCGAGTGAGGTCGAGCTTGAGGCCCTTCGCCTTGAAGGCCTCGTAGTCGGCGCGGAGCTGCTGGAGCGTAGAGGTGGGGAGCTGGGTCGTGTCGGTCATGATGGAACGACTATCCTCGGACAGGTTCGGCTGGGTGGCGTCTCGAGGAGAATCTAATCGGGGCGACGCCGCGCGACGCCGCCACGAGACTGAACTGTCACCAGGCACTAAGCACTAAGCACTTGGAACTCGGAACTCGGAACTCGGAACTACCTGGCCGTCGCCCGCTCGATGAGGATGGACGAGATCACCTGAGCGACGGGCACGCCGATGAGAGGCCATCCGTCATTCGCCGCGTCCACCGCCAGGATCCCTGCCGCTCCGATCCCCGCGGAGGCGAGGAGGGAGAGCCAGTAGTTGCCGCGATTGTGGTTGGCGAGATGGACCCCCAGCGGCAGCAGGGCCGATTCCCCGATGATGGCCCCGTAGGCGCCGCCCTCGAGCCCGCAGGCATCGTCCCCGCAGATGGAGTTCCCGCCCGCGAGTTGCCAGCCGGCGAGCCCACCGGCAAAGAGTCCAACGGTTCCGCCGCCGAGACCGGCCAGAACCAGGGGTGCGGTGCCGGTGGATGGTGCCGGCCGCGTGGAGGTACGCGGGCCGGTGGCGGCCGCAAGCGACGGGGCGCGCCAGGAACGCCACTCCGGGGTGCGTGCCTGCGCGGTGAGCGGGACAGCGGCGACACTCAGCATCAGCACTAGCGCGATCGGGCGGGGCATCGTTTTTCTCTCTGATCTCGGCGTGAAACAGCCCGAACGTCGGGTGCGGCGACGAAGTTCCATCAGCAGCAGGGGCGGAGTCTGTTGTCGCACGGCTTGGAACGGGTGACGACCCGTTCGGAGCGGCCGACAGACCGCTCCGACCATACTGCGGACCGGTCCGACCCTATCGTCAATAGGCTCCGACCATACCGCGGACCGCTCCGACCAGACTGCGAGGTCGTTCCGACCATACTGCGGACCGCTCCGACCCTATCGTCAATAGGCTCCGACCACACTGCGGACCGCTCCGACCATATCGTCGATCGACTCCGACCATCCCGCAGGCTACCGGTAGCCCGCTGCCTGCAGCTGGAACAGCTCCGAATAGAGCCCTCCCAAGGCCAGCAGCTGCTCGTGGGTGCCCTGCTGCAGCAGTTCGCCGTCCTTGAGCACAAGGATACGGTCCGCCATGCGCACCGTGCTGAACCGATGGCTGATCAGCACCGCCATCCGCCCCACGGTCAGTTCCGCGAAGCGCTGGAAGACCTCGTACTCGGCCCGGGCGTCGAGGGCGGCGGTCGGTTCGTCGAGAATGAGGATATCGGAGTCCCTGAGATAGGCGCGCGCGAGCGCCACCTTCTGCCATTCGCCACCGGACAGATCCACTCCCCCCTCGAAGCGCCGGCCGAGGAGCTGGTCGAAGCCTCCCTTGAGGCGGGCGGCGACGGTGTCGGCCAGGCTGCGCTCCGCGGCGGCGTGGATTGCCGCCGAGTCGTCGAGCTTGTCGATGTCCCCGACCGCGATGTTCTCGCGGAGGGTGAAGTCGTAGCGGAAGAAGTCCTGGAAGATCACGCCGACATGGCGGCGGAGACTGTCCACGTCGTATTCCCGGAGGTCGCGCCCGTCGAGCAGGATCCGGCCCTCGCTCGGGTCGTACAGCCGGGCGATGAGTTTGGCGAGCGTGGTCTTCCCCGCTCCGTTCTCGCCCACGAGGGCGATCCGCTCTCCGGCCGCGACCCGGAAGGAGAGGTGCCGCACCGCCCAGCGCTCCGAGCCGGGATAGCGGAATCCGACATCCTCGAAGACGAATCCCGTGCGGAACGGGCTCGGCACCGGCGGGGCGCCCGGCGCCGATCGGATGCGCGGCTCGACCTCGAGGAACGAGAAGAGATCTTCGAGGTAGAGACTCTGCTCCACCAGTTGCGACACCGACAGCAGGGTCCGCTGGATCAGGTCGCGGCTCTGCCGGAACGAGGCGGCGAGAAAGGTGAGCACACCGATGGTGAAGGGACCCGCCGGCGACTGGTGTCCGGTGACGGTGAGATAGATGATCGCCCCATAGGCGCCGTAATAGCCCAGCGTTCCGATCAGCGCGAGCAGTGACGCGACGATGGTGCGGCGGATGGCCAGCGACCTGTTCGCCTCGTAGAACTCGGTCGACAGCGCGGCGTAGCGGCCCACCAGGAACCGGGCGAGGCCGAAGAGCTTGATCTCCTTGGCGGAGATATCGCTCGCGCCGATGTAGCGCAGGTAGTCGAGCTGCCGGCGTTCCTCGGTCCAGGAGAAGAGCAGCGAGTAGGCCAGGGCCGCAAAGCGGCTCTCGCCGAGGAAGGAGGGCAGCACCGCGAGCGCGAGCAGCACCAGCAGCCACGGCACGTAGACCGTGAGCGCCACGGCGAGGGTGATCAGGGTGACCAGGTCCTGCACCGAGGCGAGGAGCCCGGTCACCAGTCCGATGCGCCCCACGGTCTGCCGCCGGGCGCGTTCCAGCTTGTCGTAGATCTCGGAGTTCTCGAGCTGTTCGAGATCGAGCCCGGCGGCGTGCTCCATCAGCTGGACGCTGGTCCGATTGGCGACGAGATCGCCGAGCAGCGATTCGACCAGCGCCGATGCGCGGGCCAGCAGCTCGCCGGACACCGCGAGCGCGAATTCGGCGCCGACGAGCAGCGCGAGCCGCTCATACGGGCGCGCCTCGTGAGCGCCCGTTGCGATACCGGGGTGCGCCAGCGCCGCCACCACGGCATCGATGATCAGCTTGCCGATCCAGAGCACGCCCACCGGCAGGAGCGCCCGGAGCCCCCGGAGCACGACCATCGCCGCGGTGTAGCCGGGATGGGTCTGCCACACCAGCTTGAGCAGGCGGGGCAGGTGCCGGGTCGCGCGCAGCCGATCCCGCCACGTGGGGGCCGAGTCGATCTGCCTGGCACTCCGGCGAGGCGGACGGCCGGGAGGGAGGGGGACGGTCATGTCGGAAAGCTAGTGCGTAGTGCCTAGTGCGTAGTGCGTAGTGCCTAGTGCGTAGTGCTTAGTGCCCCGGGCAATGCCTTTACTCCGCGGTCACCCGACCTTACTCCTTAGCAACGACTAAGCACTATGCACTA
>DAINRP010000085.1:6407-11809 GCA_036741755.1 Gemmatimonadales bacterium
CCGCCCGCCCATGTCCCCCTTCTGGCATGACCTCCTGATTCCCGGCGTCTCGATCGCCGAGAAGATCATCCGTCCGATTCTGGTCTACATCTTCCTGGTGACCGGACTCCGGCTTGCCGGCAAGCGTGAACTGGCGCAGCTCAACCCCTTCGACCTGATCGTGCTGCTGACGCTGTCGAACGCGGTGCAGAACGCCATCATCGGCGACGACAACTCGGTGCTCGGCGGGATCATCGGCGCCACGACACTGCTGGTGGTGAACTACTTCGTGGTGCTGATCGCCTACCGCAACCGGCGGCTGGGCGAGGTCATCGAAGGTGGTCCCGACGTCCTGATCCACAAGGGACAGGTGATCGCCGATCGCCTCAGGGCGGAGACGATCACGGTCGAGGAACTCGAGGCCGCGGCCCGGAAGCAGGGGTTTGCCTCACTCAAGGATGTGGACCAGGCGATCCTCTACCCCGGCGGCACGTTCTGCTTCATCGGCAAGGTGCCCACGGCCGAAGCGGCCCACCATCATCAGATCATGCGCGAGCTGCACCTCATGAAGCAGGAGCTGGCAGCCCTGAAGGCGCGATGAGCTAGATTGCATCCCATGCCTACCGCACTCATCACCGGCGCCACCGAAGGAATCGGCCGCGCGACCGCGTTCGCCCTCGGCCGCGCCGGATACTCCGTCGGCGTGTGCGCCCGTACCCCCTCGAAGCTCCGTGGCCTGCTCGACGACCTGGCCCAGGCGAAGCTCACCGCCGCCGGTCATCCCGCCGACGTCGGCGTCGAGAGCGACGTGAAGGCGATGATCACCGTCATCACCGCCGCGCTCGGCCCCATCGACGTGCTGGTGAACAACGCCGGCGTCGCGATCCTCAAGCCGTTCGACCAGATGACCCTGGACGAATGGGACACGACGATGGCGACCAATCTGCGCAGCATGTTCCTGGTGACGCGGGAGGTGCTGCCGGCGATGCGCGCCGCGAAGCAGGGAGCGATCATCAACGTCTCGAGTCTCGCCGGCCGGAGCGGCTTCGCCGGCGGCACCGCCTACTGCGCTTCGAAGCACGCGGTGCTCGGCTTCAGCCGCGCGCTGATGATGGAGGTGCGGAAGGATGGGGTTCGCGTCATCACCATCTGTCCCGGCTCGGTGGACACGCCGCTCATCCGCAATCAGTCCACCCTGACCCCGAACCTGGACAAGATCCTGCACGCAGACGACATCGCGGAGACGATTCTCGGCGCCCTCCGCCTGCCTCTAAGGGCGACGGTGAGCGAGCTGGATATCCGGCCGAGCAATCCCTAGCCGGGATGCATGAGCGGGCGCCGGGCCGCACCCGCGGCCGCGCCCCCTCATATCCGATCTCGCTCATGCCGAGAATAAGTGTCACCCAATGTGTGTGCCGGCGGTTCCCCTTCGAGCGGCTGCTGCCACTCGCGCGGGATCGCGGATGGACATTGGCGGACGTGATGCGGGAGACGGGATGTGGCGACAACTGCGGGCTCTGCCGCCCCTATCTCCGCCGGATGCTCGAGACGGGGGAAACTTCCTTCTCCGAGCTGCTCACGGAATAAGCCGAGGATCCTGTACGCACGCACGGCCGTGCGCGCCGACGACCGCGGATCTCATGTACGCACGCACGGCCGTGCGCGCCGACGGGACTCTCAGACACCGTAATGATCCCAATGAGCTCCACCCCCACGCCCGACCGCACCCTGCCCATCGGCCTCCTGGCCGCCGGGGCGGTTGCCGCCGCGGCGGGGGCGTGGCTGGCCGGTCATGGGCAACCGATCGGCTGGGGCCTCTTCCTGCTCGGCGGGGCGGCGCTCTGGGCCGGATTCCGTAGACTGCGCGCGATCCCCGATCCGCGGGATACGGAGCTGCTCGAAGCACGGGGGCAGGCCGCGCTCCGCGACCGGGAGCTGACCTGGCTGCAGCGGGTCGCGGGAACGATGGTGTCAGGCGACACGTTCGACACCGTGCTCCAGACCGTGGCGGATGCCGCGGCCGACCTGCTCGCCTGTGAAAGCGCAGCGATCGGCTTCGTGGTCGAGGAGGGGCGCTTCGTCCGGATCGTCGCGGGAACCGGTCCCATCGTGGTGACGCGGGATCAGCTGCTTCCGGTGGATCACTCCCTGCTGGGATCGGTGGTGACCGAGGAGGCGGCGCTCATCTCGCCGGACATGGATGCCGATCCCCGCAGCTTCCCGATTCCCAACCTGCCTCTGACCACCCTCGCCTGTGTCCCGCTCCGAACCTCGGGCATGGTCATCGGTGTCCTTGCGGCATTCAACCGTCGCGACGGCCGGCCGTTCAACGACGCCGACGTGCACCTGCTGCAGACCCTCGGTGACCAGGTGGTGGTGGGACTCGACCGCTCCCATGTCCTCGCCGAGAGCCGCCGCAAGGAGGAAGTGCTCGCCGCGAAGAACCGCGAGCTGATCCGGGCCACCGAGCTCAAGAGCCAGTTCCTCGCCAACATGTCGCACGAGTTGCGCACCCCGCTCAATGCGATCAACGGCTTCTCGGACCTGCTGCTCACCGAGGAGCTCGGTCCGCTCAACGAATCCCAGCGCGAGTTCCTCGACTCGATCCTGCGGAACGGCAATCACCTGCTGGGCCTGATCAACAGCGTCCTCGACCTCGCAAAGATCGAGGCGGGACGGATGACGCTCACGCTGGCGAGCACCGACCTCCGCGAGATGATCCTCGGCGCGGTCACCGACACCGCCTCACTCCGGACCGCCAAGCAGCAACAGATGAAGCTCGAGATCGGCAACGAGGCGCTTCCGATTCTCGCCGACGGTGTCCGCATCCGCCAGATCCTCTACAACCTCCTCTCCAACGCGTCGAAGTTCACCCCGGAGAACGGGTTGGTCACCGTCTCCGCCGTCACCACGCGGGCGCCGCTGCCGGTCCCCGCGGACCGGGCGAGCGACGTCCAGCGTTTCGTGTCGCGCGATGTGGTCTGGGTGTCAGTGCGCGATACCGGCATGGGGATCAAGCAGGACGACATGCCCAAGCTGTTCCACGAGTTCAGTCAGGTCGATCAGTCGGCCAGCCGGCAGCAGCAGGGCACGGGTCTGGGGCTGGCGCTCTCGCGGCGCTTCGTGGAGATGCACGGCGGCACGATCGGATGCGAGTCGGTGTACGGCATGGGCGCCACCTTCTGGTTCATCCTCCCGGTCGAGGGTCCGCTCCGGAAGCACTCGGCGAGCCTGGAGATCGTTCGCCCCTTCACGGCGGCGGAAGGCCAGCAGGCCTAGCCGGGCGCCCTCGAGGCAGGCCCGGGACTTCCCGCCCGGTGGGCCGGGGCAGTAGCTTCACTCCCATGCGTCGCTCCGGCGGTCACCGGCTCCAGGCCCTGCTGCTCCTGCTCGCTCTCGTGGGTGCGGGCTCCGGGCTGCCGCTGTTCGATGCGCTCGTCTTCCATGGGCGGCCGCTCGCCCGGGCCGAGAGTGCCGTCGCGCCGGAAGGGGCGCAGGCGCCGCACACCCAGCTCTGCATTCTCGATCACGCTGGGCTGCTCGAAGGCAGCATGGTCTCCTCGGGCCACGAGACGCTCGCCACTGCGCCTGAGGTTGCACCGCTGGCCGGGACTCCCGCCTCGCCCGAGCTCGCCTCGGACGCTTCACTCCTTCCGCCATCCCGGGCTCCACCCGTCGTCTGACCTGAAGGATTCATAGGTTCCCTGGTCAGGCAGGTCCCCGCGTTCGGGCGGGGGTTACACGGACGTTCGGAGTCTCATGCGACATTCCACCGCAATCGTTGCGCTGCTCGCCTTGGGCGCGCTACTGGGTGCCCCCCCGGCCCGGGCCCAGCAGCCGGTGTCCGGCGACAGCCTGCGCAGTACCCTCGCGCGCTTCGCCGCGCGACTCGACAGTCTCGAACGGGGCGGCTGTCCCGCCGGTCCCGGGATCACGCTTCCCGCCGGCAATGACTCGGTGGCCACCGCGCTTTCCCGGCTGAACCAGCGGCTGGAGCAGCTCATCGCGGCGCGTTGCGGCGGCGCTCAGGCCAACGCCGCACCCGCTGATACTGCGACCGACGACCTCGCCGCCCTGCGGGCGGCGGCCGCAGCTGCCGGTGGCGAGACGACCGCCGCCGGCGCGCCGAGGGACACCGTGCCGAGCGGCCCGACCCGGTTCATCGGCAGGCAGCGCAGCGGCTCAGCGCTGAATCCGGATGTCAGCGCGACCGGCGATATCCGGCTGGTCGGATCCCGTCGGGGCGATCATCTCTCCGGGGACGCCCACGAGTTCGAAGTGGCGCTGCAGTCGACCCTCGATCCCTACTCGAATGCGAAGGTCACCATGACCTTTTCCAACGAGGGGGTCGGCATCGAGGAAGGCTACCTCTACTACACCGGGCTCCCCGGCCGCATCCGGGCCGACCTGGGTCTCATCAGGCAGCAGGTCGGCGATCTCAACCGCTGGCATCTGCATGCACTGCCCGAGTCGGAATACGCGCTGGTCTATCAGCGCTATCTCGGCGCCGACGGTCTCTCCGGTGCGGGGCTCTCCCTCTATACCCCCCTCCCGGTGTCGATCTTCCACGGCACGCACGAAGTCTGGCTCCAGGGCACCACGGTCGAGAGTGACCCGCTCTACGGCACCGGCCGGCACGGCACCCTGCTCGGCCGAGTACAGAACTTCTGGCAGCTCTCCAGGAGCACCTACGGACAGATCGGCTTCACCGCGCTCGGTGGGAATGCCGACACCCTGCGCGGCCGGGTCATGGGCGTCGACATGCGCCTGACCTGGCGCCCGCCGAACGCCGGCACCCGACAGAACCTCACCTTTCGCGCGGAGGGGTACCGGTTCCGTGGCCATGAACCCGGCCTCACGACGACGCGATACGGCATGTTCGCCGATCTGACCTGGCAGGTGAGCCAGCGCTGGGGCTTCGGCGCGCGCTACGACTATGTCGAAACCCCGCGCGGCGCCCTCACGAAGGAGTGGCAGGTCTCGCCCACCATCACCTGGTGGCAGAGCGAGTTCGTCTACCTGCGGCTCGAGGGGCAGCATCATCACCAAGACCTGTTGCCGGACGACAACCGGCTGCTGCTGCAGGTGGTGTTCGCCATGGGCCCGCACAAGCATGAGACGTACTAGGGGCTCAGTGCTTAGTGCCTAGTGCTTAGTGCCTAGTGCTTAGTGCCTAGTGCTTAGTTCCGAGTTCCAAGTTCCGAGTGCGTACACCTGTCTCCGCATTCGAGTGCCCGATGAGCACGCTGGTCCACCGCTCTCGGGCGCCGACGGGGCAGACAATCAAGTGAGGAAGCCCAGATGTTGATGAAGACCTTATTGCTCGCGATGCTCGCCTCGAGCGCGCCGCTCGGCACGGCCACCCCAGTCAAGGTGGTCACCAGCCTGACCACCTACGGCGCAATCGCGCGGGAGATCGTCGG
>DAINRP010000086.1:0-11786 GCA_036741755.1 Gemmatimonadales bacterium
ACAGCGACCGCCCGGGATCGCCCTGGCGGCCGGAGCGCCCGCGCAGCTGGCGATCGATCCGGCGCGACTCGTGGCGCTCGGTGCCGATGATCTGCAGGCCGTCAACGTCCACCACCTTGGCGACATCGGGACCGAGTTTGATGTCCGTCCCGCGGCCGGCCATGTTGGTGGCGATGGTGATCGACCCCCGCTGGCCCGCGTTGGCGACGATCTCGGCCTCGCGCTGGTGGTACTTGGCGTTCAGCACCTCGTGCTTGAGCCCGCGCCGCTTGAGCTGCCGGGAGAGCGTCTCGGACATCTCGACGGTCACGGTGCCGATCAGCACGGGCAGCCCGGCGGTGTGGAGGCGCTCGACCTCATCGAGAATCGCATTCGCCTTTTCGCGGCGACTCTTGTAGATCCGGTCTTCCTCGTCCACCCGCTTGATGGGACGGTTGGTCGGGATGACCGACACCTCGAGCCCGTAGATGGTGAAGAACTCCTGTTCCTCGGTTTCGGCGGTACCCGTCATGCCGGCGATCTTGTCGTACATCCGGAAGTAGTTCTGGATGGTGATCGTCGCCATCGTCTGGGTCTCGCCCTTCACCTGCACGCTCTCCTTGGCCTCCACCGCCTGGTGGAGCCCATCGGACCAGCGGCGTCCCGTCATCACGCGCCCGGTGAATTCGTCCACGATCACCACCTGGCCGTCCTGTACCAGGTAGTCCACTTCCTTCTCGTAGAGGACGTGGGCCTGCAGCAGCTTGTGGATGATGTGCAGCTTCTCGCTCTTGATGGCGTAGTCGCCTTCGACCTCGCGCCGCTTCGCCACCCGCTCGGCCGGCGTCAGCGAGGGGTCGCGATCGATCCGGTGGACTTCCTCCGAAATGTCCGGCACCAGGAAGAGGCCGGGATCGTTCGGGGACATGGCCGCCGCGCCCTGGTCGGTGAGATGGACCGAGTGGCCCTTCTCGTCGAGGACGAAGAGCAGCGCCTCCTCGAGATCGCGCATCCCCTGCTGGCGCATCGGCAGCTTGCGGTCGGCGATGTGATCGAGCTCGACCCGCTGCACGGCGGCCTTCACGCCCTGCTCGTTCAGCAGCTTCAGCAGCTTCTTGTTCTTGGGCATGCCGAGGCGGGCGATATAGAGCTTCCGCGCCGCGTCCATGACCCGCTTCGGGTCGGCGAGGAGCGGCTCCGCCTCCGCGATGAGGGTGCTCACCACCCCGTTCTGGCGGCGCACCAGTTCGACCACCTGCCGGTTGAACTGAGCGTATTTCTCGTCGTTCTCGTTCCCGACCGGGCCGGAGATGATCAGCGGCGTCCGCGCCTCGTCGATGAGGATCGAGTCGACCTCGTCGATGATCGCGTACGCATGTTCCCGCTGCACCCGCTGGTCCAGCGAGAATACCATGTTGTCGCGCAGGTAGTCGAAGCCGAACTCGTTGTTGGTGCCGTAGGTGATGTCCGCATTGTATGCGGCCCGGCGCACCGGTGAGCTGGGCTCGGTATCGTCGAGGCAGCCCACGGTCAGGCCGAGGTAGCTGTAGACGTGACCCATCCACTGCGAGTCGCGGCGGGCCAGGTAGTTGTTGACGGTGACCAGGTGCGCGCCCCGTCCGGCGAGGGCGTTCAGATAGAGTGGCAGCGTGGCGACGAGGGTCTTGCCCTCACCGGTCGCCATCTCCGCGATCCGTCCCTGGTGCAGCACGATCCCGCCGATGAGCTGCACGTCGTACGGCACCATGTCCCAGATCAGCTCGCGGCCGGTGACCATGACCGTGGTGCCGACCAGCCGGCGGCAGGCCTCGCGGACCGTGGCGAAGGCCTCGGGGAGAATCTCCTCGAGCGCGGCGGCAAGGGCCTTCTTGAGGCGCTGCTCCACGTCGTGGAAGCGCCCTTCGAGCTTGTCGCGCTCGACAGGGTCGGCGCAGTCGTGACGAAGCTGGCGGACCTCCTCCAGTTCGCGCTTGAGCGCGCCGGTGCGCTCCGCGATGATCTCGCGAAGGCGGGCAGTCTGGGCCTTGAGCTGGTCTTCGGAATAGTCCTTGAGCACCGCTTCGTGACGCTTGATGGCGTCCACGATCGGCTGGACCTTTTTCACTTCCCGCTGGAAACGGGTACCGAAGAGCTTGGTGAGCGGCTTCTGGAGGAAATCAAGCATCGGGCAAATATAACCGGTCCGTGGCGATACACTCTGCGACCGGGTCAGGCACCCAGTAACGGATCGGGCGCCCTTCGGCAACCCGCCGGCGGATTTCGGTCGCCGAGATGTCCACGGCGGGAACCGTGATCCCACGGACCGGCCAGGGCAGCGTGGGGAGCTTGGCGCCGGGGCGGGCAAACACCACCAGGGTGGCAAGCGCGGACAGGGCCTCGGCCTGATGCCACGTCGGCAGATCCCGGGCGGCATCGGCCCCGACGAGGAGGGCGAACTCCCGGCCGGGCTCCCTGGCACGAAGTGATCGCAGCGTGTCGACGGTGTAGGAGGGACCCGCGCGATCCAGCTCGGCGGTCTCGAGCTTGAACCGCGGCTCCCCGGCAATCGCGAGGGAGACCATCCGCGCCCGGATGGCCGCCGGCGCGGCGTGCCGCCCGATCTTGAACGGCTGCTCCCGCGCAGGGACAAATCGCAGCTCCTCCAGACCGAGCGCCTCGACGACGGCCTGGGCGGCGAGCAGATGCCCGTGATGAATGGGGTCGAAGGACCCGCCGAAGACACCGATCATGGGAGCCCTGAGCGCGCGGACGCGGGTAGCACGGCGCGCCCGGCCTAGGTCCCGGCGGACGGGGGAGCGGGCCCATCCTTGGGCGCGGGACACGAGGCATCCACGCCCGGGCTCGTCGGATGATACCGGCGGATGTAGCTGCAGGTCTCCAGCAGATCCTCGGCGTAGCCGACCTTGCGATAGGACTCGACCAGCCTGAGCAGTGCCGCCGGAGTGACGGCGGCGCGGGGATAGGTCGCGGCGATGTCCTTGAGGTACAGAATCGCGGAATCGTAGGCTTTCAGCTTGTAGTAGTACTCCGCCGCCTTGAACTCCTTGCGGGCAAAGAACTCCTCGAGTTCGGCGATCCGCAGCCGGCCTCGCGCCGTCGCGGGCGAATCGGGATAGCGATTGAGCAGCTCCTGGTACGTTGCCAGCGCAGTCTGCCCGTAGGTGGGATCGAGTTCGGGACGCCGCCAGAGATCGGCGTAGGCATCGCCCGCGCGGAGCAGCGCGTCCGGCGCGAGAGCGGCGTCGGGCGTGTCGTCGGACACCTTCCGGAACTCCCGCGCCGCCTGCAGCTGACTCTTCTGTCCCAGGTAGCACTCGGCGAGCCGGAAGCGCGCCTCGATCGCGAGGGTATCCCGATCCGGCACTTCGAGCGTCACCCGCTCGAGCAGCGTGGCCGCCTTGCGCCAGTGCCCACGGGCATACTCCGTCTTGGCGCGCGCCCACAGCGCCTCGACTTCATCACGGGAAATGCCGGTCGTCACCGGCGACGGGCCGGTCACGGGCTTCGCCCCGCGGTGGCCGCAGGCCGCGACCAGTAGAGCGAGCGCGGTGAGGGCCGCGCGAGAAGGCAAAAGCACTCGTTTCCATCCTCTCATCACTGGGAATCCGCCGTGGCGGCCCTCGCGCCAAGCTGCGCGAGCCGCGTCGAAGCCATCGTGGCAATCGAATCACTCGCCCCCGGCTTCATGGCGTCCTGAAACGCGATGGTCGCACCGAGCAGGTCGCCCTGGGCGATGCGTGCATCGCCAATACCGATCAGGGCGCGGCGACCCGGCTCCGACAGGGAGTCGGTAGCGACGACCCGGCCAAACCACTGGAGCGCGATCTCCGGCCTCTGCATCAGCAGCGCCTCGAGTCCGAGCTGGACTCCGCAGGTGCCGAGCCCGGTCGACGCGCGCAGCCGAAGCATGCCCTCGCGGGAACGCCGCAGCACCGCCTGGAAGATGTCGGCGGCATCGGCGCACGCGGTGGTGCTCTGCAGCGCGGTTCCGAACTGCAGCAGCATCTGGTCGACCGCGGAGGCATCGCCCGCGGCGGCCAGCGCATTCGGGCCGATCCCCACCGTCTGGGCGGGATCCAGCCGGCCGCTCTTCACGAGGGCGATGGTATACCGCGGACTCACCCGCTCCGGCGCGAGCCGGCGGAGATCCTCCACCGATTCTTCCAGCGCCAGACCCACATCCGCCTGATCCGCCGCACGGGCCACCCGTTCCAGCCCGCGAGCCGCCTCGGTCACCCGGCTGGGGTCGGCGCTCGCCAGCCGCTGGTAGGCCTGGGCCGCCTCACGATATTCGCCAGCCTTCAGTGCGGCCGCTCCCAGTTTGGCCCAGAGCCGGGCATCCGCCTCGTTGCGACCCGCGGCGCGGTATTCATCGAGGGCGGCGGCGTACTCCCCCTGGCCGTAGGCGGTGTCACCGAGCCGTTCATGGTTGGCGGCGGAGCCGGTGCAGGCTGCGAGGAAGACGAGTGGCAGGGCCCAGCGTTTCACTCGCTGGTCCGCTCCAGCATCGCGAGGTAGGCTTCGACGCGAGCATTCTTGGGACGCGCGAGCAGGCAGTCCCGCCAGACCTGTTGCGCCCCGGCGGCGTCGCCCGAGAGATAGCGAGCCAGCCCAAGTGAGGCGAGTGCGTCGACGAAGTTGGGGCGATCGGCGACCACCCGTTCCAGCTCCTCACGGGCCGACAGCACGTCACCCGACTCGAGCAGTACCCGGGCGAGCTTGTAGCGGAGATCCGCGAAGTTCGGCCCCAGTTCCACCGCACGGCGGTACTGCTCGATGGCCAGGGCCATCGCGCCGGACTCGGCATAGGCGGCGGCCAGCAGCGCATGATGGTTCGCGAGGTTGGCCGCCACGTGCGCGGGAAAGCCCGACTCCACGGCCACGTTGTGCGTCGCGGCGTGCCGGAACGCATCCTCCGCCTCCTCGGTACGCCCGAGGTCATTCAGCAGAATGCCGCGGTGGATATGCGCCTCGATGTAGCGCGGATTGAGCTCCAGCGCCTTGCCGAAGTGCTCCAGCGCGCGCTGCGGCTGGCCCAGCATCGCATAGCTGAGCCCAAGGAGATGGTGGCAGTCCGCGAAGTCCCGCCCGGACTCCACGATTTCCCGCAGCAGGTGCACCGCGCCGTAGTAGTCCTGCAGCGCGAAGCGCTCGCGGGCCTGATTGATCAGCGGCTCGTCACTGACGCGCATGAGTCTCCCGGAACCAGGCGACGAAACGGCGAATCCCCTCGGGGAACGGCGTGGTGGGGCGGTACCCCAGGATCCGGCCGGACTTGGTCAGATCGGCCGCGGTCAGCCGCACATCCCCGGGCTGGCGTCCCCCCCGCTCGATGCGGGCTTCTGTTCCCAACGCCGCGGAAATCTCGGCGATCATCCGCGAGAGCGCTATGGTCTCGTTGCCGCCGAGATTGAAGGCCTCGAGCCCGGCCGGCGCCCCCTGGGTCCAGTCGAGGGCCGACACGACGCCGTTCACGATGTCATCAATATAGGTGTAGTCACGGGCCTCGCTGCCATCCCCGAACATCGTGATCGGCTCCCCCGCGCTGATCCGGCGGGTGAAGCTGTGGATCGCGAGGTCGGGGCGCTGCCGGGGACCGTAGACGGTGAAGAACCGGAGCGAGGCCACCCGGAGCCCGTGATGCGGAGCGAGGGCCTCCAGCACCAGTTCCCCCGCCCGCTTGGTCGCCGCGTAGGGGGAGATCGGATGCACCGCCGCGGCGTCCTCGCGAAACGGAGGCGTGGTATCGTCGCCGTACACCGAGGAGGACGACCCGAACACGATGCGAGTCACGCCAGTCCGGCAGGCCGCATCGATCACCGACTGGGTTCCGGTGATGTTCGCGCGGACGTACCCCGCCGGGTCCTGCAGCGATGGCCGTACCCCGGCCTTGGCGGCGAGATGCACGATGACCGTGTCGGGGGTGAGCAGCCGGGTCAGGCTGTCGGTCTCGAGGATGTCGGTTTCGCTGAAGCTGAAGGCCGCATGGGCGCGAGGGCCCCGCAGGTTGGATTCCTTGATCGGCCGCGCGTAGAACGGGTCGAAGTTGTCGATGCCCACGACGACGTCGCCCCGGGCCAGCAGCCTCTCCGAAAGATGCGACCCGATGAAGCCCGCAGCCCCGGTCAGGAGGACGCGTGTCATCGGCGGAGTACGCTCGCGAAGTAGGCGATTGTGTGCGTGAGGCCTTCTTCCAGCGAGACCCGCGGCTCCCAGCCCAGCAGGGTCCGCGCCCGGGTGATGTCGGGCTTGCGCACCTTGGGATCATCGGTCGGCAGCGGACGCTGCTCGATCTTCGACTTCGAGCCGGTCATCTTGAGCACCAGCTCGGCGAGCTGCCGCACCGTGAATTCGTTCGGGTTCCCGATATTCGTCGGATCAGTGAGATCGCTCATGAAGAGCCGGTAGATGCCGTCGACTTCGTCGGAGACATAGCAGAACGACCGGGTCTGCTGTCCCTCGCCGTAGACGGTGAGCGGCTCGCCCTTGAGCGCCTGAACGACGAAGTTCGAGACCACCCGCCCGTCCCGCGCGCGCATCCGCGGTCCATAGGTGTTGAAGATGCGGATGATCCGCGTGTCGATGTGGTGATACCGGTGATAGGCCATGGTGATGGCCTCGGCGAAGCGCTTGGCCTCGTCGTAGACGCCGCGCGGGCCGACCGGGTTGACGTTCCCCCAGTAGCTCTCCGGCTGGGGATGCACCTGGGGATCGCCATACACCTCGGAGGTGGACGCAAGGAAGAACCGGGCGCCCTTGGCCTTGGCCAGCCCGAGGGCGTTGTGCGTGCCGAGGGAGCCGACCTTCAGGGTCTGGATCGGGAGCTCGAGGTAGTCGATGGGACTCGCCGGTGACGCGAAGTGCAGGACGCCATCCAGCGGACCCTCGACACTGATGTACTTGCTGACGTCGTGCAGCACGAACCGGAACCGCGGGTTGCCTTCGAGATGGGCGATATTCTCGCGCGCGCCGGTGATCAGGTTGTCCATGCCGATCACTTCATGCCCTTCGGCCAGGAAGCGATCGGTCAGGTGGGAGCCAAGGAAGCCCGCCGCACCGGTGATCAGGACTTTCATGGCGCCTTCTTCCGGCCGATGCCGTGATAGGTGAAGCCCTGGGCGCGCATGCGCGCGGGATCGTACAGATTGCGGCCGTCCACCACCAGCGGCTGCCGGAGCAGCGTCTTCACGCGCTCGAAATCGGGATTGCGGTACACCAGCCACTCGGTGACGATCGCCAGCGCATCGGCCCCGTTGGCGGCGCTGTATGGGTCGGCTGTATAGACGATGCGGTCCCCGAACACGTCATGCGCCGTCTCGATCGCCTTGGGATCATGGGCTTGGACCCGGGCACCGGCGGCGAGCAGCCCCTCGATCAGGGGTATCGCCGGGCTCTCACGCATGTCGTCGGTCTCCGCCTTGAACGCGAGCCCCCACACGCCGATCGTGCGCCCGGCAAGCCCCTGCGGGAATGCAGCACGCAGCTTGTCGAGGAGCACCAGCTTCTGCTTCTCGTTGACGCTTTCGACCGCGTCGAGAATCTCGAAATTGAGCCCCACATCCCGCCCGGTCCGGATCAGCGCCTTCACGTCCTTGGGAAAACAGGAGCCGCCGTAGCCGGGGCCGGGGAAGAGGAACGCCTGCCCGATCCGCTTGTCCGTACCGATGCCCTTGCGCACGTCGTTTACGTCAGCGCCGACCCGCTCGCAGAACATGGCGACCTGATTCATAAACGAGATGCGGGTGGCCAGCATCGCGTTGGCGGCGTACTTGGTGACTTCGGCCGAGGGTATGTCCATGAAAAGCACCGGATTGCCGGTGCGGACGAACGGACCGTAGAGCTCCGCCATCCCCTCGCGCGCTTCGTCGGTGTCGACCCCGATCACGATGCGGTCCGGCTTCATGAAATCGTCGATCGCCGCGCCTTCCTTCAGGAACTCCGGATTGGAGCAGACGCTGAACGGCGCGGTGGTTTCCGAGGAAATCGCCGCCCGCACCTTCTCGGCGGTGCCGACCGGCACGGTCGACTTGGTGACCACGATCTTGTGGTTGTTCATGTGCTGCCCGATGGTCCGGGCGACGGCCAGCACGTGCTGCAGATCCGCCGAGCCGTCCTCGCCTGGCGGGGTGCCGACCGCAATGAACACCACCCGCGAACGCTCCACCGCGGCGCCGACATCGGTCGTGAAGCTGAGACGGCCCTCGGCCTGATTGCGGCGGACCATGTCCTCAAGCCCCGGCTCGTAAATCGGGATGTCGTTCGCCCGCAAACGCTCGATCTTGCGGGCATCGATGTCCACGCACACCACATCGTTGCCGGTTTCCGAGAAACAGGCACCGGTGACCAGACCGACGTAGCCACTGCCGACAACCGCGACTTTCATCCTCGCCTCGCTGCGCTTACTGGTAGAATGCGTTGACCGCGCCGACCACCGCGTCCTGCTGCGCGGCGGTCAGTTCGGGATAGATCGGAATCGAGAGCACCGCGGCCATCGCCGCCTCGGTTGCCGGCAGGCTGCCCCGGCCGTAGCCGAGATGCGCAAAACAGGGCTGCAGGTGCAGGGCCAGCGGATAGTAGACGGCGCAACCGATGCCTCGCGCCTTCAGATGGGCGACCAGCGCATCGCGTCGCTCGACCCGGATAGTGTACTGGTGGAAGATGTGCTCGTTCGCCGGATCGACCCCTGGCGGACAGACCGCCGGATGCCCCGCGAAGGCCTCCGTGTAGCGCGCCGCCTTCTCCCGCCGCGCCGCGCTCCACGAGGCCAGGTGCGGAAGCTTGGCGAGGAGCACCGCCGCCTGCAGCGTGTCGAGGCGGCTGTTGAACCCCACCTCTTCGTGGTGATACTGCTTGGCCCCGCCATGGGTACGGAGCCGGCGCAACCGATCGGCGAGCGCCTCGTCCTGGGTCACCATCATCCCGCCGTCGCCCCAGCCACCGAGATTCTTGCTGGGAAAGAAGGAGAACGCGCCGACCTGGCCGAGTGAGCCGGCTACCTGCCAGGCACCGTCGATCTGCCTCCGCGCGCCGATCGCCTGAGCGGCGTCCTCGATGATGGGAAGCCCGTGCCGCCGGGCGATCGCCAGGATCGCTTCCATCGCCGCCATCTGGCCGAACAGGTGGACTACGACGATGGCCCGCGTGCGAGGGGTGATCGCCGCTTCGACCGCCGCGGGGGAGAGGTTGAACGTGGCCGCGTCGATGTCCACGAACACCGGTGTGCCACCGGCGTTGTGGATCGTGCCTGCCGTTGCGAAGAACGTGAACGACGGGGTGATGACCTCGTCGCCCGGTCGCAGGTCGAGTGCCCGGAGCGGCAACAGGAGCGCGTCGGTGCCGCTGGCGCACCCGATCCCGAATCGGGTCCCGGACAGCGCGGCGATCGCCTGCTCCAGCGCCCCGACCTCCTCGCCGAGGATGAAGTGCTGACGTTCCACCACGCGCATGAGCGCGGGAAGCACTTCCTCCTTGATCGCCTGGTATTGGGCGACCAGATCGAGCAGCGGAACGTTCAAGGCGTGCCTCGCGGGGGACGACGAATCAAGGCCATGCGACGGCCCTGACTCTGGCAAGATCGGGGCCGGAAAATCGCCCGAAACCTAGCGGCGGTCCTGAGGGGGGTCAATCAACCGAAGTGCGCCCTGCTCTTCACGATACGTCGCTCCGCAGCCACTGCAGGCCGCCGCCCTGTCGCGCAGGTGCAACCGCTCGCCGCACTGGCACATCCAGCCGACCCGGCGGGCCGGCACCCCAACCATCAGGGCATAGGCCGGCACATCGCTCGTGACCACGGCCCCGGCGCCGATGAAGGCATACTCCCCAAGCGTCACACCGCAGACGATGGTGGCGTTGGCGCCGATCGAGGTCCCCCGCCTCACCAGCGTGATGCGATACTCGTGCTTGCGGGAGACGTGACTCCGGGGATTGCTGACGTTGGTGAAGACACAGCTGGGACCGCAGAACACGTCATCCTCGAGTGTGACACCCTCGTAGATGGAGACGTTGTTCTGGACCTTCACGTTGTTGCCGAGCCGAGTGCCCGGCATGACCACCACGTTCTGGCCCAGGTTGCACCGCTCGCCGATGACGGCGCCCGGCATGACGTGGCAAAAGTGCCAGACCTTGCTCCCCTTGCCGATGATGGCGCCGTCATCGACATAGGCGGATTCGTGCACGAAGACGTCACTCATGACTTGCCTCGAAGGTGCCATCCGGCTTGACGATCTTCACTTCGGTTTCCAGTTCAACATCGAAGCGCTCCCGCACCGCGGCGCGCGCGCGCGCGATCAGCCGGCGGATATCCGCGGCACTCGCCCCGCCAGTGTTGACAAAGTAATTCGCGTGCATGGGCGAGATCTCCGCCCCGCCCTGCCGCGTCCCCTTGAGCCCGGCCGCCTCGATCAGCTGCCCCGCCGTCCTCGGTCCTTCCGACTGCTTCCAGCTCGGACCGCCCGGATTCTTGAAGACGCTTCCGCAGCACGGCTGGTTGAACGGCGTCCCTTCCTGCCGCCAGCGAAAGAACTCCGCCATTTCGGTCTGGATCACTTCGGGATCGGTCTCGGTCAGTTGCACCGTCGTCTCCAGCACCACCCGCCCCTCAAGGCCGGCGTGACGGTACTCGAATGGGATGGCGCTCCGGGGAAGTACCGTCTCCCGTCCCTCGGCATCGACCACCAGCACGCTCTCGACGACGCCGGCCCAGTCGCCACCGTGGCAGCCGGCGTTCATGTAGACGCCACCGCCCACGGTGCCCGGCACCCCGACGAACCGGTGCAGCCCCGCGAACCCCGCTTCCGCCGTCTTGCGGGCTGCGATCGGCTGGGGCAGTCCCGACCCCGCCCGCCAGCGGCCCTGGCCCAGCGGCGCCAGCCCGTCGAGACCCTTGCCGAGACGGATCACCAGGGCGTCGAGGCCTTCGTCAGGCAGGAGAAGATTGGAGCCGAGTCCGAGCGCAAACCACGGCACGCCCTCCTGCCGCGACAGCCGGAGTGCGGCCCCCACATCGGCCGACGACCGCGGCAGCAGCACCGTCGCCGGCCCACCGATCCGGTAGGTGGAGTAGCGCCCCAGCGGCTCGGCCTCACGGACCTCACCCTGCACCACCGCACGCAGGCGGGCGGCGAAGCCGGGGTCGCGCGCGGTGCTCATCCCTCGCCGCGGGCCTTGCGCGCCATCTGGTGCCACTCCTGCAGTGAGCGGACGTCGCGATTGCGGCTGCGCAGCGCGATGATCGCGTCGCAGGCGGCGGACGCCGCCGACATCGTGGTCGTGTAGGGCACCCGCTGCGCGAGCGCCGCCGCCCGGATGGTGTAGTCGTCCTGTTGCGTGAGCTTGCCGAGCGGCGTGTTGATGAGCAGGCCGATCTGCCCGGACAGCAGCAGGTCGATCGGATTCGGGCGCCCTTCGTAGACCTTGAGCACCCGCTCGGCGGGGATGCCGCGCACCCGCAGGTGCCGCGCGGTGCCTTCGGTGGCGAAGATCGTGAAACCGAGTTCGTGCAACCGCCTGGCGATCGGGACCACACTCACTTTGTCATGATCGTTGACCGTGATGAACACGCCGCCTTCCATGGGAAGCGCACCATCGGCCGCGTGCTGCGCCTTGGCGTAGGCCATCCCGAACGACTCGGCGATGCCCATGACCTCCCCGGTCGACCGCATCTCCGGTCCGAGGATCAGATCGACACCGTGCAGCTTGTTGAAGGGGAACACCGCCTCCTTTACCGCCACGTAGGGCTGGCCCACGTTGTCCTGCAGCCCCAGTTCGTCGAGCGTCTTGCCGACCATCACCGCGGCCGCCAGGCTCGC
>DAINRP010000087.1:0-11709 GCA_036741755.1 Gemmatimonadales bacterium
GCAGGTCACCGCAACGTCGGCGCCGGCGCGGGCGAGCAGCAGCGCCGCCGCCCGGCCGATGCCGCTGGAGGCGCCGGTGACGAGCGCGGTCTTGCCATGCAGGTCGATCATGGACGGTCTTCGCCTTGTGAACCGAGGATCGAACGGAGGCGCTCGAAAAGAGAGAAACGCCAGATGAGCGGCGGCACCGCTTCGACGGGCCGGTCATCCAGAATCGCCTGGGGGTTCCGGTTGAGCAGCAACTGGGCCTGGTTCGAGCCCTCGTGCGACATGAACTCGTCCCAGGCTGTGCGGAGGGTGCGGTCGTCGCCGTGGTTGTCGGCGGCCGCGATGTCCGCCAGTCCGTGCTGCACCAGCTCCCGCGCGCGGATCCCGCGCGGGCGCGGGGAGAGGAGCGTGGGGCCGTCCACCTGCAGCAGCGCGCCGAGCGACTTCCAGCGGCGCGCCGACTCCACGTAGCAGCACTTGTAGCGTTCCGGGTGGGCGAGCAGCGGGACGAGCCCGATCGCGACGACGAGGGCCAGCGCCTGTTCGACGGTCTGCGACGCCACCAGCCGCGGGAATTCCACCAGGATGTAGCGGGTGCCGTTGATGGTGATGCGCCGGTCCCGGGCGACCACCGCTTCGAGCGGGCGATCCAGCATGACCTCCGCGCCGCGGAACACCCGGATGCCTTCGGGCACCTGCGGCACCAGCGTCTCCCAGGCCTGCTGATGCTTCGGGGGAACCCCGGCGCTGGCCTGGCTCGCCAGCAGGTGCGGGGTGAGGCAGATCCCCGTCACCCCCTGCGCCTTGAGTTCGGTGAGCACGGCGACCGACTGTGCCACGGTCTTCGAGCCGTCGTCCACGCCGGGGAGGAGGTGACTGTGGAGGTCGATCACTCAGGCCAGGCGCTCCGCCGCGAGCAGTCCCTCCGCGAAGGCTTCCAGCTTTTCGGGGGCAGCCTCGGACTGGGCGAGCAGCGCCAGCGTGATGAGGGCATCGGCCGCCAGCAGATCGAGCGCGATGGTCCGGTCACCCGGGTGCTCCTCGACGATCGCGAGCACCCGCTCCGCGACGAGGGAGAGGTGTTCGGCGATGGTCGCCGCCTCACTCGGAACCCGGGTGTGCTCCAGGACCCGGTTGCGGAGCACCGTCGGCCCCTGGACCGTGCGGGCCTCGAGCCATTGCATCGTGCCGTGGGGGATGCCTGGCTGCGGGTTCATGCGCCGAGCCAGGTGTCGATGATGCCGGGCGCGGCCTCACGCACCGCGGGCAGCCGGGCGGGATCGCCCGCACCTGCCGATGCGAAGCCCGGGCGACCGCCCCCCTTGCCGCCGCTCACGGCCGCGAGCCGGTTCACGAGGTCGCCGGCCTTTCGGCCTGCCTTGACGAGGTCGTCGGTGAGCGCGACATGCACCGCCCCGCGACCCGCAGCGGAGAGCAGCACCAGCACCGCCTGCCGCTTGCCTTCGCGGAAGCGGTCGGCCTGCGCCGCCAGTTCATCGCGGTCCTCGAGTTCGGTCTCGCCGAGGGTCACCGAGACGCCGCGGATCGCGAGGGACTCGCCCTGGGCCTCGGTGGCGCCGGCACCGGACTTCATGAGCTGCTCGATGCGCGCCTCGAGCTTCTCCTTTTCCATCCGGACCTGCTCCAGCTTGCGGAGCACCTGGTCGGGGTGCGCCTTGAGCGACTCCGCCACCTGCTCGAGCAGCGCCTCTTCCCGCTCCACGCTGGCGTACGCCTCGGGGCCGGTGATCGCTTCGATGCGGCGGACCCCGGCGGCCACGCCGCCCTGCCCCGCCACCCGGAAGAGGCCGAGCTGCCCGGTGCTGCGCACGTGGGTGCCGCCGCAGAGTTCGAGCGACGGGCCCATCTTCACCACCCGGACCCGGTCGCCGTACTTCTCGGAGAAGAATGCCATCGCGCCGAGCGCAAGCGCGTCGGGATAGGGCATCTCGCGGATGTCCACGGCCCAGTTCTCCAGCACCTGGTCGTAGACCTCGCGCTCGATCACCGCCATCAGCGCCGGATCGATCGGGCCGTGATGGGAGAAGTCGAAGCGGAGCCGCCCCGGCTCGACCAGCGAGCCCTGCTGCCGCACATGCTCGCCGAGGTGCTTGCGGAGCGCCCAGTGCATCAGGTGGGTCGCACTGTGGTTCCGCTCGATGTCGCGGCGCCTGGCCCGGTCGACGGCAGCCTTCACCCGTCCCGGCTCCAGCACGCCGGAGAGGGCCCCGCCAAGCACCTGGCCCCGGGGATCCTTGCGGACGGTTTCGACCCGCATGCTCCAGCCTGCGCCGGTGATGTTCCCGGTATCGCTCAGCTGCCCGCCGGACTCGGCGTAGAACGGATTGTCGGCCAGCAGCACTTCGACCGCGTTCCCCGCCTGACGGAAGGCGACGACCTCGGTCTCCGCCTCGGTCTTGTCGTAGCCGATGAACCGGGGGCGGTCCGACGACAGCTCGGTCCATTCCCCTTCCTGTCCCGCAACCGCCGCGGACGCCAGCCCGCCCTTCTGGACGCGCCGCACCTCGCGGGAGCGCTCCCGCTGCTCGCTCAGCGCTTCCTCGAAGCCGACGATGTCGACCGCGAGCCCCCGCTCGACCGCGATGATCTCGGTCAGGTCGATCGGAAAACCGAAGGTATCGTAGAGCTTGAAGGCCTCCGCGCCGGTGATCGTCGCCGCACCGGCCGCGACCAGCTCCTCCAGCCGCTTGAGGCCGCCTTCGATGGTCTCGAGGAAGCGCTCCTCCTCCTGCCGGGTGACATCGGCCACGTAGGCGGCCTTGGCGCGGATCTCGGGATAGGCATCGCCCATCTCGCGCACCACGATCTCGGTGAGCGGTGCCAGGGTCGGTTCCTTCCGGCCCAGGAGCCAGGCGTGACGCACCGCGCGGCGGAGGATGCGGCGGAGCACGTAGCCGCGGCCGTCGTTGCTCGGATAGACGCCGTCGGTGAGCAGGAAGGTCACCGCGCGCGCATGGTCGGCCAGCACCCGGAAGGAGCCACCGGCGGGGCCGCGATCGTACGGCTTGCCGACCAGCTCCGCCACTCGTCTGATGAGCGGCATGAACAGGTCGGTATGGAAGTTCGAGTCCTCGCCCTGCAGCACGGAGGCGATGCGCTCCAGGCCGGCGCCGGTGTCCACCGACGGCTTGGGCAGCGGCGTGAGCGTGCCATCCGCCGAGCGGTCGAACTGCATGAAGACCAGGTTCCAGATCTCGAGCATCTGGCCCGACTCGGCCAGCTCCTCGAACTGTTCCTTGCCGATCACCTCGGTCTTCACGTCGGCGGGACGCTGCTTCCGCAGATCGACATAGATCTCGGTGCAGGGACCGCAGGGGCCGGTGTCGCCCATCTGCCAGAAGTTGTCCTTGTCGCCCAGGCCGTAGATCCGGTGGTCGGGGAGCGTGGAGAGATCCCGCCAGAGCGCGCGCGCCTCATCGTCGCTGTGGTGAACGGTGACGCGGAGCCGGCCGGGATCGATGCCGAGATACTTCGGGCTGGTGACGAAGTCCCACGCGAAGGCGATCGCATCGCGCTTGAAGTAGTCGCCAAAGGAAAAGTTCCCCAGCATCTCGAAGAAGGTGTGGTGCCGGGTGGTGTGGCCCACCTGTTCGAGATCGTTGTGCTTGCCCCCCGCTCGCACGCACTTCTGACAGGTGGTGGCGCGCGCGTAATCGCGCTGCTCCAGCCCGAGGAAGAGCCGCTTGAACTGGTTCATCCCGGCGTTGGTGAAGAGCAGCGTCGGGTCGTCGGCGGGCAGCAACGACGAAGAAGGCACCTCGCGGTGCCCGTGGCTGGCGAAGAAATCGAGGAAGAGTCGGCGGATCTGTGCGGCTTTCATAGGCCGGGAATATACCGGCCGGACGGGCCTAGAGCCAAGGCGCGCCGCGACTTATCGAGGCTGGGTCAGGTTGGGATGTCTCCCTGCAGCACCCGGGCGACCAGCTCCCCGACCCGGTACCCGGAGAATCCGCGGCGCTCGAGGTAGGCCAGCAGTCGCCTGCGCCGGACGTCCCGCGGCAGATTGGCCAGCTGCCGAGCTCGGCGCCGGGCGAGATCGAGTGCGAGATCGAGTGCGTCCTCCGGCTCGGGCCAGTGGGCCTGGATCGCCGCGTCGATGAGCCCACGGTCGACGCCGAGCGCCGTGAGATCGCGCCGCAGCCGCGCGGGGCCCCGGCCCCGCCCCGCCCGGGAAGCGACGAAGTTTCGGGCAAAGGCGGCGTCGTCGAGGAGCCGGGTGGAAAGCGCCCGCTCGATCGCGAACTCGATCGCCTCGGGCGTGTGCCCTTTCTGGCGCAGCCGGCGGCGCAACTCCATGACCGAGAAGTTGCGCCGCTCGAGCGAGCGGAGCACCGCCCGCCAGGCCCCCTCTTCATCCGCCGCCCGGCTCAGTGCCCCCGCCTGCTCCCCCTCCCACTCGGCCCCGATGGCGAGTGCGCCGCCCTCGGCCGCCGCTTCATGCACCGTGCAGAAGGGGCGGCCGTCCACCAGAACGCGCAGGGCGCCTGGACGCTTCGGATCGGGCTCGATGCCGGTGATTTTGGGCATGGGCTTCAGAGCGGGACGGCGTGGGGCGAGTAGGGGCGGGCGTCCCTGCCCGCCCCTACTCGCCCCAACGCGTTACTCCTCGTCTTCGGCGACGGCGACCACACCGGCGGCCTTCATGCCGAGGAAGTCCTTCACCTTGGCCTCGACCTCGGTGCAGAGGGCCGGATTGTCCTTGAGGAAGAGCTTCGCGTTCTCCCGGCCCTGGCCGATGCGCTGATCGCCATAGGAGTACCAGGCGCCCGACTTCTGGATGATGTTGGCCTCGGCCGCGATGTCGACGACCAGCGAGACGTGGCTGATGCCCTCATCGAACATGACGTCGAACTCCGCCTGCTTGAACGGCGGCGCGCACTTGTTCTTGACCACCTTCACCCGCACGTGATTGCCGATGACGACTTCGCGCTCCTTGACCGGACCGACGCGGCGGATGTCCAGCCGCAGCGAGGCGTAGAACTTGAGCGCCTTGCCGCCGGTCGTGGTCTCCGGGTTGCCGAACATCACGCCGATCTTCTCGCGCAGCTGGTTGATGAAGACCACCGCGGCGTTGGAGCGGTTGATGCCGCCGGCCAGCTTGCGGAGCGCCTGACTCATGAGCCGGGCCTGCAGACCCATGTGGCTGTCGCCCATTTCGCCCTCGATTTCCGCCTTGGGGACGAGCGCGGCCACCGAGTCGATCACGATGAGGTCGACGGCGCCGGAGCGCACCAGGATCTCCACGATCTCCAGCGCCTGCTCCCCCGTGTCCGGCTGCGAGACCAGCAGGTTCTCGATATCGACGCCAAGCTTCCGTGCGTATTCGATATCGAGCGCATGCTCGGCATCGACGTAGGCGGCGACGCCTCCGGTCTTCTGCACGTTGGCGACGAGATGGAGACAGAGGGTCGTCTTGCCGGAGGACTCGGGGCCGTAGATCTCGGTGATCCGTCCCCGGGGCACCCCACCGATGCCGATCGCCGCATCGAGGTTGATGGCGCCGGTGGGAATCGCGGCCACCTTCACCCGCGGCGTTTCCGAGCCCATGCGCATGATCGAGCCCTTGCCGAGCTGCTTTTCGATCTGCGAGATGGCGAGGTTGAGCGCCTTGCGGCGTTCGGCGTCGAGCTTGGCTTCTTTGACGTCTTCGGTGGCCATTTGGGACTCACGGTTGCGAAGTGAATTGTTTTGCGTCACTGTTTCAACGAAACCAACTTACAACCGAACATGATCCGAAGCAATAGTTAATTTGTGGCTCATTTTGCTCCACCACACACACTACCGATCACCGCCCCGCCAAGCATCCTCCAGGTGTTCGACCCCGCTCGGCTCGCAGATCCGGGGGATGACCTCGAGGACGTCGAACCGATAGAGATCGCCGGCGCGGCCATGGCGGAGCCGCCAGATCTCCGCGACGCGCTCGATCGCCCGGCGCTTCTTCCAGCCGACGGCGAGGCGCCCCGGCCCGAACTCCTCGCCACGGCGGGTCTTGACCTCGACGAACGCCACCAGCGAATCCCGCCGCGCGACGAGATCGATGTCGTTCCGGCCGACCCGGAAGCGATGGGCCTCGATCGTCCAGCCGAGCGCGGCGAGATAGCCGATCGCATCCTCCTCCCCGGAGAATCCGAGGCGATGGCGGGGATCCGCCCACTCATCCGGGGGCAGCGTGGGCCGGGGTGACATGGCCCGATGATAGATAGGAGCCCCGGGTGCGAATGCACCCGGGAAACGCAGGAGAGGGTGAATCTACGCGCCCGCCTAGCGGGCGATTGCGGCGTCCAGGAAGCTCTTGAGGTCGACCTCGTTCACCTCGGGTTCGCCGGGCTGCAGGTTGTCGAGGAGGCCGGCGTCCATGCGCTTTTCGAGATCGTGCACCAGGTAGAAGAGATGCTCGAAGTCCTCGATCACGAAGAGCAGCGGCTGGTAGTGGTGGATCTCGAACGCCTGGTTGACGATCCACTCCACCTGGGCCGGGAATCGTTGCACCTGGGTCGAGTCCACCGCATGGGCGATCTCGCCGTAGCTGGAAAGCAGCCCGCTGCCGTACACCCGGACCTGTCCGGGGGCGATCGCCGCATCGGGCCGGGCCCGCATGAGCCCGAACTCCACTGTGAACCAGAAGAAGCGGGAGAGCCCTTTCATCACGCTGGTCAGCACCCGGATGCGTTCCTGCGGGTCCTGGATCCCGGATACCCGCTCTGCGGTGCGCTCCGCGAAGCGACCGAACCGAACCAGCGCCTCGGCAAAGGCCTGGTCGGTGTGCATCGGGACATGACCCGCAATGTCGTGGAAGATGTCCGGCTCGGGGAGGTAGTCGAGCGAGGATCCGTCCCGGATGGTGATGGTCGTCGGGAACTCCCGCTGCTTCAGGCAATCAAAGAAGAGGTACGCCGGCACGTAGCCGCTGACCGGCTTGGCCTTGAAGCCGGTGCGCGGCTCGAGGAAGCGGTTGATGTCGGTACAGCGTGGCACATGGTCGGGATCGAGGTGCAGGGTCTCGATCCCCTCGAGGAAACGGGCGTTGGCATAGCGCTCCCAGCGGGGACGGATCCGCTGCAGCAGCCGCCCCCAGGTGGCGTGGTTGTCGGCGCTGTAGAGTTCGTACGGCTGCGTGACATACAGCTCGCCGTTGGCCTGGGCCTGTTCGATGAAGGGCGCGCGCGTCGTGGTCAGTCCCTCGACCGCACCTGCCGTGGATGATCCCGCCATATGGCTCCTTGTCAGTCGGTCGCCGGCAGCAGCCTGCCCCGGCATTCGCCCAGTCCGATCCGCACCGCGCCCGGCCGTTCGCACCAGCCGGTCATGACCACGTCATCCCCATCCTCGAGAAAGGTCCGCGTCTCTCCCGACGGCAGCGCGAGCGGTTCCTTCCCGCGCCAGGAGAGTTCGAGCAGGCAGCCGCGCTCCTCCCGGTTCGGACCCGAGACGGTGCCACTGCCGATGAGATCCCCCGGGCGCAGATTGCAGCCACTGCTCGCATGATGGGTGACGAGCTGCCCGAGCGTCCAGTACATGCGCCGGAAGTCGGTGTGGCTCACCCGCGCCGGCGGCAGCCCCATCTCGCGCATGCGAGCGGTATGCAGCGCCACTTCGAGGGTGATGCCGAACCCGCCCATCGACTGGTTTGCCGGGTCGCTGAGATAGGCGAGCGGCGCCGGATCACCGGGCGCCCGTTCCGCGGCCGGCACCCGGAACGGCGCGAGCGCCTCCATCGTCACGATCCAGGGCGAGACGGTCGTCGCGAAATTCTTGGCGAGGAAGGGGCCGAGGGGCGCGTATTCCCATGACTGGAGATCGCGCGCCGACCAGTCGTTCAGCAGCGTGATGCCGAACAGCCGGCGTTCCGCCTCCTGGATCGGGATTGGCTGGCCGAGGGGGTTCTCGCCGGCAACCCAGGCACCGATTTCGAGTTCGTAGTCCATCTGTCGCGATGGCCCGAAGGTCGGCTCAGCCGCGTCCGGCGCCTTGGACTGTCCCCGCGGCCGGCGGATCGGCGTCCCGCTCGCCACGACCGACGAGGCCCGGCCGTGATACCCGATCGGCACCCACTTGTAGTTGGGGAGCAGCGGATTGTCGGGACGGAACATCGAGCCGACGTTGGTCGCGTGGTACAACGAGGCGTAGAAGTCCGAGTAGTCGCCGATGTCCGCAGGAAGCTGGGGCTCGACCTCCCGGAGGGGGCGCAGCACCCGGTCCTGCAGCGCGTGATCTCCGGCAAGCCGGCTGTCGGCATCGAGCAGCTCGCTGAGCGCGACGCGCAGCGACTGCCGCAGCTCGGGCGCAAGCGCCATCAGCCCGTTGAGGCGGGCTCCGTGACAGGCGGTCGCCACCCGCTCGGGCGCTTCGAGGCATCCGGCCTCGAGCGCCGCGGCCAGGTCCACCACCCGATCGCCAATCGCCACGCCGACTCGGGGCCGGTCGGCGGGCGAGGTGCGGAAGACGCCGAAGGGCAGGTTCTGCAGCGGGAAGTCCGCCCCCTCGAGATTCGCCGACGGCAACCAGCTCCGTCGAGCGGGGTCGTGGGTCCTATCGAGCAGCGAGTTCGTCACGGATGGGCCTCGCCCAGGGGCTCGGTGAAGGAACAGGACCCGATCGCCAGCGCGAACTCCTGCCGGGCCCGGCGGATCTCCTCGACCGACACCGAGACGCCGGCGAAGCGGATGGCTCGTGCGCCATGCAGGTCGAGCCCCTCGACTCCCGTCGCCTCCAGGAGCCGACGGGCGTCCGCCTGGGGACGGCCCGCCCACAGCACCGCGGCGGCGAGCAGCAGGTTCAGGTACCCGAACATCGTAGCGGATTCGCTGCCGGGATCGTAGGTGAGCGGCGCGGGGCCCCGCAGCAGATGGTGGAGGCCAGCGGTCGCCTTGAAGGGAATCCTGGCCTGGGCGCAGGAGCGGAGGAACTCGAGCACCTGCTCGGGCGCAGGAAAGTCGCTCGCGGTGATGCCACCCGCACGGATCTTGGCACGTGCTCCGGCGTCCCGCACCGCGATCATGAGGTGGCCCAGCCCTGTTTGAAGCGGCAACTCGCAGTACAGCTCCAATCCCTCCCCTGCCGCACCGGCCAGACCGTGCACCTCGCCCACGGTGGCGGTCCGTCCTTCGAGCGAGAGCACCTGCGGCCCGCCATGCACGTGGCGTTCGTTGAACGCCCGGACCAGCGCCAGGCCGACCGCCCAGTCCGGGCCGACGAGGGCCGAGCGCGGCCACCGGGTGCCCAGCCGTTCGACGTCGGAGAGTTCACCTAACGAGGTCTCGAACTCCGCGAGCCGGGCCGCCGGCACGACCAGCCGTCCTAAGGCCCACGCATCCGGCCGCCGCTGGTACGCGGCATAGTTGGCGACGACGTCGTCCATCGGCAGGCCCGCGGGCGGGAACAGCCCGGCGTAGTCGATGAGCCCCGCGAGCAGCTCGCGGAGCGGCCCCCGGCCGGATTCGGCGTGACCGGCTCCCGCCGGCAGGGGGGCGTTCATGTCGTCAGCTCCGCCAGGCCACGGAAGAGTTCGAGCGACCGGGGATTCGCCAGGGCATCCACATTGTCCACCGGTCGCCCGTGAATGGCGGCACGGACCGCGAGTTCCGAGAGCTTGCCGTTGATGGTGCGCGGCAGGTCGCTGACCTGAACGATCTTCCTCGGCACATGGTGCGGGCTCGCGTGGGCGCGGATCTCGCGGCGGATGCGCTTCTCGAGCGCGGCGTCGAGGCGGAGGCCCTCGCGCAGCCGCACGAAGAGCACGACGCGCACGTCCCCCTGCCACTCCTGCGCGACAACCAGGCTCTCGAGAATCTCGGGGAGCTGTTCCACCTGACGGTAGATCTCCGCCGTTCCGATGCGCACGCCGCCGGGGTTGAGGGTCGCGTCGCTCCGGCCGTGAATCATGAGCCCGTCGTGCGCGGTGAGCTCGGCCCAGTCGCCATGGCGCCAGGTGTTGGGGTAGTGCTCGAAATAGGCCGCGTGATAGCGACTCCCGTCCGGGTCGTTCCAGAACCCGATCGGCATGCTGGGAAAGGGGCGAGTGCACACCAGCTCACCCGGCTCGCCGCGGAGACTCGCGCCAGCGGGATCGTAGACGTCCACGGCCATGCCGAGGCCGCGGGTCTGCAGCTCGCCGCGCCAGACCGGCGCTGTGGGGTTGCCGAGCGCGAAGCAGCTCAGCAGGTCGGTCCCACCGCTGATGCTGGCCAGGTGCAGGTCCTGCTTGATCGCCCGGTGGACGTAGTCGTAGCTGTGGGTGGCGAGCGGGCTGCCGGTCGAGAGGATCGTGCGGAGCGCGGACAGATCCCGATCCCGGCCCGGTACCAGGCCCTCTTTCTCGCACAGGGCCAGGTACTTCGCGCTGGTGCCGAAGACCGTCACCTGCTCCGCTTCGGCCAGCTTCCAGAGCAGGTCGGCTCTGGGCGCGAGGGGGGCACCGTCGTAGAGCACCACCGTGGCCCCGACCGCGAGGCTCGAGACCAGCCAGTTCCACATCATCCAGCCGCAGGTCGTGAAATAGAAGACCCGGTCGTCCCGCGTCAGATCGGTGTGCAGCACCAGTTCCTTGAGATGCTGAAGCAGGGTGCCACCGGCGCCATGCACGATGCACTTGGGGAGTCCGGTGGTGCCGCTCGAGTAGACGATGTACAGCGGATGGTCGAAGGGCAGCCGGACGAATGCGAGCGGCTCCTCCGGGCCGAGCCAGGCATCGAGGCGGGCGCCCCGCGGGAGGGTCACGGAGACATCGTCGCGGAGGTAGGGGACCACCACAATCCGGCGGGTGTCAGGCAGCTCGGCCGCGATCCGCTCCACCCGCTCCCGGAGCTCGATCGGCTTGCCGGCGTAGCGATAGCCGTCGACGGTGAAGAGCACGGTCGGGCGGATCTGGCCGAAGCGGTCGAGCACGGCGCGATCGCCGAAATCCGGCGAGCAGCTCGACCAGACCGCGCCGAGACTGGCCGCGGCCAGCATCGCGATGACGGTCTCCGGGAGGTTTGGCATCAAGCCGGCGACGCGGTCCCCCGCGACGACCCCCTCGCGCCGGAGCGCCGCCGCGAATCGGGCGACCTGGCGGCGAAGGTCGGCATAGCTGAGCACCCGCTGGCGTCCCAGCTCGTTCCAGAACACGATCGCGGCGCGCTCGTCGTCGAAACGGAGCAGGTTCTCGGCGAAGTTGAGCCGGGCCCCGACGAACCAGCGCGGGCCGAGCCCGGGGTCGGGCGGCGCCACACGGCCGGCACCCAGCTGGATGAGATCCCACGGTGCGCCCGCCGGGCGTGGTTCAGCGATCACACCGCAGAAGTTCCAGACGGATGGCCAGAATTCGTCAGGCGCGTCGACCGACCACTGCCAGAGCGCGCGATAGTCCGCACCGGGGCGGCAGGTGGCGATGAACCGGGTCAGGTTCGCGCGGGCGACGCGTTCGGGGGACGGGGTCCAGAGGGGAGCGGTCATCGACATTGAGTTCCGAGTTCCGAGTTCCGGGTTCCGAGTGACTGGGATTCAGAACCCCGTACTCGGTACTCGGAACTCGGAACTTGTCTCATGTCGTGGGCGGGTTGAACTGCGCGTGCTGCACGTCGAGCCACGACTTGTGGTAGTGCGGATCCTCGATCGGGAGCGCGGTCCGGGCGACCTTGAGCGGCCGGAAGGAGTCCATCATCACCGCGAGTTCGTTGGTGGCCTTGGCGCCAATCGAGGCCTCCGCCCGCCCCGGCTGGG
>DAINRP010000088.1:0-11676 GCA_036741755.1 Gemmatimonadales bacterium
AGGTGACCCAGTGGTACCCGCAGGTCGCGGCCTACGACGACCTGCGGGGCTGGGATCTGGAACCCCATCTTGGCTCGAGCGAGTTCTACAACAACTTCGGCAAGTTCGATGTGCGGCTCCAGGTCCCGGCTGGCTGGCTGATTGGTGCCACCGGAACACTGCAGAATCCCGAGGAGGTACTGGCCCCGCGGACGCGGGCGAGGCTCGCCCGGGCGACCGAGAGTGATAGCCAGATCGTCATCGTCGCTGCCGAGGAGCGTGGACCCGGCCGGAGCACGGCCAGCGGTGATCGTCTCACCTGGCACTTCGCCGCCGATTCGGTGAACGACTTCGCCTGGGCAACCTCGGCGGACTATCTCTGGGATGTGACGCGGGCCACGATCCCCGGCCTCGGCCCCATTCCCGTCTCCCTGCTGTATCTCCCCGAACACACCGCCTATCGGAAGACCGGTGCGATGGCTCGGCATGCGCTCGAGTTCTACTCCGCGCTCTGGATGCCCTACCTCTTTCCCCAGTTCACCCAGGCGGATGGCCCCGAGGGCGGCATGGAGTATCCGATGCTCACGCTCAGCGGCCCGGGCTTCGGTGTGACCGATCATGAGATCGGCCATCAGTGGTGGCCGATGATGGTTGGCGCCAACGAGACCTGGTATGGCTGGATGGACGAGGGATTCAACGAGTACATGAACATCCTTTCCGGCGCCGCCTTCGCCGGCACCGTCCCGGTGCTGGATGGAGTCGGGCAGTCCTTCGGCCGGTACGCCGGCATCGAAGGGCAGGCGCCCATGATGTGGGACAACAATTATGGGGGACCATTCACCTCGTTCGTGACCTACGATAAGGCCCCGATGATGCTCTCGATGCTCGGCGCGATCGTCGGCGACAGCGCCGTGCAGCGCGCGATGTCGGTGTATGCGCACAACTGGCGGCTGCGGCATCCGTCGCCGTGGGATTTCATGTTCACCATGAACCGGGAACTCGGGCGTGATCTCGGCTGGTTCTGGTACTCCTGGCTCTTCACAACCGAATCGGTCGACGGCTCCATCGCCGCGGTGGAGACGAGGGGAGGCCATACCCGAGTGACCGTCAGGCAGGATGGCGAGATGCCATCGCCCGTCGTGCTCCGAGTCGAGTTCGCCGCGGAAGGCCCGCCGATCGCCCCGATGAAGAACGCCGTGATCGAGGGCAACAGGGCCACGATCACCTGGCCGGTGGAGGTCTGGTTCGGCGGCAGCCGAACCTTCGTCGCCGATTTGTCCCTCGGGCGCCGAAAGATCGAACGGATCACGCTCGACCCGTCTCGCCGCTTCCCCGACCGCAATCCCGCCGACAACAGCTGGCCGCGCTGATGTTGCTGCCCGACCGCCGATGGTATCTCGTAGCCGCCGCCCTCGCCCTGCTGGCGCCGCTGGCGCTGGTCTGGCCGAGTGGGGGGGCGCTGCTGCTGTCCCTGGACGTGGTCTGGCTTCTGGCCCTGGTGGTGGACGGGTGGCGCGCAGCGGGGATTCCCATTGACCGGCTCGGCATCGTCCGGGAGGCGCCGCCGGCCTTCTCGGTAGGACGCTCCCTGCCGGTCCTCTATCGTTGGAGCAATCCCGTCGGCCATCCTCTGAAGGTGAGGGTCCGGGAGGTTTTTCCGGCCCAAATCCTGCCAGAAGCGGGAGCCGAGCGACGCATCGTGATCCCGGCCCTGGGCAGCCTGCAGGAAGAGGTCGTCCTTCGCCCGGAGCATCGGGGGCGGGGGACCGGCGGCCGGTTCAATCTCCGAATACTGGGCCCGTGGGGACTGGTGTGGCGGCAGGTCCGCAAGGAAGTGCCGTGGCAGACGGTTGTGTACCCCAATCTGGTTGGCGCGTCTTTGCGCTCACTTCCGACCCAGGCACAGCGCCGGCGCGAGGCGGGGTTCCGCAGCGTCCGCCGGATCGGCGAGGGCCGGATGTTCGAAAGTCTCAAGGAATGGGTCCCGGGGGAGGACACCCGGACCATCGACTGGAAGGCCACCGCCCGCCGCGGTAAGGTGATGGCGCGCCAGTACGAGGACGAGCGCCGGCAGCAGGTCCTGCTGGTGATCGACGCAGGCAGGATGCTGACCGCCGACATCGACGGCCGGCCGCGGCTGGAGTCGGTGGTCGAGGCGGCGCTGCACTTGGCCCACAGCGCGGTGGAGCACGACGACAACATCGGGCTCATGGTCTTCGCCGATGAGGTACAGCAGTTCCTGGCCCCGGCTCGGGGACGACGGGCGCTTCGCGCGGTCCTGGATGCGCTCGCGACCGTCGAAGGGAAGCTGGTCGAGCCGGACTATCCGGCGGCCTTCGCCTATCTGGCGGCCCGGAACCGGAAGCGGGCCCTCACGGTGCTGTTCACCGACGTGATCGACCGGACGGCGAGCGAGGCTCTGGTCGCCCAGGTGGGGACGCTCAGGCCGAGGCATGTCCCCCTCGCGGTGACCTTACGGGATCCGTCGCTGGAGCGGCTGGCGACGGCCCGGCCCGGGTCGGCGGCATCGGCCTTCGAGCGGGCGGCCGCGGAAGAGCTGTTGCAGGCACGGGAGGCCGCGCTGGTGGAGATGCGCGGGCGCGGGGTGCTGGTGCTGGATGTGGCGCCGAGCGGAGCGAGTGCGGCTGTGGTGGAGCAGTACAACTGGCTCAAACGCCGCGGCGTGCTGTAGCGATCGGTCCCGGGTAGATGGTGTGGAAGATGCTGGTCACAGTGGCAAGTTCGTATCCTACATGGAGGAGCTATGCGGATTGCGATGGGTGCACTCTCGTTGGTGGCGGCGCTGACGCTGGCCGCTGGTATCGCATCGGCGCAGGATCCCGGCGCCGGCGCAGTGCTGCGGCAGCAGCTCCGGCAGGCTCACGTCGGTCGTCGCATGAGTCTGGCGGATCGCCGGATGACGTACACTCCGCTCATCCGGCCCAATCAGTTTCTCGAGGGTGAGCTCGCCGACGGCGATCGGCTGCTGCAGAACGGCTGGATCCTCGATCAGTGGAGCTATCAGGGGAGGAAGAACGAGCTGGTCTCGTTCACGGTGAAGGCGAACTACGAAGTCCTCGTTGTCGTCCTCATTCAGCAGGGTGAGGAGCTCAAGGAGATCGCCGAGTCGAAGGTCGGCAAGGGCGAGGCCATGTCGGAGCTCAAGCTGCCCCTCGATGGCGACTACGCGATCATGGTGATCGGCACCCAGCCCAGCTCCCGCGGGCGCTACACACTGACGACCAAGTCGCAGGGCTCGGTCACCGACGTCGACTATGCCCGGCTCTACCCGGGGGGCGGGGACCCGAATGGCCGGTACGCCCTGCTGGTCGCCGCGGACGACTACCCCGGCGAGGAAAGCGATCTCGGCGGCGGGCCGAGCAACGACTCCCAACTGATGCGCCAGCTGCTGATCGAGAAGTACGGGTTCAAGCCCGAGAACATCGTGATGCTCAAGGACGTGGAAGCCAACCGCGACCAGATCATCGAGGCCTTCCGCCGGCACCTCGGCCAGGCCGGGCCGAACGGCGTTGCGGTCTTCCACTACTCCGGGCACGGCATGCAGATGCCCGACAACCGCGGCTGGACCGGCGCGGACGATCCGGAGCCGGACGGCAAGGACGAGGCGATCGCGACCTGGGGGACGCAGGGAGACCTGTATGGCTACATCCTCGATGACGAGATGGCCGTGCTCACCAGCGAGCTCAAGGCCGGGCACACCCTGATCGTGCTCGATATGTGCCACGCCGGCACCGGAACCCGCGGCGGCCCGCCGAAGCTCCGCACCTGGGGCAGTCTCGCCGGCAAGCTGCCGGTCCCGTCACAGTTCCGTAAGGACCGGAACCCGCCACTGGCCCAGGCGCGCTTCATCAAGTACCGGGACATCGCCGCGCAGGTGCAGACGCCGAGCAGGTCGCTGACGACTGGCCGCGCTCCCTCCAAGGCCGAGTACGACCAGCCCGCGAACCACGTACTCATCGCGGGATCGACGGCGGATGAGACCTCCGCCAACTACACCATCGACATGCCGGACGGCGGCCATGCCAACGTCGGCCTGCTCACGTTCATGATCTTCCAGGCCATGATGGACGGCCCGGCGAACATGACCTTCAGCGATCTGCAGACCAAGATCGTGGAGCAGACCAACACCATGTCAATAGATTTCCGGAAGTCGCCCCAGCACCCGCAGTTCGAGGGCCAGCGCGTGGGTGACCCGATCGCCCGCTTCCTGGGAGCGACCCGCTAGGCCGCGCCTGACGCCCAGCGGGGTTTGACGGACAAAGGGAGGGGCGGGTCATCTGACCCGCCCCTCCCGTGTTTCGGTGTCACCGCTGCCGGTCGCCGGTCAGCCGCCGTGGTTCGGGAAGATCGTGTTGATGGGGTGGCCCATCGCCTGGAGATAGTCGCGGTCGAACGCAGCCGAGACGGTCTCCCGGCGGGAGTAGGGCCCGGAGGTATAGGCCTTCGAATTGATCCCCGCCTGACTCAGCTCGCAGACGTGCCAGTCCTCCCGGTTTGTCATGTCCCAGAACTTAACGCCGTCCTCGATGTCGAACGCCGGGTTGGCGAGGGAGTCCGGATTGAAGAGCCAGTGGCAGAAGATCTTCGTGCGGTCGACCGCCACCGGCCAGAGCACGTGGAACATCACGTAGTCGGGGTGCAGACTGAGGAGCATGTTCGGCATGATCGAGTAGTAGTAGACCCGGTTGTGGTCCTCGGCGGGAAGTGCCGGGTCCACCGGCAAGCCGCAGACCCGGCCGCTCATCGTCATGCTCTTCGCGTCATCGGCGAGGACCATGTAGCCGCCGAGGAAGGGCCCATCGCTCAGATCGTTCTCGCCGAGGAGCGGCGGCGTGCGCCTGGTGAGCGTCGGGTGCACCAGGGGACAGTGGTAGCACTCGGAGTAGTTCTGGACCACCAGTTTCCAGTTGGCGAGGACGTCGTACTCGATGGTCCTGCCGACCTTGAGGTTGGGCAGATTGAAGCGGCTGAATCGCCCGATCAGCGGCGCATGGCTCTCCTCGAAGGGGACCGGCTCCTTCGCCATGTTGATGAAGATGAACCCCTCCCACAGCTTGACGCCGACTCTGTGCAGCGGCCAGTCCTGCTTGCGGAAGCCCTCGAGATCGTTGGTGGCAGGCGCGCCGATCAGTCTGCCATCAAGGCCGTAGGTCCACGCGTGGTAGGGGCACTGGATGGTCTCGGAGAACTGGCCCGCATGCTCCTCGCAGAGCCTGCTGCCGCGATGTCGGCAGACGTTGTAGAACGCGCTGACGACGCCCTGCTGATCCCGGAGGATGATGAGGCTCTCCCCGGCGACCTCAAGCAGGAAGTAGTCCCCGGGCTTCGGGATCCGCTCCTCGCGGTCCACGCACAGCCACTGCCGGGTGAACAACCGCTCCATCTCCTCCTGCAACAGTTCCGCGGAGGTGAAGTAGCGGCGTGGCAGGGTCATCTGGCCGTGGGTGGGGAGTTCACGGGGCTTCCAGGCGATGGTCGTCACGGCGGCTCTCGTTGCGAGGGACACGATAAAATGCCTTCCAGGCTGCACTCGGGGAAGGGGAATCGACCGAGATGACTACCGGCCATGCCAAAGCGGGGTAGGATTCTTCGCGATGCCAGCCACGATCGTCCACCTCATTCCGCACACCCACTGGGACCGCGAGTGGTACCTGCCCCTCGGCGGTTTCCGCGCCCGTCTGGTCGGGGCCCTCGATGAGCTCCTCGCGCAGTGCGACGCCGATCCCCGGCTCACGAGCTTTCTGCTCGATGGCCAGACGGTGCTCCTCCGCGATTACCTCGCCATGCGCCCCGAGCGGCAGGGCGCCGTAGCCGCGTTGGTGCGCTCGGGCCGGCTGCAGGTCGGGCCGTGGTACGTGCTGGCCGACGAGCAGATCCCGGCGGGAGAGTCGCTCCTGCGGAACCTGGCCGCCGGTCATGCCGACGCGGCCGAATTCGGTGGGCGACTCGACGTGCTGCACTCGCCGGACGCCTTTGGTCACCCGGCAGTCTGGCCGGCGCTGGGCGCGGAGTTCGGCATCTCCCTCGGCACGATCTGGCGCGGGCTCGACGCCGAGCGGGCCCACGATCGTGACCTCTTCTGGTGGGACGCGCCTGACGGCCGGCGCGCGCTCGTCTATCACCTGCCCCCGGACGGGTACGAGATCGGGTCCTCGCTCCTCGTGGCCGACGACCGGCTGACCGCAGCGTGGGAGCGGGTCGCCTCACAAGTGATACCGCGTGCCGCGACGCGCCACGTTGCCATCTTCGTCGGTGCCGACCATCATGCGGCCGCCCCCGATCTCGGGGGCCTCGCCGCCCGGCTTGCCGCCCGGGTGGGCGGGTTCGAGTTCCGCTTCTCCCGGCTCGACGACTTCCTTCGCGCGGCCCGCGCCGAAGCGCCGGCTCTCGATGTCCTCACCGGCGAGCTGCGCTGGTCCTACGGCTACACATGGACGCTGCAGGGCGTGCATGGCACCCGTGCGCCGATCAAGCGGCGGAACAGCCGGATCGAGCTCGGTCTCGTGCGTCAGGCGGAGCCGCTGGTGGCCCTCGCCGGCAGCGCGAGCCCGCAGGCGGATGGCATGGCGGCCGTGCTGACCCGCGCCTGGCGCGAGGTGATCGAGTGCCACTTCCACGACGCCATCGGCGGCTGCGCCGCCGACGCGGTGACCCGCGCCATGTCCGTCCGCTTCGACGACGCGGAGGCCGCGTTGCGGGAGGTCACGCGCGGCGCGCTGCACGCGCTGACCGGGCACGATTCGGATCTGGCTCGGGAAGGTGGCGCCGGTGCGCCGAAGCTCGCCCTCTGGAATCCCACGGCCCGAGCGCGCGGCGGTGTCGTCATCGCGGACCTCAGCTTCTTCCGGCGCGACATCCTCGTGGGACCACCGGGCGCGCGGGCGCCCCGCTCCGGCCAGGGCGTCCTGCCATTCGTACTGCGGTTCTCCGGTCCTGGTGTCACGATGTGCGAAGTTGCGCCGCAGGTCCTGGCGGCGGAGGTCGGACTCGAGCGCATCGACGCGATGCGTCACTACCCCGATCAGGATGAGGTGGACCTGGTTCGAGTTGCCTTTCCGCTGCCGACGGAGCTCCCCGGCCTCGGGCTGCATCTGCTCGACGCAGTCGAAGGCTCCGCGCCGCCACTCGAGCCGTTCACCGCGGCTCAGGGCCGGAATCTCTGGAACGGGAGGGTGGAGTCCCAGGTGGCGTCCGACGGTACGGTGAGGCTCCGGGCGGCGGGAGACGGACCGCTGTTCGAAGGGCTGCTGGCACTGGAGAGCGAGCGCGATGTGGGTGACACCTACAGCTTCTGCCCGGTGCCGGGCGATGAGATCCACCGCCCGCTCCGCGCCGGGAAGCCGGTCGTCATCGCGGAGGGACCCTTCGTGGCAGGACTCGCCTGGCCGCTCGCGCTTCGATGCGGTCGCGGCGGGGGGAAGAACGAGGGGCGGGTGAGCGCGAGAATGGGACTCGAAGCGGTCGGCGACTCGCCGGTGCTGCGTTGTACGATCGCACTCGACAATCAGGCGAGGGACCACCGCCTGCGGCTGCGGTTCCCCACCGGTCTCCAGGGCCGGCCCATCCTGGCGGGAGCCCAGTTCGGCGTGATCGAGCGAACCGCCCCCAAGCACCACGCTCGCAACCCGGCAGAAACCCCGGTGGCAACGGCGCCGGCCCATCGCTGGGTCGCGGCGGCGCGTGGCGCACGCGGCTTGGCGGTCTTCACGGCGGGATTCTTCGAATACGAATGGACCGCGCGCGGTGATCTGCTGGTGACCCTGCTCCGGTCGGTTGGTGAACTCTCACGACCGGGTCTCCGCACCCGGCCCGGCCACGCAGGTTGGCCGACCCCGACGCCCGAGGCGCAGTGTCTCGGCACGGAAACCATCGCCCTGGGCGTCGCGCCGGTGACGGCGGACGACCTCGCCGCGCCCGGCCGGCTCGAATCGATGTGGGAAGATGCCTTTGTGCCGCCGCTCGCGTACTGGATGCGAGACTATTGTGAGGCGACTCCACCCCAGCTGGAACAGACCGGTTTGTCGCTCGGTGGTGACGGCCTCATCTTCTCCGCCTGCACCAGGCCGAGTGGCGGACGTGGGGTGGTGGTGCGCTGCTACAACGTGCTCGACCGCCCGGTTGAGGGACGCTGGAGCAGCCACCGGACCATTGCGATCGCGAAGCTGGTCCGCGCCGATGAGACCGAACTGGCGTCGCTTGCGATCGGCCCTGGAGGCAGGGAGGTGGCGTTCAGGGCCGGCCCGAGGGCGATCGTGTCCATACTGCTGGAGTTCACCGACTGACCGAGGAGGGGCTGATGCGGAGCATCGTGATGGGGGGGCTGCTGGCGGCCGCGGTGATGAGCGGTCTCGGGGCGCAGGAGAAAGAGGTGCTCAAGGTGCCCGGCACGGTGGAGGGCCTGCCGTTCTCCCCTGCGGTGAAGGTCGGCAACATCATCTACCTGTCCGGCCAGATCGGAAACCACCGCGGCACCCGGGTCCTCGTCCCCGGCGGGATCGGGCCGGAGACTCAGCAGGCACTGGAAAACATCCGGGTCGTCCTGGAGGCGTCGGGAAGCTCGCTGGACCGGGTCATCAAGTGCACCGTCTACCTCGCCGACATTGGCGACTACGAGGCGATGAACCAGGTCTACGCCAGCGTCTTCCCCAGGGATCCGCCGGCGCGCTCGACGATCGCCACCAGCGGACTCGCCCTGGGAGCACGGACCGAGATCGAGTGCCTGGCCACCGCACGCCCGAAGTGAGCGGGGCAGGGCCGGTCGGCGCTTGGGGTGATCAGCCGGCCGATTCGGTGGCCGCTCCGATGATCGCGGTGATGCGCGGCACCCACTCGCGATGCTCGGGCTTCATGAGCACCGATCGAAGACAGGTGACCGTCTCCTGGTCGCGCGTGAGTCGCGTGCCGGTCGGGTCGATGAACGCCACCGGCAACTCGGCCAGGGCCAGGTGGAGCCCGCGGCGCGCGGCCTCCTCGAACACCCGGCGGGACCGGGCCGAGGCCGCCCGCGCGGTGGCGGCGCGGGGCGCCCAGATGACGATGTCGAGTTCTGGCGACAGGCCGGTCAGCATTCGCGGATCGGCACTGAGGCGCCGGTGCAGGTCGAGCGCAGCTTTCCGTGAGGCATGCAGCATCCCCGCGAATTCCCCGCCACGCACGAGAGGCATCAGCCGCTGCGTCGCCCAGAGCGCAACAGCGGCGGCACCCGGCCGCGAGCATTCGAGACTGATCTCCCCGAGATGCAACTCCGCCGAGCTGAAGTAGGTGTAGGGCGACTCATGCTTGTAGAGGATGCCAACCGCAGGATCGCGGAAGAGGATGCAACCGCAGCCATACGGCTGCAGTCCGTGCTTGTGGGGATCGATGACGAGCGAGTCCACCTCGGGTAGTGCCGCAAAGGCGCCGGCGGCCGTGGGGCCAAGATTCTCCGCGAGCGTGAAGTAGCCTCCATATGCGGCATCCGCGTGCAGCCGGAAGCCATGGCGTTCGCGACGCTCGAGCAGGGCGGGGAGAGGATCCACGGCGCCGACCCCGGTGGTGCCTATCGTCGCTACGACGGTCCCCACTTTCTCCTCTGCCAGAATCCGGTCGAGAGCGTCCAGATCCATCCTCCCGTTGCTGTCGCTGGGGCAGCTCCGGTAGCGGAGGCCCAGCACACTGCTGATCCTGGCGTGGGTGTAGTGGGCCTGCTCGGATGCCACGATGGTCGCGCCGGGCCGTAGCTGCCCGGCGATCCACAGCGCCTCGAGGTTGGCCATCGTGCCGCCACCGGTCAGGTGGCCGAGGTGAGTGGGCCATGCAAACATCGCGGCGATGGCCGCCACCGCCTCCTTTTCCATCGCCGAACTCGCTCGCCCGCCGTCCAGCGCGTGATTGTTCGGATTGATCACCATGGCGAGCGCGTACGCGAGCCGGGCCACCGGATGCGGCGGCTTGAGCATCTGGCCGGCATACAGCGGATGGAAGTAGGGGAAGTTGTCGTGCATCCGGTGCGCGACTTCGGCGAGCACCGCCTCGATCGCGGGGAGGTCGTGTTCCACGCGCTCCGCCGTGGGGAGCGCCGCGAAGCCGGCCTCGAGTCGCGCGATGCTGCGTCCAAGGATGGCAAGCAGCGACTGGTCTACCGGGTCGACTGGTGCGGTATGCGGCATGGGCAAGGCTCAGCGGTCGCGGGCGGTGCGGATGACGTCCGGTTTGTTGGTGACGATGCCATTCACTCCGTGTCTCCAGAGCGCCAGGGCCGAGCGGGCATCATCGACCGTCCACACATGCACCGAGCTGTTTCGCGCATGCGCGCGGCGGACGAAGCGCTGGGTCGCGATGGGCAGCCCGTGGTACTCCTCGGGGATCGCGTAGCAGCGGCAGGCGGGATCGGGCGCGCCGAGGCCGAAGTAGAGGCGGGCGATGTCGCGGCGCGACGCGCCCAGCGTGAACGGCGCCGCCCGGAATGGGAGCAGTGCCTGCCAAGCCGAACCCGCCACCACCGCACGGTCGGCGGCGCCACCCTCGACCAGGGCGCGTGCGACCGCGTCCGCAACTTTGGCCTCCTTCACCTCGATCAGCAGCGGTGTGCCCGGAAACTCGGCGATCACCTCCCGGAGCGTCGGGATCCGCACGCCGCGGCCGCGGAAGGAGGTACCCGGGACTCCCGGCTCCGAATAGTGAAAGCCCGCGTCCAGCCGCTGCAGTTCGGCGGTGGTGCGGGCGGCGACCGGTCCCTGCTGATCGGTCGTGCGGTCGAGCAGGGCGTCGTGGAAGACCATCGCTTCGCCATCGGCGGAGCGGCGGATGTCGAATTCGATCGCATCCGCGCCCTGTGCCAGGGCCAGTCGAAAGCTCTCGAGGGTGTTCTCTGGTGCGTACCAGGCTGCGCCCCGATGGCCGATGACCGGATGCGCGGAGCAGTCGAGCAGCGGGTTCATGGTGTGCCACCTTCCGTCGCGCGATCCATCCGGTCCCGGAGCGCATCCCCGATCAGGGTGCAGGCGACCACGACCAGCACCAGCGCCACCCCCGGCACCACCGCGACCCACGGGGCATTGACGAGGGTGTCCCTCCCGGAGGCGATCATGCCGCCCCAGGACGGAGTGGGGGGTTGCACCCCGAGCCCGAGGAATGACAGCCCGGCTTCGAGTGTGATCGCGTTGCCGACGCCGAGCGCGGCGGCGACGATCATCGGCGTCCAGGTGTTCGGCAGCACGTGCCGCCAGGCGAGGCGGCCGCGCGGGGCGCCCAGCGCGCGCGCGGAGAGGATGAAGGGCCGAGCCATGAGCGCGGTGGCCTCCCCGTACACCAGACGCGCAATGCCCATCCACCCCGTGAGTCCGAGTACCACCACGACCAGCGTGGCGCCGGGCCTCCAGAGCGCCGCCAGCAGGAGCAGCAGCACGACGCGCGGGATGGCGAGGGCGAAGTCGGTGAGGGCCAGCAGGACCGTCGCGATCCGTCCCCGCCAGACGCCCGCGGCGAGGCCGACGAGGCCCCCAAGGCCGACGGCGATCAGGGTCGCCAGCAACCCGGTCGCCAGCGATACCCGGGCGCCGTAGAGCAGCCGGCTGAGGACGTCGCGCCCCAACTCATCGCGTACCGCAATCAACCCATGCTGCCGCAGGACCCGATTGAGATGGACCGGCTTCGACACGTCCGTGATGCCGTACTCCGACAGCACGACCACGGACG
>DAINRP010000089.1:0-11417 GCA_036741755.1 Gemmatimonadales bacterium
CGTATGGGCGTCCCCAACGTCGTCCCCCTGACCGGCATCTCATGGCTGAATCTCCCACGGACCTCCGCGGACTCATGATCACGTGCCTGCCGCTCCTGCTGGCAGTCGCCGGCTGCAACGCGGCAACGGTGCCGGTGGGCCCGCCGCCCGGGAACCGGCCGCCGCAGGTGCGGATCTCCGCACCCCTTCCCGGCACGGGTATCACCGCCGGAGATTCGATCGTGTTCCTCGGCACCGCGACCGATCCGGAGGACGGGAGTCTCGCCGGTTCATCGCTGGTCTGGTCGAGTTCCCGTGACGGCGGTCTGGGCAGCGGGGACAGCGTGCTCGCTACCACGCTCACCGCCGGCGTGCACACCATCACCCTGCGGGCGACGGACACGCAGGGCGCATTCGCCGAGGCGACGCGCACGCTCACCGTGAGCGGCGGGCCCGGGACGCTCGGCCTCGAGCCGGTGGCCAGCGGACTCAGCGATCCCGTCTTCCTCACCGCGCCGGCCAACGACAGCACCAGGCTCTTCGTCGTCGAGAAGACCGGGCAGATCCGCATCATCAGGAATGGCGTGCTCCTGCCGACGCCGTTCCTGGACCTCACGGACTCCGTGTCGACCGGCAGCGAGCAGGGGCTGCTCGGATTCGCCTTCTATCCCGATTATGCCACGAGCGGCCGCTTCCTCGTCAGCTACACCTCGCCGCACGGCACCCAGGCGGGCGGCACCTCGATCATCGCCCGTTACCGCGTCTCAGCCGCGGCAGACATCGCCGACCCCGCCTCCGGCGTCACGCTGCTGAGCCTCAGCCAGCCGTATTCGAATCACAACGGCGGCATGATCGCCTTCGGCCCCGACGGCTATCTCTACGCCGGGTTCGGTGACGGCGGAGGCGGCGGCGATCCGCTGTCGACCGGACAGGATGCTCGCGACCTGCTGGGCTCGCTGCTTCGTCTGGCTGTGAGTGGCAATGGGGGCTACACGATCCCCGCGGGCAATCCCTACGCGGCGAGCCTGACGCTTCGGCATGAAGTCTGGAACTACGGCCTCCGGAATCCGTGGCGCTTCAGCTTCGACCGGCAGAGCGGCGCGCTCTACATCGGCGATGTCGGCCAGAATGCGCGGGAAGAGATCGATGTCGCGCCCCTGACGAGTGCGGGCGGTGAGAACTACGGCTGGAACACGATGGAAGGGCTCACCTGCTACAACGCCGCGACTTGCGATCAGACCGGCCTGACACTGCCGGTGCTGGACTACGACCATGGGCAGGGATGCTCGGTGACTGGTGGCTACGTCTATCGGGGCGCGGCGATCCCTGCCCTCCAGGGCCACTACCTCTACGCCGACTACTGCGGCGGATGGGTGCGTTCGTTTCAGTGGCAGAACGGCCAGGCGACGGATCGGCAGGACCGGCCAACGCTGAGCCCGGGAAATCTGATCACCAGCTTCGGCGAGGACGCTGCCGGAGAGCTGTACATCCTGCAGCAGTCCGGCGAGGTCTTCCGGATCGTGCTGCGATGAGCGGAGGCTGACGACCCATGCGACTCCCCTGCCTGCTCGGACTGTGCGCGAGTATCGCTGCCGCCTGCGCGCCCGCCTGCACCAGCGATGGCGCCGGCGGGCCGGTGCTCACGGACTCAGTGCTGGCGCTGGTGCCGGTGGCGTCCGGATTCTCGTTTCCGGTCTTCCTGACGGCGCCGCCGGGTGACACCGCGCGGCTCTTCGTCGTGGAGAAGGCCGGCGTCATCCGTATCATCAAGAACGGAACCACGCTCGCGACCCCGTTCCTCGATATCACCGCCCTGACTACCAAGGGAAGCGAGCAGGGGCTGCTCGGCTTGGCGTTCACCCCGGACTATGCCGCCAGCGGGCGGTTCCTGGTCTCGTACACCGCACCGGGCGGCGGTGCGGCTGGACGCTCCGTCATCGCGAGCTACCAGGTGAGCAGCGATCCGGACGTGGCGCTCACAGTCGGTGCTCCGGTGCTCTCGGTCGACCAGCCGTTCGACAATCACAACGGCGGCATGATCGCCTTCGGGCCTGACTCGCTGCTCTACATCGGCCTCGGGGACGGCGGGAGCGGCGGCGACCCCAACGGCACCGGACAGGACCGCACCGACCTGCTCGGCTCGATGCTCCGCATCAGGGAGCTGGATACCGGGTACGCCATTCCCAGCAGCAATCCCTGGGCGACTCACCCATCGTTCCGCCCTGAATTGTGGAACTACGGACTGCGCAATCCGTGGCGCTGGAGTTTCGACCGTCAAACCGGCGATCTCTACATCGGGGACGTGGGCCAGGGCGCGCTGGAAGAGATCGACGTGCAGCCAGCCGGCTCGAGCGGCGGCGAGAACTACGGCTGGAACAAGATGGAGGGAAAGAGCTGCTACGGCGGGTCAGGGTGTAGCCAGACAGGGCTGACGCTGCCGGTGCTCGACTACGATCATGGCGAGGGGTGTTCCGTCACTGGCGGTTACGTCTACCGCGGGAGCGCGGTGCCGGCCATCCGGGGCCGCTACTTCTATTCCGACTACTGCACTGGTTTCCTGCGGAGCTTCCGGTGGACCGGCGCCGGCATCGCGGAGCAGAAGCGCTGGTCCTCGCTCTCGCTAAACGGCAATGTGACCAGCTTTGGCGAGGACGGACGAGGGGAGCTTTACCTGCTGACCGCAGGAGGGGAGATCTACCGCTTCGCGGCCCCGTAGCGGAACTTAGGTCGCATGACCGGCCTGCCTCCACTCGACCAGCTCCAGAACCTCGCGGCGCGGCTCCCCGCGATCCTCCACTTCGGCACCTCGTCGTGGACGTATCCCGGGTGGACGGGGCTCGTCTACCAGAAGGAATACCCGAAGACCGGCTCCTCGGCCGCGATGCTCGAGGAGTACGCCCGGTTCCCGCTCTTCCGCACCGTCGGCATCGACTCGACCTTCTACGCCCCGCCGTCCGCCGCGATGCTGGAGAGTTACGCGCGGGCGCTGCCTCCAGGCTTTCCGTGCGTGAGCAAGGTCTGGGACCGGATCACGGTGCACACCTTCTCCAAGGCCCGCTACAAGGCCACCGGCGGCGAACGCAACCCCGATTTCCTGAACCCCGATCTCTTCAAGGCGGAGGTGCTGGAGCCGTACCGGGAGCACTTCGCCGGGCACATGGGGCCGTTCGTCTTCGAGTTCCAGACCATCGCGCGCGCCGCGAAGCTGACCGGCCAGGCCTTCGCCGATCTGCTCGATGGTTTCTTCTCGAAGCTGCCGAGGGATGTGCCGTATGCGGTGGAGTTGCGGAACCGGGAGTATCTGGCGCCGCCCTACTTCGCGGTGCTCCGCGAGCATAACGTGGCGCATGTCTTCAATTCGTGGACCCGGATGCCGCCGGTCGGGGAGCAGGCCGAGATTCCCGGGGCGTTCAGCGCGCCGTTCACCGTCGCGCGGATTCTGCTGCGCCCCGGCCGGACCTATAGCGACGCGGTGGATGCCTTTGCACCGTACGACCGGGTCCACGACCGGAACCCCGAACTCCGGCACGATGTGGCGCAGCTCATCCGTCAGGCGGCCGCGCTCCGCATCCCCGCCTACATCCTCGTGAACAACCGCGCCGAAGGCAGCGCGCCGCTCACCATCGCGGCGATCGCGGCGCTGCTCACCGACGCCGCACCCGGCAACGCATGAGGGCGACCGACTCGGTCGCCCTCTGGTGTTCTCCCACTTGTCGCCTCGTCCGTCGCTTAGGCCCCCTGTGCGCTGCGCCGAGTGGTGCCGCGGCGCTTGGTCGCGGGACGGCGCTTGCGGGGTCCATCGTGCTGCGGGCTCTGGGCCAGCGCATGTGCCGCCGCCGCGAGCCGGATCGCGCGTGAGGCGGCCTGACTGCCGTGAATCGTGGCCTCGACCCAGCGCCCGAAGGGGGCGCGCTCGCCGGTAAGGAAGGGCCGGGCCGCGCGGGTGTCGAGCACGTCCTGCCGCTCGGACTCGGGCAGCTTGAGCACGATGGCTTCGTCGAAGAGGAACGCGAACATGCGACCGTCCGTGAAGAACGCCTCCGCGCCGAACATGCGCTTGGTCGTCACTTCGGGCATCGCCTGGAGTGCGGCCTGCACCACTTCGTATGCATCGCTCTTCATGCGCGCCACGGTGATCGCTCCCGCCTCGAGGAACCCGAATGAGGGGTGGCTAACGTACCACCCGCGGGTGCGGCGCGCTAGAAGTTGGTCTCCCGAAGAGTGACCGTAAGCCGCCATGCCCGCTCTCCCTTGGGGGGCAGGATCGGGGCCATTCCCGGGATCGCGGCGGCCTCATCCAGCTGGGTTGGTGCGGCGAGGGACGGCTCGACGGCGAGGTTCACATATGGATCACCGGCAGGCGCCCAGCCGCCCATGTTCAACCACAAAGTCAGGAAGGGGATGTCGGTCGCATCCCAATGGAGTTCAAGGATTTCCCCGCGCGCCGGATCGGTCAGGCGGGCGAGCCCCTCCGAGGCTGATTCCAGGTAGAGGAGGGCCGCCCAGCCCCCGATCGCGGGAACCGTGAACCCCAAGCCCCCATCGAGGGGCCACGCCACCTCGTCGCCAGGGCGCAGATCGTGGCGCCCGCGCACCGCGCCCACGCGGGCACGCGACACTCCGGGGAGTTCCAGCAGCGTCCCTGGCTGAATCGCGAACAGCGGATGGGCGACCCAGAGGTAAGGGAACGGCACCTCACCCCTCGAGCGGAGGCGGTAGTCGAAGTGGATCGCCTCGCCATCGAGCGTGACCTCCCGCTGGAACTCCGCGGGCACGGTGCGGCACTGGGTCACGCTCCGCCAGGTCGTCACCTCCGCGTTCGCGAGCAGGTCGTGCTGCCACTCCGCGCACCAGAGCTCCCCGTGATCGGGGAGCGCCACGGCGGGATCGGCGCCCGGCAAGGGACAGGGACCGACGGTGGGGAAGCACTCATCCCAGCCGCCGCTGTCGTAGCGATCGACGTAGGCCGTGGGGGAGGTCGGCGGCTCGATCGGTGGCACCGCGAGCGGCAGCACCGGGTTGCGCCACAACCACTCGCGGCCGCGGCGACGGCGCAGATGAGTGATGCGCGCGCCCGCGCTGGGCACCGCGAGCAGTTCGAGATCGTCGTTGTAGAGGGAGAGCGCCGGCAATCCGGCGACGGTGGTCTGTCGGTAGGGCATCGGCGTGGGGAGGGAACCGCGAGCGCGGTCCCGCTCGCGATCAGGCCGGCAGATCCGGTTCGACGCCGGCCACGGCGCAGATCCGGAGGATCGTCTCGCCGATCTTGTTGTTCGGCGTCGAGGCGCCGGCGGTGATGCCGATGCGGGTTGCGCCGGTGAGCCACCCCTCCGCATACGCCTCGGGCAGTCGCACTCCGGGCTGATGCCGGAGCTGGCCGGTGGTCACGTCGATCGCGGCGGCATCCTCGATGTGATAGGTGCGCACGTCGTGTTCCCGGCAGATCGCGGCGAGGTGGGTCGTGTTGCTCGAGTTGTAGCCGCCGACGACGACCATCAGGTCGAGCGGTTCCTCGAGCAGCGTCACCACCGCATCCTGACGTTCCTGCGTGGCGGAGCAGATCGTGTCGAAGGTGCGGAAGTGGTCCGCGATCGCGGCCTCGCCGTAACGGCGCACCATGCTCTGCCGTACCTCGTTCGCGATCGCCAGCGATTCGCCCGAGAGCATCGTCGTCTGGTTCGCGAGCCCCACGCGGATCAGATCGCGCTCGAAGCTGAATCCATCAGACATCGCGTGCGCGAAGCGACGCTGCAGCTCGGTGACATCGCCGCGCCCCTCGATGTACTCACAGACCAGCCGGGCTTCGGCCATATCGAAGACCACGAGATACTGTCCCCCTGGATACTTGGTGACCTGGCTGGCCGTCGCCCGGGTTTCCTCGTGGAAGTACTTCCCGTGGATCAGTGCGGTGTATCCGTCGCGAGCGTAACTCTCCACCCGCTTCCAGACGTTGAGCACCGAACCGCAGGTGGTGTCCACCAGCACCGCGCCGACCGCGCGCAGCCGCTGGAAATCGGCGACCGTCACCCCGAAGGCGGGCATGATCACCACGTCGTTCGTCGTGATCGGCGAGAAATCGAAGCTGCCGTCCGCCGCCCGGGCAAGGATGGTGATGCCCATGGCGGTGAGCTTGGCGTTCACATGCGGATTGTGGATGATCTCCCCGACGAGAAAGAGCCGGTGCCCAGGAAACTTGGTGCGGGTCTCGTAGGCGTATTCCACCGCGCGATCGACGCCGTAGCAGAAGCCGAATTCCTTCGCCAGGCGGAAGGTCAGCGGGCCGGCGGTCAGGCGATAGCCATTCGTCCGCAGGGCATCCACCACGGCGCTCGAATAGTCCGAGGTCAGCTGCCCCTCGATGGCGGCCTTGAGCCCGAAACCCTTGCGGTAGTAGGTCGAAGTCATGGCTGGAAGCTACTGCGTCGGCGCCGTGCCCGGCACCGAGTCCGCCGGGCATGCCCCCGGCGCGATCCCCGAGGCCCGGCCGGTGACTCGCGTCGTGTCGTAGCCGTCAAGCGAACGGAGCCGGAAGCTGAACGCGGCATCGAAGCGATCGCCGTTCCGGCTCAGGGTGAGCGTGCCCGAATCACTCTGCAGGCCGATGACCCGCTGTTCGGTGAACCAGCGCGCGACGCCCGCGGCGCCGGGGCGCGACGCGGTATCGATCCCCGGGTCGAAGGCGGGATAGGCGCCGGCCGCCAGCGAGTCCACCGGATAGATCGCGAGCCCGAACCCCATGTCGTCGTGCGTCGAGGTGACCTCGAGCCGGTGGGCGCCCGGACACCAGACGCCGCTCGCGCCCCCGGCGTAGCCGGTCGGCCCCCTCGGCTTCTCCTTCGCGGGGTCGTCCTGCTTGTAGGTCACCTCGATCCGCCCGCCACTGGACCGGTGACTGCAGCCAGCAGCAAGCACAGCCAGGCCGGCGAGGGCGGCCCCGCGGAGGGGCCGGCGGAGCTTGGGGGGAAGCGACATGAGGCGGGAACCTAGGTACGGCATCCGGCAGGCGGAAGCCCGCCCCGAAGATGCCATGGATCGATGTGATGAGGCGGACATCCGGCCTAGAAGAGCCCGCGTACCCCCAAGTCGAAGCGAAGCCCGTGCCCGCCGGTTGTGATGGGGTGGCTGAGGTCGAAGCGCAGCAACCCGCCGAGCACCGCCAGCCCGATGCCACCTCCGGCGATCGTGCGGGAACTGAACAGGTTGCGAGCGCGCGCGGCCTGCCCCGCATCGACGAACAGCACCGGCTGGAAGATTCCGCGGGAGAGCGGCCAGTCGAGCTGAGCGGTCCAGAATGCCTGACCGAGCCGAGTACCATAGTCGAACCCGCGGACCGTCCCTGCGCCCCCAACGCGGAAGGCCTGTTGCGGCAGGGGATTCGCGCTGCCGACGCCCGCCTGCAGCGCCAGCACGGCGACGCCGCCCTGGCGCCAGAGCGGATGGCGGTAGGAGCCGTACATCCGGGCGGTCGTGCGGGAGGAGTTCGCCAGCAGCTCGGCGGCCACGCTCCAGCGGGATCGCAGCAGCCCTCCGTCGAGGCGCACCTGCGCGCCGCCGTAGGTCCCGGCGCCTACCGGCGGGTTCGCGGGGAAGTCGCCCGTGCCACCGATCGCGTCGTTCAGCCAGGAGTGCGCCTCCCGCCTGACACTCGTCTCCCGCTCGACCAGCACGGTGGTGGTGAGTTCGAGGCCGAGCCCGAGCGAGCCCTCGCGGGTCAGCCGAGCGCCGTGGGCGAGATGATAGTTGGCGTCGTCGTGCCCGACGAAGAGCGCGTTCAGGCTGTTGCCGAACCCGTTGGCCCGGCCGAAGGGATCGTTGGAGCGAAGATCGCGATAGGCGCTGAGCGTCCACCGGGCGCCGGGCGCCTCCCGGCGCAGGGTCAGCGCGCCGGTCACCCGATGGTCGCTGAACCCGAAGCGTGCCTCACCGCGCAATGTCGTGAAGCCGTCGCCGGGCATGGCGAGCGTGTAACTGATCCCAGGCGCGGCTCCCTGAACCCGGTTGTAGCGCAGCGCATCGGTGATCCGGTCCCAATTGAATCCATGGGTCGGGCGGCCGGTGAGCTCCGGCGGCAGACCCACCGCCAGCCGCTCAAGGTCCGCCTGCACCGTGCGAACCTCCCGGTCCCCGACGGGATCGTTGCTGAACTCGAGCGAATCCCCCCAGTCGGCGTAGGCCCGGAGCGAATCACCCGGCGCCCGATGGATCTCGAAGCGGCCGTCGGCCCATCGGCCGGCCTCGTCGCGCGGCTGCTCGTCCTCCGGCAACTCCCCGCCCGCGCGCCTGCGGCGGCGCCGATCTTCTCGCAACGAATCCTGGCGCGCGCGCGCCAGCGCCTGGAGGCTGTCGGGATCGGTCACGTTCGGAGGCGGCGGAAGCTGGAATACGACCGGACTACCGCTGTTGACGCGATAGTCATCGAAGGTGGTGCGCGCCTCGAACGGGATTACCAGCTCACCGAACCAGGGCAGCTCGACCCGGCCCGACACCACCTGCCGGTAGGGCATCCAGTGAGTGCCATCCTGCAGCGAATACTCGAGATCGGCGTCGAGGGTGAGAATCCGGCTCACGAGGCGATTGATGCGCTTGTCGCTCTTGCTGTCTCCCTTGTCCCCGTCGCCATCGTCCATGCCGAGCCACAGCTCAGTACCGACGAAGCGAAAGCTGAATCGGACCAGCTCGGAGGTCGCCTCATCGAGCCACAGCTTGCCAGCGACGAGCGACGGTCCATTGCGGCGCGGGAGCACCTCGACGCCCAGCAGCTTCACCTGACGACCCTGACTGCTGAACTGCAGGCTGTCCGTCAGCCGGTAGCGGTACCACTCGGCCCCGTTCGCCGCGAGCGGATGGACGGCGGCGCGCGGCGGGATCTCGTTTCCGAACACGCGAATCGAATCGCTGAGTGAGCGCGGGATGAACCAGGGACGGTCGAAGTTGCTGGTGAGCTTGAGATCATTGGATCGGGCCGAAGCCCGGCGGCCGACGATGTCCACCCGCAGGTCGTTCGGGGCCGCCCACTGGACCGTCCCCTCCTGCTCCTCCACCGCCGCGTTGGGCACCCGGGACCAGCGCCGCCGGCCGAGGCCGAAGGAGAGCCGATAGCGGAACCGGGCCTGGTAGTCGCGGATTTCCTGGTCGGACGCGCCGTGCCTGACCATGGCGCGGTGGATCAGCGCCTCGGTCTGGGCATCGGCAAACGCGGTGGTGTCGGAGATCGCGGCGGGCGCCGCGAGGAGTGCGAACAGCGCGAGCAGCAACGGCTACGCCGAGTGCTCGATGTCCGTGCCGTTCCTGGCCCACCGGCTACGGCCATCGCGATGCAGGCCGTACGCCTTCAGCCGGCGCCAGAGGGTGGTGCGGCTGATCCCCAGCTGCTTGGCCGTTTCCGCCAGCTTCCATCCATGCTGGTCGAGCGTGCGAACGATCGCGTCCCGTTCCCGGTCCGCCAAGGTGCTGGGTCCGTCGATGCCGGGAATGAACATCGCTTCGCCCAGTTCGAGCGCCCCGACCCGGAGGGGGCGGAGCCGCCCGCCCATGGCCGCGAGCCGCGGCATCAGGCTCGAGGCATCCTCTTCCGAGGGCGCCAGCTCAGCCATCGCCTCGCGGGCGGGGGCGTTGGCGTACAACACCTTGCCGTTGGGGTCGAAGACGATCACGCCCTCGCTGAACCCATCGAGCAGGGCCTTGGCGAGCGGCGAAAACACGGACGGCGGGGAGCTGGGGGTATGCGTGTCCGGCATGTGCTGGTCTACGGTTCGGGTTCGATCGGGGTTTCAGGCTCTGTCCTGTACACCGGGGACGACTGGCCCTCCGGAACGATACACCGTCCCCGCCTTACTCCCCGACGCCCGGCTCGAGGGCGACGGCCTGGCGCTGCTGCTGCTCCGACCGAAGGACCATCCCCAACCCGGCAAAGATGGTCAGGCCCGCCGCGAGCGTGCGCACCGTCAGTGATTCACCCGGGAGGACCAGCGGGGCCACCACCGCGGCGAACAGCGGCTGCAGGTACATGAACGTCGCGACGGTATTGGACGACGCCCGCCGGAGGGCCCACATGTTCAGGAAATACGCCCCGATGGTCGGGCCGATGACCACATACGCCACGAGCCACCAGATGGTTGCGTTCACGGCGTGGAAGTCCGCCCCGATCAGTGCCGGGACGCCGAGCGGCAGGACACCGAGGGCGGCGAAGAGCATGACGTAGGTGCTGGCGGTGATGGAATCGTAGCGCGCGACCAGCGGTTTGGAGACCAGGAAGTAGGCGGCGTAACAGGCCATTCCCAGCAGGATCAGCAGGTTGCCGAGTGCCACACCGGAGGAGAAGGAGAGCCGCGCGGGATCGACCAGATAGAGCGCGCCGAGTCCGGCGAGGCCGATGCCGGCGAGCTTCAGCGCCGATGGCCGCTCCAGCCCGAGCAGCAATGAGCCGAGGACCGTCAGTACGGGGGCGGTCGTCACCAGGATCGTGGCGTTCACCGCCGTCGAGTGCTGCAGCCCGAAGAGATAGAGGGACTGATTCGCCGTGACGCCGAGCCACCCGGCGAAGGCCGCACGCATGAGGGCGCGCCGGTCGCTGATCCAGGGGCCGCCCCGCATCAGGTTGACGAGCAGCAGCGCCGCCGCCGCGCCGAAGATGCGGAAGGTGACGAGCGCCGCCGGCGGTACCACCGGCAGCACGAATCTCCCGATGATGGCGAGACTCGCGAAGAAGATCTGCACCAGCACCAGCGCGAGCTGGACCATCGGCCTCAGTGCCGGCGCCGGTGCCGCGGCGGCTTGAACTTGCCGCGGCGATCGCGTTCCGCGGAATCGCGCAGGGCAGCGCGCAAGGCCTCCAGCGTATCCGCCTCGACCGCCGGGTGGTTGCCGCGCAGGACCGCGAAGCGGAGCGGGCGGTCGAGTCGCGGCAGGTCCTCCTCCCGCAGCCGCCGCACCTGCCCTTCGCGCAGGTGCAGCCTGGCGACGCCCCCGTCCGGACCGACCTCATAGTGAATCGGGGCCGTATCACCGAGCAGCCGCACGCCACTCGGCAGCGAGGCCAGCCGGTCGCGTATCGACTCCGGTACCAGCTGTGCCGGCTCCAGCTCGACCCGCGACCGCAGGAAGTGATCCCAGCCGGTCACCGCCGAGAGCTGGGCCGTGATGGCGGCGCGCACCGCCTCCGGCGCGGCGGCCGGGAGGGTGCCGCCGGAACGGCGCCACAGCTCGCCGAGTTCCGCGGTCGCTCGCCGGATGCGCCCCTGGCTGGGATGCACCGTCTCCCCGGCGAGCAGCGCTCCGGCGAGCGCTTCGACGAACGATGGCCGGAGCTCCTCGGATACCCCGCCCGCGAGCGGCTCCTCCACCGACTCGAGCTCGAAGCCGAAGTAGGCGAGCCTCCGCCTGACAACCAGCTCCTGCCGCTTGCGCGAGCCGGCGAGCTCGATCTCCGCCGGGCCGCG
>DAINRP010000090.1:0-11405 GCA_036741755.1 Gemmatimonadales bacterium
ATGGCCGCCGGCAAGCTGCAGGAAGTGAAGTGGATTCCGCAGCGGCCGGTGACGTATCCGGGCCAGAACCTGATGAACCTGCTGCTGCTGTGCGTGGCCGTGGGACTGGGTGCGGCGCTGGTGCTGCATCCCACGGCGACGTGGGCGCCGCAGCTGTTCCCGGCGATCATCGTGATGGCTCTGGTCTTCGGCGTCCTGCTGATCATCCCGATCGGCGGCGCGGACATGCCGACGGTCATCGCGATCCTGAACGCCTACGCCGGCCTGGCGGCCGTCGCGATGGGCTTCGTGCTCGACAACAAGCTGCTCATCACCGCCGGCGCGCTGGACGGCTCCAGCGGCTTGATCCTCGCGATCATCATGTGCAAGGCGATGAACCGCTCATTCAGCAACGTCCTCTTCGGCGCCTTCGGGCAGGTGCAGCTGACCAAGGGGGCGGGGGAACAGAAGAGCTACAAGGGCGAGACCCCCGAGGGGGCGGCACAGATTCTGGAACAGGCGAGTCTGGTCGTGATCGTGCCGGGGTACGGGATGGCCGTGGCTCAGGCCCAGCACAAGGTCCGGGAACTCTACGACCAGCTCAAGAAGCGTGGCGTCACGGTCAAGTTCGCCATTCACCCGGTCGCCGGCCGCATGCCCGGACACATGAACGTGCTGCTCGCCGAGGCGGATATCCCGTACACCGACCTCGTCGAGATGGACGAGATCAACCCCGACATGCCGCAGTGTGACGTCTGCCTGGTCGTCGGCGCGAACGACGTGGTGAATCCCGCGGCGCGCTCCGATACTTCGTCGCCGATCTACGGCATGCCCATCATCGACGCCGACAAGGCCCGCTCGGTGTTTGCCATCAAGCGGAGCAAGAACCCGGGCTTCGCCGGCATCGACAACGAGCTCTACTTTGCGGACAAGACCTGGATGCTCTTCGGCGACGCCAAGGCGGTCATTGGCGAACTGGTCAAGCAGCTGGCCGGCGAGAGCGGCATGCACTGAGCGGCTTCGGCGCGGCAACGCGGAAACACACGACCCCCGGGCTTCGCGCCCGGGGGTCGTGTGTTTCCGTAGTCCTGCCGGGTTCAGGGACGGCCCATGCCGGGCATCTTCATCTCGGAGTAGCCCGCCGGGATCTGGAAGAGCGAGCCATCGAGGGACTTGGGCTCGACCCGCGTGGCTTCCATGACCACCTTCTTGGTGCCGCCGTCGTAGCTGCTCACGCGGAGCGGGAAGAAGCCGTCCTTGAAGTAGGCGCGATAGGCTTCGTTGTCGAGGTCGTTCAGGGGCGAGGCCCCGCCCCGGCCCATGGGGCTCTGCGCTGACATGAAGTTGCCGAGCCCCTTGGCGTTGCAGAACTCGGTCTTGGACTTCTCGGCCTCGACGAGGTAGTTGTCGCAGGAGCGCCCCGCGATCGTCTCGCTGGTGCCGAGCGGGGTGATCTTGGGCGGCGCATGATCACCGGGCTTCATGCCCTGCGCCCGTTCGCGCATCGCCTTCATGTCCATCGTCATGTACATCTTCTGCTCGGCCATGAGCATGGTCATGGTCATCGCCTGTCCATCGAGCAGCATCGCCATGTTGTGCCCTTCGGCCGTCATGTCGGTCCGGATGTGGGTCCCCTTGATCGACATCGCCATGTCGGTGCTCTTGCCGCCATTGCCTGTCATCTTGTAGGCCACGACGCCCTCGAACCCCTGCGCCGCGAGCGGGGTGGCGAGCAGCGCGGTGCTCAGCGCAAGACCGGCAAACCGCATGGATGTCCGCATGCTGATACTCCTCAGTTAGGATGGTTCACGACCGGGCGGGCCCGGTCCAGCGGCGGTCTTCGATCGCCGCATGTTGCTCGATGACGTCCTGCGCCTTCCGGTAGTTGCCCAGCCATTCCTCCTGCCACGCCGCCGGCATGTTTGCGCGAAACCAGGACGGCGTCAGAATCTCCGACTCCTTGCCGGGGTGCACGGCGTCGACATGCCCCAGGAAGTGGGTCGCGTAGCCGGCGTCCATTGTGTTGATCACCCGCATTTCGAAGGCGACCACCCGATCCTCGAGCACCGGCAATCCCAGCATGCCTTGGCGATGGGGGATGCTGGCGAGCTTGTCACGTTCTCTGCCACTCGCGAATCCTAGCTGGTGGACCAAGTCGAGCTGACCCCGGTGCAGCAGATGGATGCACATCCGCCCGCTGGTCCAGATCAGGTCGTGGCTGAAGTGCCACTTATGGATGTACACCGACAGGCGAGGGACGCTGGGCGCGATTGAGGCCCGGACCGCGCTGTCGGAAATCATGCCGTTCGTCCGGCCCTGCCAGGCAGACGTAATGGCGACGATGGGGGAGGCGAACTGGCGCAGCAGTTCGTAGGCGGCATCGGTTTTCATGGGTCGAAGTGTAACGTGACCGCCTCCTGGTGCGTATACCGTCGTCGGGTGCAAGTGCGCTGGCTGGGGACGTCCCCAGCCGCGAACCCGTTCATGATCGGCGCGGTGGGGGTTCGTGAACGCCGGAATCGGGAACCCTGCGCCCCCGGCGGGGTCTGGACAGAGGTCGGTCGGCGTCGAGATTCCCTGCCGGTGTGTGTTCGGGGTTCATGAATGTAAGTGGCTATAGGAAAACAAGTTGCTATTTCGGTTTTGTTTTCGGTGTGTCTTGCCTTATATTGGGCGGTTGTCTGACCGACCCTCTGATTGTATGGACGTCCCCAAGCCCAAGGAGGGGCGAGCGTGACCATGCAGCAACGCCGTAAGCGGCGCACTGTACGGCCGGCCCAGATCGCCAAGGCGATCGACGAAGGCCGCGAAAGCCTCGACCTATACCTCGACGAGATCAGCAAGGTGCCGCTGCTCTCCCGCGAGGAAGAGATGGAGCTGGCCCGGAAAGCATTCCGGGGCAACGTGTTGGCCCAGGAGAAACTGGCCCGCCATAACGTCCGCTTCGTCGTGTCTGTCGCCAAGAAGTTCCAGAACCGCGGGGTCCCGCTCGTCGATCTGATCGGTGAGGGGAACCTCGGTTTGATGACCGCTGCCCGGAAGTTTGATCCGGATCGCGGCGTGAAATTCATCTCCTACGCGGTGTGGTGGATCCGGCAGGCAGTGCAGGCGGCGATCGCCAGGCACGGCCGCCCGGTTCGGGTGCCCCTCAACCGGACCGCGGATCTGTCACGGCTGGGGCGCACGACGACGCTGCTCAAGGACAAGCTGGGTCGGATGCCCACGACCGAGGAGCTGGCCCGCGCCACCGGCCTCACTGTGGAAGCCGTGCGGAGTCTCGGAGCCCTGAACACTGAAGCGGTGCGACTGGATCATCCGACCCGCGATGGCGACAACAGCGAGCGGATTGAGCGGTTCGCCGCCCTCGACCAGGAAGGCACCGACGCACCGGCCATTGCCAACAGCCAGACCGCCGACATCGAAGCGGCCCTCTCGACCCTGCCACCGAGGGATGCGAAGGTGCTGCGGTTGTACTTCGGGCTCGACGACGGCAACAGCCGGACCCTCGAGGAGATCGGCCGGATGATGGGCGTGACCCGCGAGCGGATTCGCCAGCTCCGGGACCGCGCGCTGACCCGGCTGCGTGAAGGCGAGCAGGGCCAGAAGCTCAAGGACCTCGTAGCCTGAGGGCACCCGAAGCCCGGTAGATCAAGCGGCCCTCCACTCTCCCGAGTGGAGGGCCGCTTTCATTGCTCCCCTGATCGTTACCGCCCCTTCGCGGCGTAGGATCGCAGCACCTTCATGTAGTTTGCCCGCTCGAAGGCCGCCGGATCGGCGCAGGAGCGCTGACTCATGCTACCCTGCATCAGCCCGATCGAATCGTATTCATGGGCTTCCATCCAGGTGGCGAGATCGGCCAGCACGGTTCGCACGTGCTCCGGGCCGTGCCGCAGCACGGCGGAGGCCATCATTGCAACGCGGGCGCCGGCCATCATGCACTTGAGGACGTCGTCGGCGCTGTGTACCCCGCCGGTGATGGCAATCTCGGCGCTCGTGTGACCGAAGATGATGGCCGCCCAGCGGAGCCGGAGTCGCAGTGTCACCGGTCCGCTGAGGTTGAGGGCGGGCACGACCTCGAGCTTCTCGAGGTCGATGTCCGGCTGGTAGAAGCGGTTGAACAGCACCACCCCGCGAGCCCCAACCTCGCCCAGCTTCCTGGCCACGTGGGCCGGCGCACTCAGGAAGGGGGTGAGCTTTACCGCCACGGGGATCTTCACGCTGGTGACGACCTCGCTCACGAGATCGAGGTACATCTGCTCGACCTCGGCCCCGCTCATGTCCGGATTCGTCGGCACGAAATAGACGTTCAGTTCGAGCGCATCCGCCCCGGCCTCTTCCATGCGCCGGGCATAACTGGTCCACCCGCCGGTCGATACGCCATTGAGGCTAGCGATGACCGGGATCTTCAGCGCCTTCTTCGCCTCCGCGAGCCGGGTGAGGTAGCCCTCGGGACCGAAGTTGTAGCCCCACATATCCGGGAAATACGAGATCGCCTCCGCGTAGCTTTCCGAGCCGTGGGCGAGGTAGGTGTCGAGGTCGTGGCTCTCGATGCTGATCTGCTCCTCGAAGAGCGACGGCAGCACGACCGCGGAGATGCCCGCCGCCTCGAGCCGCTGCAGGTCCTCCACCCGCTCGGTGAGCGGCGAGGAGGACGCCACGATCGGATTGGCGAGCGACAGGCCGAGGTACCGGGTCGAGAGGTCAGGCATGCGGAGCCTCCTGGACTGTGGCCGCTCCCCAGTCCGCCGGGGCCTTGGCCAGGTATTCGTAGCGATGCCAGCGCTCGAGCAGTTCGCGCTCGGCCTGTTCGAGGAGGGCCCGGGCTGCGTCGGGATGGCTCTGGGCCAGCATCGTGTAGCGGGTCTCGTTATAGGCGTACTTCTTCAGCGGTATGGTCGGCGGCTTGGAGTCGAGCTGGAACGGGTTCTTCCCTTCCGCGACCAGGCCGGGATCGTAGCGGAAGAGCGGCCAGTGGGCGGATTGCACCGCCAGTTTCTGCTGCTCCAGCCCGTGCACCAGGTCGTACCCGTGGGCGATGCAGTGGCTGTAGGCGATGATGAGCGAGGGCCCGTCGAATGCCTCCGCCTCACGGAAGGCGCGGAGGGTGTGTCCATCATCCCCACCGAGCGCCACCTGAGCCACATAGACATGCCCATAGGACATGGCGAAGAGCCCGAGGTCCTTCTTGGGCGTGCGCTTGCCGCCTGCCGCGAACTTCGCGACCGCGGCGCGGGGGGTCGACTTGGACATCTGCCCCCCCGTATTCGAGTAGACCTCTGTGTCGAGCACGAGGATGTTCACGTTCCGGCCCGAGGCGAGGACGTGGTCGAGTCCGCCGAAGCCGATGTCGTAGGCCCAGCCATCTCCACCGACGATCCAGACGCTGCGCAGGACCAGTGCGTCCGCCAAAGCGAGGAGTTCGCGCGCCCCCGGCTCGTCATGGCCGTCGAGCCGCTCTCGCAGCAGCCGCACCCGCTCGCGCTGGGCGGCAATCTCGGCATCGGTGCGCTGATCGGCGGCGAGAATCTCCACCGCGAGCTCCTCGCCGACGACCGTCGCGAGTCCCGCGAGCAGTGCCTCCGCGTGCAGCCGCTGCTGGTCGGCGGCCACGCGCATGCCCAGCCCGAATTCGGCGTTGTCCTCGAAGAGCGAATTGGCCCACGCGGGGCCGCGTCCCGCGCGGTTGGTGGTCCAGGGCGTCGTCGGAAGATTCGCGCCGTAGATCGAGGAACAGCCCGTGGCATTGGCGATCAGCGCCCGGTCGCCGAAGAGCTGGCTCAGCAGCTTGAGATAGGGCGTCTCGCCGCAGCCCGCGCAGGCGCCGGAGAACTCGAACAGCGGCTCCAGCAGCTGCACGTCCTTCACGTGGTCCAGCGAGAGCGCGGCCCGTGAGACTTCCGGCAGGGTGCGGAAGAACTCCCAGTTGGCCTGTTCCCGGGCGCGGATGGGGTCGTGCGGCACCATGTTGATCGCCTTGAGCCGGACTTCCCGCTTGTTCTTGACGGGGCAGGCCTCCACGCAGAGCCGGCAGCCGGTGCAGTCATCCGTGGAGATCTGGAGGGTGTACTTCTGATCCCCAAACTGGCGCCAGCGGGCCGTGGCCGATGGAAAGCCCTCGGGGCGCCCGCGAGCACGGCGGGGTCGTACACGGCGGCGCGGATCACGGCATGGGGACAGACCAGCACGCACTTGCCGCACTGGATACAGATCTCCGAATCCCAGGACGGCACCTCGCTCGCGAGATCCCGTTTCTCCCACTGCGTGGTTCCGGTCGGCCAGCCGCCATCGGCAGGGATCGCGGAGACGGGAAGCTGGTCCCCCTCGCCCGCGATCAGCCGGGCGCTCACCAGCTGCACGAACTCGGGCGCGCCGGCGGGCACGGCGCGGCGCATGGTGATACGGCTGGTGGCGACGGCCGGTACTGGAATCTCGTGGAGGCTGGCGAGGGCGGCGTCCACCGCGACGAAGTTCTTGGCTACGATCACCTCTCCCCGCTTCCCGTAGCTCTTCTCGATCCCCCGCTTGATAGCGCTGATGGCATCCGGCAGGGGCATCAGCCCCGTCAGCGCGAAGAAGCAGACCTGCATCACGGTGTTGATCCTGCCTCCGAGCCCCGCCTGCCTGGCCACCGCCACTGCGTCAATGACGTGCAGCCGCAGTCGCTGGTCAATGATCCGCTGCTGCACTGGCGCCGGCAGGTGATTCCAGGTCTCCTCGGCCGGATAGGGGCTGTTGAGCAGCACCGTCGCTCCCGGTTCCGCGAGTCCCAGCACATCCATGCGCTCCAGCAGATGGAACTGGTGACAGGCCACGAAGCTGGCGCGGGTGATGAGGTAGCTGGAATGGATCGGGTAAGGACCGAAGCGGAGATGCGAGACCGTGACCGATCCGGACTTCTTGGAGTCGTAGACGAAGTACCCCTGCGCGTGCAGGCCGGCTTCCTCGCCGATGATCTTGATCGAATTCTTGTTGCCGCCCACCGTGCCGTCGGCGCCGAGTCCGTAGAAGACGGCGCGCACCGTTTCGGGGCGCTCGGTGGAATAGGCCGGATCGTAGTCGAGACTCGTATGCGTCAGGTCGTCCTGAATGCCGATGGTGAAGTGATTCCGTGGCGCGGGGCTCGCGAGCTGGTCGAAGATCGCCTTGACCATCGCGGGCGTGAATTCCTTGGAGGCGAGTCCGAAGCGCCCGCCCACGATCAGGGGGCTCGGCCCATTGCCCTCGGCGAAGGCGGTGACCACATCCTGGTAGAGCGGCTCCCCGGCGCTGCCGGGCTCCTTGGTGCGGTCCAGTACCGCGATCGCCTTCACGCTCGGGGGAAGCGCCGCGCGCAGCGCCTCGGTCGGGAAGGGGCGGAACAGCCGCACCTTGAGCAGCCCGACCCGCTCCCCCGCGGCCCGCAGTGCGGCGACGGCTTCCTCGACCACCTCCGCACCCGACCCCATGACGACGATGACCCGGTCCGCGTCGGGTGCCCCCACGTAGTCCACCAGGTGATAGGGTCGGCCGGTCTGGACGGCGAGCCGGTCCATGACGCCCTGCACGATGCTGGGGCAGGCGAGGTAGTACGGGTTCGCGGCCTCGCGGGCCTGGAAGAAGACATCGGGGTTCTGCGCCGTGCCCCGGAGCATGGGATGGTTCGGGGAGAGTGCCCGCGCCTGATGGGCGCGCCGGTGCGACTCGGGCAGGAACGCGGCGACCAGATCGGTCTCGATCGGGATGACCCGGCCAATCTCGTGCGAGGTCCGGAAGCCATCGAAGAAGTGCAGGAACGGGATCCGCGACTCGAGGGTCGCCGCGTGGGCCACGAGGGCCAGGTCGAGCGCCTCCTGCGGGGAGTTGGACGCGAGCATGGCAAAGCCGGTCGCGCGGGCGGCCATCACGTCGCTGTGATCGCCGAAGATCGACAGCCCCTGCGTGGCGAGCGCGCGGGCCGCCACATGGATCACCAGCGGCGTGAGCTCGCCGGCGATCTTGTACATGTTGGGGATCATCAGGAGCAGGCCCTGGCTGGCCGTGAAGGTCGTCGTCAGCGCGCCGACCATCAGGGACCCGTGCACGGCGCCCGCCGCGCCCCCCTCGCTCTGCATCTCGACGACGCTCGGCACCACGCCCCAGGCGTTGGGCCGGGTGTCCGCGGCCCACTGGTCGGCGAGTTCTCCCATCGTGGATGCCGGGGTGATCGGATAGATCGCGATCACTTCACTTGCGAGGTAGGCGATACGCGCCGCCGCCTCGTTGCCGTCCATCATCAGCTGCTTGGTCATGAAAGAGCCTCCGACGAATGGTCGCCGGAGGCCGAGGAGGGGAGGGTGAACGAATAGTGAAGGGACCTTCAGGCTAGGGCGTTGTCGAGGCTAGTCCCACGCGGATCAGGCCTCGCCCTTCGCGAACATGCGCAGCACCCGCTGCAGGATGCCGCCGTTGCGGTAGTAGTCGAGTTCCACCGCAGAGTTGAGGCGCACGACCGCCTGGAAGGAGATCACTTTGCCTTCGGCGCCGGTCGCGGTCACGGTGACCCGGCCGCCGGGCGCCAGCCCGGTCGCGATGCCGGTGATGGTGATCGTCTCGCGCCCGGTGAGGCCGAGCGTCTGGCGCGTGGTGCCCGGCTCATACTGGAGTGGCAGCACGCCCATGCCGACGAGGTTGCTGCGGTGAATGCGTTCGTAGCTTTCCGCGATCACCGCCTTCACGCCTTGCAGGGCGGGGCCCTTGGCGGCCCAGTCGCGGCTCGACCCGGTGCCGTACTCCTTGCCCGTCAGCACGATGAGCGGTGTCCCGGCTGACTGATACTTCATGGCGGCGTCGAAGATCGACATCACTTCGCCGCTCGGGACGTGCAGCGTCCAGTTGCCTTCCTTGTCCGGCGTCAGCGCGTTCTTGATCCGGACGTTGCCAAAGGTCCCGCGCATCATCACCTCGTGATGGCCGCGGCGGGCACCGAAGGTGTTCCAGTCGACCTGCTGCACGCCGTGCTCGACGAGGTACTTCGCGGCCGGGCCGTTCTTCGGGATGGAACCGGCTGGCGAGATGTGGTCGGTCGTCACGGAATCGCCAAGCACGGCGAGGACCCGGCCGTTGATGATGTCCTTGAGCGGTCCCGGTTCGGTCGAGAGGTTCTGGAAGAAGGGCGGCTCGGCGACGTACGTGCTCTTGGGATCCCAGGCATAGCGGCTGCCTTCGGGCACTGGCAGCGCCTGCCAGACCTCATCACCGTCGAAGACGGAGGCGTAGCGTTCACGGAACAGTTCCGGCTTGAGTGAGGCGGCCATCGCATCAGCGATCTCCTTCGGGGATGGCCAGATATCCTTCAGGTATACCGGCTTCCCATCCTTGCCGGTGCCGATCGGCTCGGTGCTGAGATCGAGGTCAACGCGGCCGGCGATGGCGTAGGCCACAACCAGGAGCGGCGACGCCAGGTAGTTGGCGCGCACCAGGGGGTGCACCCGCGCCTCGAAATTCCGGTTGCCGGAGAGCACCGAGGCCGCGACCAGCTGATGCTCCTCGATCGCCTTGGCGATCGCATCGGGGAGCGGGCCCGAGTTGCCGATGCAGGTGGTGCAGCCATAACCGACCACGTTGAAGCGTAGTCTTTCGAGATAGGGCAGCACGCCCGCGGCCTTGAGGTATTCCGTCACGACCCGCGAGCCGGGAGCGAGACTGGTCTTGACCCAGGGCTTCGTGGTGAGGCCCCGCTCGACCGCCTTCCTGGCCAGCAGACCCGCGCCCATCATCACCGACGGATTCGAGGTGTTGGTACAGCTGGTGATCGCGGCGATGACGACGGAGCCGTCGCGGAGTTCACAGGCCAAGCCATCGAGCGTCGTGGTGACCGGGGGGTGTTCGACCATGGTGCCGGTGGCGCCGCCTTCATTGCTCCAGCGCGCGAGGTTGGCCTGCGCAGCTTCGCGTCGGGCGGCGGGGACGGCCGGAGTCATCAACTCCGGCAGCGACACCTGGAAGTTGCGCTTGAGCGTGCTCAGCGGGACGAGGTCCTGGGGCCGCTTCGGCCCGGCGAGGCTCGGGACCACGCTCGACAGGTCGAGGGTGAGCGTGCTGGTGAAGTCGGGGTCGGGAGTCGCATCGGTACGGAAGAGGCCCTGCTCCTTGCAGTACCGCTCCACCCGATCGACCACGGCCTTGTCGCGGCCGGTGCGCTCGAGATAGCGCACCGTCTCCGCGTCGACCGGGAAGAAGCCCATCGTCGCGCCATACTCGGGCGCCATGTTGGCGATTGTGGCGCGGTCGGCGAGGCCGAGGCTGGAGAGCCCGGGTCCGTAGAACTCGACAAACTTGTCGACTACGCCTTTCTTCCGTAGCATCTGGGTGGCGGTCAGGACCAGGTCGGTCGCGGTGGTGCCGAGCGGCAGTTCGCCGACGAGCTTCATGCCGATGACCTCGGGGATCAGCATGAAGTACGGCTGCCCCAGCATGACGGCCTCGGCCTCGATGCCACCCACGCCCCAGCCCAGTACTCCCAGGCCGTTGATCATCGTGGTGTGCGAGTCGGTTCCGACGCAGGTGTCGGGATACGCCATGAGCACACCGTGCAGTTCGCGCAGCTGCACCACCGGCGCCAGGTTCTCCAGATTCACCTGATGGACGATGCCGGTCCCCGGTGGCACTGCGCGAAAGTTGCGGAAGGCGCGCTGCGCAAACTTGAGCAGCTGGTAGCGCTCGCGGTTCCGGTCGTACTCCAGGTCCACGTTTTTCTGATAGGCGTCCGCCGTCCCGGCGTAGTCGACCTGCACCGAGTGGTCGATGACGAGGTCGCAGGGGACGATCGGGTTGATCCGGTCGGGGTCGCCCTTCATGCGCGCCATCGCATCCCGCATGGCCGCCAGGTCGACGACGCAGGGGACGCCGGTGAAGTCCTGGAGGACGACCCGGGCGGGCATGAAGGGGATTTCGCCCTGGCCCGTCCCACTGCCCGACCAGCGGCCGAGGGCTGCCACGTGGTCCTCGGTGACCAGCCCGCGCCCCGTGAAGCGCAGCGCGTTCTCGAGCAGGACGCGGATGGAGAAGGGGAGGCGGTCAAGCGGGGCGATACCCTTGCGCTCAAGCTCCGGAAGGCGGAAGATCGTTGCGGTTTCGGATCCCAGGGTCAGGGTGCCGCGGGCGCCAAACGGATTGAGCGGGGTCGTCGTCATAGGTCGTATCGGGATAGAGATGATCGGGCTGTTGCCCAAGTATAAAACGCGCGAGGCTTTCCCGGCATGGCCAAGACACCACTGGTGCCGTATGCAGTCACCCGCGAGGATGCTGGGATACGAATCGAATGGACCGCGGGAACTCATGAAGGGTTCTTCCCGGCCCGTGCGCTTCGTCTCTCCTGTCCCTGTGCAGCGTGTATCGAGGAGATGACGGGGCGGCCGGTGCTCAATCCCGACACGGTCCCCGCGGATGTGCACCCGCTTCGAGTGGCA
>DAINRP010000091.1:0-11385 GCA_036741755.1 Gemmatimonadales bacterium
CGCCCGCTGATCTACGCCGCCAACTGGAAGATGCACCTCGCTCCGGACGACGCGCGCGCCTACGCGACGCACTTTCTTGCCGCGGCGTCGGTGGTTCCCGAGCGCTCGCTCTGGTTCTTCCCGCCGAGCGTCTCATTGGAGGCGACGGCCCGCGCGTTTCACGAGCGGGACGACATCCAGGTCGGCGCGCAGGATGTGCACTGGGAGCCGAAGGGGGCCTTCACCGGCGCGACCTCGGTGCCGCTCGCGAAGGGAGCCGGGGCGTGCGGCGCGCTGGTCGGGCACAGCGAGCGGCGCCACGTATTCGGCGAGACCGATGCCGAGACCGGCCGCAAGGTGCAGGCGGTACTCGGCGCCGGCCTTACCGCCATGCTCTGCGTCGGCGAGAAGCTGGCCGAGCGTGAGGCGGGGGAGACGGAGGCGGTGTGTCTCAGGCAACTGCGCGCCGGACTCGCGGGCATCTCGGCGGATCGCTGGCCGCGGCTGATCATCGCCTATGAGCCGGTGTGGGCCATCGGCACCGGCAAGAATGCGACGCCGGCCGATGCGTCGATCGTGCACCGGGCGATCCGCGCCGAGCTCGCGCGACTGGGTGCGCCGGGACGGGTCCCGGTTCTCTATGGTGGCAGCGTCAACCAGGGGAACGTGGCGGCGCTGGTCGCCGAGCCGGAGGTCGACGGGGTGCTGGTGGGCGGCGCGAGCCTGGATCCTCAGGGGTGGGCGGGGATCGTGGGCACGAGCTGACCCCCACCGTCCCGTCCTCAACCCCTACCGTCAGGGGCGTCGGGTCGCTAAACTTTGCCGGCTTCTACCGGACCGACCATGTACGCATTTCTGCTGACTCTGCTCATTCTCGACGCGCTCTTGCTGGGCGCCGTGGTTCTGCTCCAGGCGGGGCAGGGCGGCGGGCTCGCGTCCATGGGAGGCGGCACCACCGACCTCGTCGTGGGCGGCCGCCAGGCCACGACCCTGCTCACCAAGATGAGCTGGATCTGCGGCGGGGCCTTCCTGGTCATCGCACTCCTGCTCTCGCTGATCGCGCCGAGCCGCGGCGGGGCGAGCAGCGAGGTGCTGGAGAAGCTGCGGCAGAGCCAGTCGCCGGTGGCCCCGGCCAACCTCCCGATTCAGACCACGCCGACGGCTCCCGCGGCTGGCGCTGTTCCCGGCGGAACACCGGTCGAGGGCGCCGCTCCTTCCACTCCGGCTCCGGGCACTCCAGCGCCGAGCCAGCCGGCACCAGCCAAGCCTTCGAACTGACCACGATGACCGAGCGTACCGGACGCGGGGTGTCGGCATGACCGACCGCCCCGCGTTTGTTTTGCTTGAGGACGGCACCTGGTACGCCGGGTCGACCGTCCGTCCGCTCGAGGCGGCCTACGGCGAAGTCGTCTTCACCACGAACCTGAGCGGCTATCAGGAGACCTTCACTGATCCCAGCTACCTGGGGCAGATCGTGGTGATGACCGCGCCGATGATCGGCAACTATGGGGTCAACGCCGAGGACATGGAATCCGGCGGACCGAAGGTGGCCGGCGTGGTGGTGCGCGAGCTGTCGCGGCGCTATTCCAACTGGCGCGCCACCCGTTCGCTCGATGAGTGGCTGACGGAGTCGCGGATTCCGATCCTCGAGAACGTGGACACCCGTCGGCTGACCCGGCACATCCGGGAGCGGGGCGCGATGCGGGGCGTGATCGCCGAGGGGCGGGAGCCATCGCCGCAACTCACGCTCAGGCTGATGGAGTCGCCGTCGATGGACGGGCTGGATCTCGCCTCCCGCGCCACCACCGATGCACGCTGGTCCGAGGGCAAGCAGGGACCGCATGTGGTTGCGTACGACTACGGCATGAAGCGCAACATCGTCCGGATGCTTGCGGCTTCCGGATGCCGGGTCACCATCGTCCCGGCGACGACGTCCGCGGCTGCGGTGCGCGAACTGAATCCGGACGGTCTCTTTCTCTCGAATGGGCCCGGCGACCCGGCAGCAGTCGGCTACGCGATCAAGAACATCCAGGAACTCACTGCGACCGGTCTTCCGACCTTCGGAATCTGTCTCGGGCATCAGCTGCTGGGGCTCGCCTTCGGTGGCGACACGGTGAAATTGCCCTATGGCCACCGCGGTGGTAATCAGCCGGTGCGCGATCTCGCGACTGGGCATGTACTTATCACGTCGCAGAACCATGGATTCGCAGTGGCGGGAGAAGAAAAGGGCGTGCCTGGTGCGGCGGGACTTGAGGTCACCCACATCAATCTGAACGATCAAACGGTGGAAGGCGTTCGCCACAAAGAACTTCCGGTATTCGCAGTGCAATACCACCCGGAGGCCTCTCCAGGACCCCATGACGCCTACCCGCACTTTCAGGAATTCCTGCGGCTGATGAAGGCCTGACCCCCTCTGGTGAGCCAACCCCTTGACAGACAAGAGGTAAGGTCGTAGTCTCTCAAGCATTCTGGCGCCCCTTCCCTGGGGCGCCGGGCTTGAAGACCCCCGGGGGAACGCATGACCAAGGCAGATCTTGTCGAACGGGTGACCGAATCGATTGCCCGTACCGCCGGTCCGATGATCTCCAAGAAGGATTGCGCCCGGGTCGTGGACGCATTCCTGGAGGCCGTCAAGGAAGCCCTCAAGAATCAGCACAACATCGAGGTCCGCGGTTTCGGGACCTTCAAGATCCGGCGGCGGAAGACCCGGATGGCGCGGAATCCCCGCACCGGAGACCCGGTCGAGGTGGCCGCGCGGCCGGTGCCGGTCTTCAAGCCCAGCAAGGAACTGCGGGCGCTGGTGGCGGATGAGCCGTACGAGCCCGATCCGAATGACACGGGGAACGACGACGATTGATGGCTCCCCGGTCCGGGTGCAGGGGTCCCTTCGGGGCGGGTCGAAGACCCGCCCCGACGCGTCTCACCCCGGCCCGCCGTTATCTTTCCCCGCATGAGCGTCAGGGTCCTGCTGTTTGCGACGTACGCCGATCTGGCTGGGCGCGAGAGCGTTGATCTGAGCCTCTCTGTCCCAGCGACTGTCGGCGATCTGCTGCGGCAGTTGCGGGTCGTGGTGCCGGGCACGCGGGGTATTCCCGAGCGTCCGCTGGTGGCGGTGAACCAGGTGCACGCCCGGCTCGATTCCCCGGTGCAGGACGGCGACGAAGTGGCCCTGCTGCCGCCGATGGCGGGGGGCTGAACTCATGGCGAGCCTCCTCACTCGTACCCCGATCGATCTCGGTCGCCTGGTCGAAGCGGTGAGCGCGCCCGATCGGGGCGGCGTGGCCACTTTCCTCGGGCTGGTCCGCAACCACCACGGTGGCCGCCAGGTGCTCCGCCTCGAGTACAGCGCCTACGAGCCGATGGCTGAGGCTGAGGCGGCTCGCATCATCGCCGAAGCGGAATCGCGCTGGCCGGTGCGGGCCGGGCTGGCGCATCGTCTGGGAGAACTGGCCATCGGTGATGCGGCCGTCGCGGTCGCCGCCGCGGGCCCACACCGGGCGGAGGCATTCGACGCCTGCCGCTACGTGATCGAGGAACTCAAGGTGCGCGTGCCGATCTGGAAGAAGGAGCACTACGCCGATGGCTCGGTCCTGTGGGTCGATCCGACGGCTGCAAAGTCCGCCTCCGGCAATGCTGTGGATCGCGTGTCGGGGGCGGTGCGGTGAGCCAGGATCCCGCGACCGTTCGGCCGACCGGCTCGCCGGTGTTCGACCGGCTCCGCCGCCCGCTGGCGAGCCTGCGGATCTCAGTCACCGACCGCTGCAACATGCGCTGCCGCTATTGCATGCCGGAGGAGGAGTACGTCTGGCTGCCGCGCGGCTCGATCCTCAATTTCGAGGAGATCGACCGGCTGACGGGAATCTTCGCGGCGCTCGGCGTCGACAAGCTGCGGCTCACGGGCGGGGAGCCGCTGCTGCGGCACGACCTCCCCGATCTCGTCGCGATGCTGGCCCGGCATGCGGGCATCACCGATCTCGCGCTCACGACCAATGGCATTCTGCTGGGTGAGCATGCGGCGGCCCTGAAGGCGGCCGGCCTCCGCCGGGTCACCGTGAGCCTCGATACCCTGCGTCCGGAGCGGATGAAGGAATTCGCCCGCTCCAACCGGCACCAGGATGTGCTCGCGGGCATCGCGGCAGCCCAGGTGGCCGGGCTCGGGACGGTCAAGCTCAACAGCGTGGTGATCCGGGGTTACAACGACGACGAACTCGTGGACCTGATTGAGTTCGGCCGGACCCATGGCTCCGAGATGCGCTTCATCGAGTACATGGATGTCGGCGGCGCAAACGGCTGGCGGATGGAGGACGTGGTGTCGCGGCGGGAGATCCTCGACCGCCTCTCGGCCCACTATGGCGCCATCGAGCCGCTGGCGGAGAACGACAGCAGTTGGGCGCCGGCCGACCGGTTCCGGCTGCCTGACGGAACGGTCTTCGGGGTGATCGCGTCCACCACCGACCCGTTCTGCCGCACCTGCGACCGCGCGCGGCTCACCGCCGACGGCCACTTCCTGCTCTGCCTGTATGCGGACAGCGGCCTCGATTTGCGGCCACCGCTCCGCGGAGGAGCGACTGACGCGGAGATCGCGGCCCTCATCGGGGAGGCCTGGGAGGGGCGCACCGCTCGCGGCGCCGAGGAGCGGGCGGCCGCGCCGGAGCGCGGTGCGCTGTATCAGCTGTCCACGCTCCGGGCGGACCCACGCAAAGAGATGCATACCCGCGGTGGTTGAGACCACCCCACACGCCTGATTGGATTCCCATGAGTCTGCACGTTGCCCTGATCGAACCGAAAATCCCGCCCAATACCGGCAACATCGCGCGGCTGTGCGTCGCGACGGAGACGCCGCTGCACCTGATCGAGCCGCTCGGCTTCAGCCTCGATCATCGCGAGGTGAAGCGCGCCGGGCTCGACTACTGGGACAAGGTGGATCTCTGGGTCCATCCCAACTGGTTCCGGTTCCGCGATGCGATCAGCCGCGACCGGTGCCTCTATTTCTCTGCCAACGCGACGCAGGACTACCGGGACGCGCCCTTCGCGGCGAACAGCGTGCTGGTCTTTGGCAGCGAGAATGACGGACTCCCCGGCAAGATCCTGGAGAAGCATCCCGAGCGCTGCTACCGGATCCCGATGTCGGGCGAGGTCCGCAGCCTCAACCTCGCCAATGCGGTGAGCGTCGTGCTCTACGAGGGGCTCCGAAAGCTGGGCATTCCGCACGGGCCACCGCCGGTGCTCGACGTGACCGATCCGCCGATGCTGCCGCTCGACCTCGACGAGGAGGAAGACGAGGTCAACGGCAATGTGCTGACCGGCCCGCCACCACACGCCCGGGCGAGGACGGCTCGGCCGGGGCCGGAACGGGGCCGAGGCGGTGGCGCTGGCGGTGGTCGAGGCCCGCGAGGCGGTAGAGGGGGCAGGGGCGGACGAGGTGGGGGCGGCGGACGGCGGCCCTGAACGAACGAGGGGAGGGCCAATATGGCCCTCCCTCTTGCGTTGCGGGCAGGGGATCGGTATTTCCGCCAACAGGCGGCAATACCCTCCGCAGCGGCCCTACCACCGCTGCGCACTGCGCCGTCACAGCTCGATCCTTCCCCGCCTCCTGCAGGAGGACGCATGCGCCATCGCTGGTTCATTCCAGGCCTCATCCTCGTCCTTGCATCGCTGCCCGCCGTTGTCCACGCGCAGGGGCGCATCCTCACCGGCGTGGTCAACCGCGCCGATGATGGCACGCCGCTCCCCGAAGCGGTCGTCACCCTCGCAGGCCGCGCGGCGGGTGCCAAGACCGACATACGCGGGCATTTCAGCATCGAGATTCCCGCCGGGCCGACGCGCATCCTGGTCCGCGCGATCGGCTACAAGCGGCAGGACATTCCGATCGGCGCCGATCAGAGTGACGTGACGGTCGCGATGGCGCAGGACGTGTTCAATCTGGAAGAGGTCGTGGTCACCGGGCAGGCGACGGAGATGGAGCAGCGGAATTCCACGACGTCGACTGCGGTGGTGGACGGTCAGGACGTCAGTCAGGTGCAGGCGCAGTCGGTGGACCGGGCGCTGCAGGGCCGGATCGCCGGCGCCAACATCCAGACCAACTCGGGCGCCCCGGGTGCGGGGGTGCAGGTGCAGATCCGCGGGCCGCATACGATCATCGGGAACGCCGATCCGCTGATCGTGGTGGACGGCGTCATCTACAGCAACGCCACGATTCCCTCCGGACTCTCCTCGGTGACGGGGAGCAGCTCCAACCTGGCGCGAGCCGACGCGCAGGACGACGGGACCAATCGGCTCGCGGATCTGAACCCGAACGACATCGAGTCGATCGAGGTGCTGAAGAGCGCCGCCGCGGGTTCGATCTACGGCTCCAAGGCCGCCAACGGCGTGGTCATCATCCATACCAAGCGCGGGACTGCCGGGCAGGTGCACGCCAACCTGAGCCAGCGGGTGGGCTTCTCATCGCTGCTCCGCGGACCGGGCTTCCGGGTGTTCGACACGACCCAGGCCTTCGCGCTCTTCGATTCGAACCTGGTGCGTTCGTATCTGGTGAACGGCAAGCTGCCCGCCTACGACCATCTCCGCGAGTTCGCGGGGGACAAGCCGGTCTCCTACGAGAGCCAGCTCGATGTGAGCGGCGGAGGGGAGAAGACCCGCTTCTTCGCCTCGGGAAGCTGGAAGAAGGACAACGGGATCATCGGCAAGACCGGCGCCCAGCGGCAGACGCTCCGCGCGAACATCACCCAGCAGCTGACCGGCAAGCTCACCCTGGATCTGACCACCGCCTTCGCGCGCAACTCGAACGACAAGGGCTTCACCAACAACGACAACTCCGGCGCCAGCGTCACCTACGCCCTGGCCTACATCCCGAGCTTCATTCCGCTCACGCCGGTGAATGGCGTCTATCCGCAACCGGCGATCGGCTACTTCGGCGCCAACCCGCTGCAGACCGCGGCGCTCGGGACCAACAACGAGACCGCCGTCCGCTTCACCGGCGGCGGTCGGCTGTCGTGGAACGCGTGGACCGGCGAGCGGCAGAGCCTCCGCTTCGTGGCGGCGGGCGGGGCGGACTTCGTCAACCAGAAGAACAAGATCATCGCGCCGCCGGAGCTGACCTTCGAGCAGACGCTGCCGAATCCGGGGACGATCACCCTCGGGGCCGCCGATGGGCGGAACCTCAACTGGAACCTGAACGCGATCCACAGCTACGCGCCGGAATCGCAGAGCTACCGCCTCACGACCTCCCTGGGCGTCCAGTACGAGGACCGGCAGCTCTCGCGCAACCGGATCACCGCCACCGGGATCCTGCCAGGGCAGACCAGCGTCAGTCAGGGCTCCGTGGTCAGCAATCCGATCGAGCAGCGGTCGACGGAACGGACGCTGGCGTTCTACGGCGCCGAAGAGGTCCTGGCGCTCAAGGAGCGGCTCTCACTGGTGGGCAGCGTCCGCGCCGAGCGGAGCAGCGTGCTGGGCGATGTGTCGAAGTACTGGTTCTATCCCCGGCTCGCCGGTGCCTACCGGTTCCCCGGGCTGCTGGGTACCGGGAGCGAGTTCAAGCTGCGGCTCGCCTACGGACAGACGGGCAACCAGCCGCTCTTCGGGCAGAAGTTCACCTCGCTGGTCGGCGGGCAGACCTACGGTGGCGGTGGCGGGGTGACGGTGGGGACGATCGCCGGACTCTCGACCATCAAGCCGGAGCGGGTGAAGGAGTGGGAGGGGGGTATCGACGCCGAGTTCTGGGGCGGCCGCACCAACCTCCAGCTCACGCTGGCGAGCAACACGACCAGCGATCTGCTGCTCTCGCGCACGCCGGCGGCGAGCAGCGGGTTCAGCTCGGAGTTCCTGAATGGCGGCCACATGCGGAACGTCTCGCTGGAGCTGGCGGCCGGCTTCGTGCCGGTCCAGAGCAGGGACTTCAGCTGGGTGGCCCGCACCACCTTCACCCGGCTCCGCAACAAGGTGCTCGACCTGCCGGTGCCGGGCTATCGGCCGTCGACAGCCGGTTTCGGACTGGCCTTCGGCGAGTTCTTCATCGAGCCGGGACGTTCGGCGACCCAGATCATCGGCACCGTGGGGTATGACAGCCTCGGCAATCCCATCACGAAGGTCCTTGGCGATGCCAACCCCAATTTCCAGTTGACGCTCGCCAACGACTTCACCTGGAAGAACCTGTCGATCTCCATGCTGTGGGCGTGGCAGCAGGGCGGCGCGGCCCAGAACCAGACGCTCTCGCTGTACGACTGCAACCAGCTGTCTCCGGACCAGGCGACCACCGCCGGACAGGCGCGGGCCAACGCCTGCCTGCAGGACGGCGTGGCCACGCCGTTCGTGCAGTCGACGACCTTCCTCAAGCTGCGGGAGCTGAGCCTGATCTGGACCCTGCCGAGCCGCTGGGTCCACTCGCTGTTCGCCGGGGCGGACAATGCGCGCATCGGGCTGACGGGGCGTAACCTGCTGCTGTTCACCGACTACTTCGGGTACGATCCCGAGTCGAGCAACTTCGGCTCGCAGGCGATCACGCGGAACATCGACCTCGGCCCCTATCCGCCGTCGCGCAACTTCTCCCTCAACGTCTCGGTGGGGTTCTGACAATGCCGAAAACTCTGATTTCCGGCGCCCGCCGCAGCGCACTGCTTGCCCTGGTGGCCACCGGCCTCCTCGCGGGATGCGGCGACTTCAACATCCTCGACCCGAACAACCCGACGATTGACGACCTCGTCAAGAATCCGACCAAGTCCAAGCTCGCCGTGGCGGCGACGGGTCTCTTCATCGGGGCGCGGAGCGACGCCGTGGATGTGATCTGGCGGTACGGCTCGAATGGCCGCGAGGGCGCGAACCTCGCGGGCAACAATCAGCCCGACTACCAGGAACCGTTCTTCGGCCCGCTCAGCACCACCCAGTTCGGTTCGGCCGTCTGGTCGGGCCGCTACCAGAACATCCGGAGCATCAACACGTATCAGAACGCCGTCCCGCGCGCGCCCGATCTCACTGCGGAGGAACGTGCCGCCTCCATCGGGTTCGCTCGCACGCTCAAGGCGCTGGCCTTCATGCCGCTGATCGCCGGCCGCGGTGCCCTTGGTGCTCCGGTGGACGTCGACCAGCCGCTGAGTGCGGCGCCGGCGCCGTTCGTGAGCGAGGACAGCGTGTACGGGTACATCATCGGGGAACTGGACGCGGCGCGGGACAGTCTTGCGGCCGGGGGGGCAGCATTCCCCTTCCACATGCCGCCGGGCTTCTCGGGCTTCGACACACCGGCGACCCTGATCCTCGTGAACCGCGCCCTCGCCGCCAAGGCGTGGGTCTTCCGGGCCACCGCGACGCCGGCCTGCGCGGCGACCTGCTATGCCAACGCGCTGACCGCGCTGTCGCAGTCGTTCGTCACGAGCAACCCGGCAGATTTCAAGGTCGGGGCCTACTTCGACTTCTCCAACAAGCCGGGTGACATCCTCAACGAGCTGTCCGAGACGCTCGACGGCACGACCTACTTCGCCTTCAATAACACCGTCGACGATGCCCAGCTGCAGCCCGGCGGGGCGGTGGACCAGCGGGCGCTCGACAAGCTGGCGTTCATCGATCCGAACGACACCACGGTGACGTACACGCTCTCCGGCTTCCCGGTGAACCCCAATCGCAAGTTCGCCGTGTTCTTCACGGGCGGGCAGCCGGATCAGAACGCCCCAATCCCCATCATCCGGGACGAGGAGCTGGTGCTGCTCAGGGCGGAGGCGAACATAGGACTCAGCAACTTCGCCGCCGCCCTCCCCGATCTGGACCTGGTGCGGGTGAACGCCGGTGGCCTCGCGCCCACGACGCTCACGGCGGCGAGTCCGGCCTCGGCTTTCATCGACGAACTGCTGTACAACCGGCGCTACTCGCTGCTCTGGGAGCAGGGCACGCGCTGGGTGGATGCACGGCGTTACGGCAGGCTGGCGACGATCCCGGTGCTGGTGCCGAACGGAGCCGTGCCGAGCCGGATGCCGATTCCCGCTGACGAGTGCGCCGCCCGGAAGCTCGGGACGAGCTGCAATCCACTCGGGACCTGATTCCCGGTTGCGGGTCCATGGAATGCTGGCGGGGCGGATCGGTTCCGCCCCGTCGGCCGTTCATGGTTCGGGGCTTTGCCGGGGATCGGGCGCGAAGTAGCTTTCCGGCGCTACGGCACGGGGCCGGCCGACCGGCCGCCGCTGGCACCCACTCCTACTTCGCCACCCATCTATGTTCAACAAGATCACCGTCGTCGGTGCTGGCAATGTCGGCGCAACCGCCGCCCAGCGCATCGCCGAGAAGAACCTCGCGCGCACGGTCGTCATGGTCGATGTCGTCGAGGGCGTCCCGCAGGGGAAGGGCCTCGACCAGTGGCAGTCGGCGCCGATCGAAGGATTCGACAGCCGCGTCGTCGGGACCAACGGCTACGAGGCTGCGGCGGGCTCCGAGCTCTTCATCGTCACCGCGGGTATCGCGCGGAAGCCGGGAATGAGCCGGGACGATCTGGTGAAGACCAACGCGGGCATCGTCGGCTCGGTGGCGAAGGAAATCGCCCGGGTGGCCCCGCAGAGCATTATCATCGTGGTCTCCAATCCGCTCGACGTCATGTGCTACGTCGCCATGAAGGCGAGCGGCTTCCCCCGCGAGCGGGTGATCGGCATGGCCGGCGTGCTCGACACGGCGCGCTATCGGGCCTTCCTTGCCGAGGCGATGGACGTCTCCGTCGAGGACATCCAGGCGATGGTGCTCGGCGGCCACGGCGACACGATGGTCCCGCTGGTCTCCTACACCACTGTCTCCGGCATCCCGGTCACCCAGCTCATCGCGAAGGACAAGCTGGACGCCATTGTGGTCCGCACCCGGAACGGCGGTGCCGAGATCGTCAACTTCCTGAAGACCGGATCGGCGTACTACGCGCCGAGTGCCGCGGCGGTGCAGATGGCCGAGGCGATCGTGCTGGACAAGAAGCGGATCCTGCCCTGCGCGGTGTGGCTCACCGGCGAGTACGGAATCAAGGACGTGTTCTGCGGCGTCCCGGTGAAGCTTGGCCGGAAGGGTCTCGAACAGGTGCTGGAGGTGTCACTCACCGCCGAAGAGCGCGCCGACCTGCACAAGAGCGCGGCGGCGGTGGCCGACACCATGAAGACGCTCGGCTGAGGAGATCCGGTGACCAAGATCCTGTTGTTCTGGAAGTCGACGCTCGGCAAGAAGGTCGTGATGGGCGTGACCGGGCTCATCATGATCGGCTTCGTCATTGTGCACATGGTGGGGAACCTGCAGGTCTTCATCGGCTCCGAGAAGCTCAACGCCTACGGCGCGATGCTGCACGGCCCGCTGCATGAGATCACCCTGATTCTCCGCGCCATCCTGCTCGCCGCACTGGTACTGCATGTGGTGGCCGCCGTGCAGCTGACCCTGCTCGATCGCGCCGCCCGCCCG
>DAINRP010000092.1:0-11357 GCA_036741755.1 Gemmatimonadales bacterium
TGACGCTGGCGCTCAACGACGATGGGGACCGCGAGCGCTTCGCGGTCCCCATCGTGTTTCCGTCCCCCTCGCGGGAGCGGGCTAGTAGCCTGCGCCGCCGCCACCGAGCCGCGGGTCCGAGACCCCCTGCCAGCCGGTCGGGGTCCGGATGATTCCCTGCAGATCCCCCCAGTGTTTGCTGCCCCACGGTGAGGTGAACCCGACCTTGTGACCGAGGACTCGCAACGCGCTGATCGTCGCAGGCTGGAAGCCGTCCGGTTCCAGCTTGATTTCATCAGGCAGGCCCTGGTGGTGCATCCTGGGTGCGGCGACTGCGTCAGGCAACGACATGCCATGATCGATCACATTCGAAATGACGTGATAAACCTGGGTGATGATGGTCGAGCCGCCGGGGGTGCCCACCACGAGGTAGATCTGTCCCCTCGGATCGAGGACGATGCTCGGGGTCATGGCCGAGAGCATCCGCTTGCCCGGCTGAATCGCGTTCGCCTCACCCTGAATCAGCCCGTACATGTTCGGCTGTCCCGGTGCCGTGGTAAAATCGTCCATCTCGTCGTTGAGCATGAACCCGGCGCCCGACACCGCGACCATGCTGCCGTAGCTGTCGTTGAGGGTCGTCGTGCAGCTGACGGCGTTACCCTCCGCATCCACGACGGAGTAGTGCGTGGTGGAATTGCCATCGCGGATGCGCGGGTCGAATGGTGGCGTGGGCGAGGCCTTCACGGGATCGATCTGCGCGCGAAGCGTGGCGGCGTATTCCTTCGAGAGCAGGCGGGTGAGCGGCATCTTCACGAAGGACGGGTCGCCGAGGTAGGCGTTGCGGTCGGTGAAGGCGCGGCGCATCGCTTCCGCTTCCCGGTGCAGCAGCGCGGCGGATCCGAAGGGCGGCAGCTTTCCAAACCCTTCCATGACGTTGAGAATGATCCCGAGCGTCACTCCGCCTGAAGATGAAGGCGGCATCGAGTAGACGGTGTAGCCTCGATAGTCGATCTGGATCGGGTCGCGCCAGATGGCCTTATAGCTCGCGAGGTCCGCGAGCGAAATCAGCCCGCCGTCGCGGTCCATCTCCGCTACGATTGAGTCGGCGACCCAGCCGCGATAGAAACCATCCGCGCCGCGGTCCCGGATCTCGGCGAGTGTGCGGCCGAGATCGGCCTGAACCCACCGGGCGCCGGGCGCGGGCGCGCGGCCGCTGTCGGGCAGGAAGTAGCGGCGGGTGGCCGGAAAGTTGTAGAACCAGCCCCGGTTCTCGTCCAGCGAGCGGCTGCGCACCTCATCCACGATGAAGCCATCGCTGGCGAGCTGGACGGCCGGCGCGATCACCGCGCGGAACGGCAGCCGGCCGAAACGCCGATGCGCCTCGGTCAGCCCCGCGACCGAGCCCGGCACGCCGGCCGAGAGCGCGCCCTTGTCGGAGAGCGACGTGGCCTCGCCGGCGCGGTTCAGGTACATGTCGTGGGTTGCCCGGCCAGGCGCAGTTTCGCGATAGTCGAGCGCGGTGGTGGTCCCGTCGTGCATCCGGAAGACCATGAAGCCGCCGCCGCCGATGTTTCCGGCCTGCGGATGAACCACCGCGAGTGCGAAACCCACGGCGACTGCCGCGTCAACCGCGTTACCCCCCGCCAGGAGGATCTGGCGTCCCACCTCGCTCGCGATCGGAGAACCGGAGACGATCATCGCCCGCCGGCCTTCGGCGGCGCGCGCCTGGCCTGCGAGCGGCCACGTCGGACTGATGCCCGAGGCCATCGCGACAGATGGTGAGGCAGCTGGCGACGAGGAGCGGCCAGCACAGGCCGTCAGGGCGGCGAGGGTAAGCAGGGCGGCGAGCAGGGCACGATTTCGCAAGGACGACCTCGGCTGGCGGATGACACGTTGCTGGGGATGACCCGTCAGACCTAATTTACGTCTCGCCTTCCCCAAGAACCAATGACCGACAGCTTTCTCGACCCCCGGCTCACTGAACGCCGCAATCCACGGAGTGCCACGATCGACCGGGCAACCGCCAGGGAGATCGTCGAATTGATCGCCGCCGAGGACGCGACGATCCCGGCCGCGGTCTCGGAGGTCAAGGACGCCATCGCCCGGGTGATCGACCTGCTTGAAACCGCCTTTCGGTCCGGGGGAAGATTGGTTTATGTCGGGGCCGGGACCAGTGGCCGACTGGGCGTACTCGACGCCGCCGAGTGCCCGCCGACCTTCGGCACCGATCCGGAGATGATCATCGGCATCATAGCCGGCGGTCACCGGGCGATGTTCCGATCGGTCGAAGGCGCCGAGGACGATATCAACGCCGGGATCGCGGAGATGGACGGGCACCGGGTGGCGGCGAACGACGTCGTCGTGGGCATTGCCGCCAGTGGCACCACGCCGTTCGTTCGGGCTGCGCTTGGGCGAGCCCAGACGCTCGGGGCCCGGACGGTGCTGGTATCGTGTTCCGAGCCACCGCAGGTTCTGCGGGACACCTGCGACGTGTGTATCACGCTGCCCGTCGGCCCGGAGATAGTCACCGGGTCCACGCGGATGAAGGCGGGCACCGTCACCAAGCAGGTGCTCAACATGCTGACGACCGGAGCGATGATCCGTCTCGGCAAGACGTACGGGAATCTGATGGTCGACGTACGGGCGTTGAATGACAAGCTCATCGACCGCAGCGAGCGGATTCTGATGGAAACCACGGGTGCCACGCGCGAGGCGTCCCGTCAGGCGCTCGCGGCCGCCGATCAGCGGGTGAAAGTGGCGATTGTCATGCTGCGCCGCGCCGTCGACCGAGCCGCGGCCGAACGGCTGCTCGCAGAACACGGCGGCCATCTCCGGTCGATCGTGGGTGACCCTCCAGCGGTGACGACATCATGACTGAACGCCCCACGCTCGCCATCGGACTCATGTCCGGCACGTCCCTCGATGGCGTCGATGCCGCGCTGGTACGCTTCGAAGGTCCGACCCACTGTGATCTGGTCCATTTCATCACCCGCCCCTACGCCGCCGCCGAGCGGGACCAGATCCTGTCCGCGATCGCCGCGGGGGGGGGCACGGGATCTGGCGCTGCTGCATACCCGCCTCGCGGAGTGGTCGGCAGAGGCCGTCGAGGAACTCCTGGCCTCGGCCCACACCCGGGCGACGGAGGTCTCCTTCATCGCCATGCACGGTCAGACCATCTGGCATGAGCCACCCGCGGTGAGCTGGCAGCTGGGTGAGCCGGCGGTGCTCGCGGAGCGATTCGGTGTCAGGGTGGCGAGCAACTTCCGCGCGCGGGACGTTGCCGCCGGAGGGCAGGGGGCGCCCCTGGTCCCGGCCGCGGATGTCCTGCTGTTCGGCCATTCGGAGCATCCCCGCGTGCTGCTGAACATCGGCGGCATGGCGAACCTCACCTACGTGCCACGGCGGGCGGTCGAGGCCGGCGCCTTCGCCTTCGACACGGGCCCGGGAGTCGCCCTCATCGACGCGGTCGCCCGCATGGTGGATCCGAGTCTTCGGTACGACGTGGATGGTCAGCTTGCCCGGCGCGGCGTGGTGCGTCCCGAGGCATTCCACCGGTTGCTGGCCGATCCCTACTTCGCGGCTCCCCCGCCGAAGAGCACCGGCCGCGAGCGCTTCGGACTGCCTCTCGCTCAACAATTGTTCCGGGAGGCGCCCGGCCCCGATGCGGTCGCGACCGCGGTCGAACTCACCGCCCAGACCATCGCGGTGTCCATCGCGCGCTGGGTGCCGGGCACCCCTGAAGTGGTCGCCTCAGGCGGCGGCATGCACCACCCGGTGCTCGCCGCGCGGCTCGAAGCGCTGCTCGACGAGCGGAGACAACCTCTGCGCCGTTTCGACGAGTTGTTCTTCAACGGTGACGCGAAGGAAGCGGTTGCCTTCGCGCTGCTGGGCTACCTCACGATGCACGGGCAACCAGGTAACCTGCCGGGCGCCACCGGCGCCCTCGCCCAGCGGGTGCTCGGACAGGTCACCCCGGCATGAACATCGGCCGGCTGGTCCTCCCCGCGCTGCGCTGGAGACCGGAGACCGGATTCCGTCATGAGGAGCAGGCCATCGACGCCGCGCTCGAGCTCGGTGTCGGGGGATTCATCGTGTTTGGTGTGCCGGGCGCGCGCGCCGATGAGGTGGGCGTGCTCGTGGACGAAGTGCTGCAGCGTGCGGGCCGCCCCCTGCTCATCGGGGCCGACCTCGAACGTGGCGCGGGCCAGCAGGCGCGGCGCCTCACACCGATCCCTCCACCCGGCGCCCTGGCTTCGCTCGACGATGAGGCGGTGATCGCCTGGGCCGGCGCGACCACGGGACGGGAGGCGCGCCGGCTCGGCATCAACCTCGTATTTGCGCCCGTCGCCGACCTCGACATCGAGCCCCGCAACCCGATCGTCCAGACCCGGTCGTTCGGCGCCGATCCCTCCCGCGTCGGCCGGTCGGTGGCGACCTGGATCCGCGCCTGTCAGGCGGAAGGGGTGCTGGCCTGCGCCAAGCACTATCCCGGTCACGGCCGCACGACGCTCGACTCCCACAACACCCTTCCGTCGGTGCCGCTCTCGCTGGATGATCTGACGGATTCCGACCTCCATCCATTCCGGAAGGCGGTGGAGTCGGGCGTCCGTGCCGTGATGACGTCGCATGTGGCCTTTCCGGCCTGGGATGCGAGCGGACTGCCGGCAACCCGGTCGAAGGTCATGCTCGGTCACCTGCGCGAATCACTCGGCTTCACCGGGCTGGTGGTGACCGACGCGCTGATCATGCAGGGCGCGCAGTCCAGCGAGGGCGAGGGTGAGGCGATGGTCGCTGCGCTTCGCGCCGGCTGCGACCTGCTGCTCTATCCGCCGAATCCGGCCGCGACGGTCGATGCCATCCGGCTCGCGTCGGCCATCGATCCGGGCTTGGCCAACCGCTGCGCCCAGTCGCTTGATCGCTACGAACATGCGGTGGCGCTTGCCGCCGCCCCCGTGAACCCGGCCTGGCAGCTCGATCTGGGCAATCTCTCCGCCGCGGCGATCGCCGACCAGCTGCTGGCACGGGGCCTCCTGCGAGGGAGCGAGCCCGCGTTCAATGGCGGTGTGGATCTCGCGGTCGTCGACGACGACGAGGGAGGGTGGTACGCCCCGGGACCCAGCGATCTCGTGGCCCGGTTCCTGGCGAGGGACCGGCGGTTCGAACGGCATGACGGCAGGCGCATCGTGCTGGCCTTCGCGGAGCCGCGTGCGGCCAAGGGCAGGGCAGGCTTCGGCCCCGAGAGCCGCGCCCGGCTGGAATCGCTGGTGCCGGGCGCCGCGCTCGTGGCGCTCTTCGCCCATCCCCGGCTCGCCGACCAGATTCCGGGGGACTGTCCCATCCTCATCGCCTGGCACCGGCAACCGCTGATGCAGGAGGCGGTCGCGCGCTGGATCGCCGCCCGCCTGTGACCCTCCTCGACTGGCTCGTTGTCCTCGCCTACCTCGGCGCGAGTCTCGCGCTCGGGCTCTGGGTCGCCCGCCGCGGGGCGAAGAACATGGCCGAGTTCTTCGTCGGCGGGCATGCCATTCCCTGGTGGCTCGCGGCGACATCGATGGCCGCCACGACCTTCAACGTCGACACCCCGCTCTACGTGGCGGGGCGGGTGGCTCGGGCGGGGGTCGCGGGGAACTGGGAATGGTGGTGTTTCGCCTTCTCGCACGTCCTGCTCGCCGTGCTGCTGGCGAAGCTCTGGCGCCGGGCCAATGTCGTGACCGATCTGGAACTCACCGAGATCCGCTACGGCGGACCGCCCGCCGCCTTTCTGCGCGGGTTCCGCGCGTTTCTCTTTGCGGTTCCCCTCAACTGCATCTCCATCGGCTACGGCATGCTGGCCATGCGGAAGGTCATGGGCGGCCTCGGTCTGCTCGAGGCGTTCCACTCGCTGCCTGGCGATGACCGACTGTGGGCGCTCATGCCCATCGTGCTGATCACAATGATCTACACCGCGGTGGCCGGGCTGTGGGGCGTGGTCGTGACCGATCTGCTGCAGTACATCCTCGCCATGATCGGCGCGATCGTGGTGATGACGTATGCCCTGCACGAGGTCGGGGGGCTGCACGCCCTCACCGCCCAGCTGCGCGCCTCGGGGCAGGGCAACAAGCTGGATCTCGTTCCGCACGGGGACGGAGCCCTGGTCTCCATGGGCACCATGGCGGGATACGTGCTGGTGCAGTGGTGGGCGTTCCGCAACAGCGATGGCGGGGGAATGTTCGTGCAGCGGCTTTCGGCGACCGCGAACGAGCGGGAAGCCTCGAAGTCCACCCACGCGTTCAACATTCTCAACTACGTCGTGCGCACCTGGCCGTGGGTGCTCGTGGGCCTGGCGGCGCTGGTGATTCTGCCCGGCCTCGACGATCCGGAACTCGCCTACCCGCTGCTCATGAAGCAATTCCTGCCGCCGGGACTGCTCGGGCTGGTCTTCGCGAGCCTGATGGCGGCCTTCATGTCGACCGTCTCCACCCAGATCAACTGGGGCGCGAGCTACATCGTCAACGATCTGTACGCCCGGTTCGCCGGGGAACATGATGACCGGAAGCTGCTGCGGGCGGCGCGCTGGGCCTCGGTCGTCCTCACCCTGCTGGCCGCCGCGGTGTCCTTCATGATGGACGATGTCGGGCAGGTGTTCCGGTTCCTGATCCTCATCGGCAACGGCCCCGGGCTGGTGCTGCTGCTGCGCTGGTTCTGGTGGCGGGTGAATGCCTGGGCGGAGATTTCAGCGATGGCGGCCGCGGTCGCGCTCGCCTTGGCGAGTTACCTCCCCGCACTCTCCGCCCTGAGCTTCGGGCAGCGGCTCGCGCTCACGGCGTTCGGGACCATGATTGTATGGGTGCCGGTGATGCTGCTGACTCGGCCCGAGCGGCCTGAGGTGCTGGAAGGGTTCTACCGCCGGGTCCGTCCCGGGGGGGCGTGGGGCCCGCAACGGCTTGCCACCGGCCTGTCGGCGCTCGACAACCTCCGCGGTGACCTCATGCAATGGCTGGTCTGGAGCGCGGCCCTGCTGGGGGTGATGCTGGGCGTGGGCGCCCTTCTACTAGCGTGAGCGGGTGGGCCTGCGCGATCAGCTCTTCCATCGGTATCGGTTCCCCGATCGCATAGCCCTGGGCGTAGTCGACGCCGATCTTCCGCAGGGTCTCCAGTGTCTCCAGACTTTCCACGCCCTCCGCAACCGTCTTCAGCCGCATGACGTGGCCCACCCGGTTGATCGCTTCCACCATGGCGTACTCCACCGGATCGTTCTCGATGTGCCGGAGGAACGCGCCCGCGATCTTCAGTGAGTCCACGGGGAGGTTCTGCAGGTAGGCGAACGACGACATCCCGCTCCCGAAGTCGTCCAGCGCAAACCAGCAGCCCAGCGACTTGAGGTCCCGGATGAAATGGGCCGCGAGCGCCAGGTTCGCGATGGCCGCGGTCTCGGTGATCTCGAAGCAGAGGGACTCCGGGGGGACCTCGTTGCGGACGAGCTGATCGCGCACGAACGACAGCATCGTCGGGTCGCCGAGTGAGGCGCCGGAGAGATTGATCGAGGCGATAGGCTTCCAGCCGGCCGCACGGTGGCGGGCGTAGAGCGCCGTGACTTCGCGGACCACCCAGCGGTCCACGGCCCCCATGAGGTTGTAGCGCTCCGCCGCCGGAATGAATGCGCCCGGGGCGATCAGGGTGCCGTCCCGCTCCACCATCCGCAGCAGGATCTCGACGCGCGGGCGTTCGGCCGCATGCGGCACCAGCGGCACGATCGGCTGGCCATACAGCCGGAAGCGGTGCTCCTCCAGCGCCGAGGTGATGCGGCTGACCCACTGCATCTCGCCCTGCCTGAGCGCCATCGTCGCGTCGTTCGGCTCATAGAAGTGCACCCGGTTGCGGCCCCGCTCCTTGGCGGCATAACAGGCCGCGTCGGCGTCCCGCAGGACGTTGGCGAGACTCTCGGTATCGGCGGTGATCGGCACGACGCCGATGCTCACACCCAGCGCGAACGGCTTGCCCTCCCAGACGAACCGGAACTCCTGCACCGTCTCGAGCAGTTCGTGCGCGACACGGGTGGCCTGGCCGGGCGGACAGTGCTCGAGGAGCACGCCGAACTCGTCGCCACCCAGGCGGGCGAGGGTGTCCCGCCGGCGGACCTTCTTCTGCAGCGCACTGGCGAGCTGCCGGAGCAGTTCGTCTCCGGCCACATGGCCGCAGGTGTCGTTCACCACCTTGAACTGATCCAGGTCGAGAAAACAGAGTGCGTGCGTCACCGCCTCCTGCTGCGCCCTGGTCAGCGCGCGGCCCACCCGCCGCTCGAACTCATGCCGGTTGACCAGCCCGGTGAGATGGTCGTGGCTGGCCTGGTGGGCGAGCTGCCGCGCGAGAGTCCGGGCGCGGCTGACATCGTGGAAGACCAGCACCGCGCCGATGATGTCCTGCTCGTTGTTGGTGACGGGTGAGGCGCTGTCGTCGATGGCGAACTCACGGCCGTCGGGTCGCACGAGCAGCGAGAGGTTGGAACGGCCCACCACCCGCTTCTCCCGCAGACAGGTTTCGACCGGGTTCTCGATCGGCTCCCGGGTCGTCTCATGGACCAGTGCTACGACACTCGAGATGGGATGCCCAGCGAGGTCCGCACTGCGGCAGCCGAGGAGCTGCTCGGCGACCGGGTTGAGATACTCGATGACCCCTCGGGCGTCGGTGCGGACCACGGCGTCCCCGATGGAGCCCAGAGTGACTTCGGCCCGTTCCTTCTCCTCGGACAGCCGCTGCTCCAGCCGCTTCCGCTCGGTGATGTCCCGGGCGATCATCGAATAGAAATCGACGGTGCCGTCCCCGCGGCGGTGACAGATGATGACCTGGGAGAGCGTGAGCTCCCGCGCGTCGGCGGTGAGAATCGTGGTTTCGCCGGACCAGGTCCCGTCGCGTGCCGCCGCCGTCAGCGCATCGACCCTGAGCAGCACCCGCGTCCAGGGCGGAACCGACTGGCCCGGGGGCGGAAACTCCGTGCCGCCGCCGAGGAGATTGCGGCCGGCATCGTTCAGGTAGATCGCGTGACCGGTGGCATCGGCGAAGCAGACCGGGTCGGTCGTCGACTCGAGCACGGCGGCGAGCCGGCGCTGCAGCGCCGAGAGCGCGTGGGCGCGCCGCCGCGCCTGGGTCACCGCGCTGAGTGCGGCGAGGAAGAGCAGGCTGGTCAGGGCCGCACCGGTGAAGAGCGCACTCCGGGCGGTAGTGACGACGTGATACGCATTCTGGGCATCGGATTCTACTGCTATGCCGAGATCGAGTGCGTCGTCCCACGCCCACGTGCCGATCACTCGGCGTCCCGCGTGGTTGTCATAGCCGTCAAGGTCGATGCCGGTCGTGCGTTCGATCGACGCCTTGGCGATTCGTGGCGGGGCCGACTGTACTTCGCGATGGCCCGCCGAGGGGGACCCGCCCCCCGCGCTGGCCCCGAGGAGGTGCCCATCCGCCGCGAAGAAATACACCTCGCTCATCGAATGGACCCGGCTCTCCTCCGAGAGCGCATCCAGCTCCCGATGCAGCGGAAGCGCCAGCGCGAGCACCGCGATCACCTCGCCATGCTCGTCCCGGATGGGTGCGAAGGCGCAGAGGAGAGGCGCGATGACGCCCTCTGCCTGCAAGGTGCTGAGGGCCGGGAGGCCGTCGAGGGCCTTCTCGAGCGCATCTCGCATCCCGGACGGCGGAGTGGCGGGGAGGGAATCCGGCCAGCGAAGGAGGGTGCTCTCGTTGGACCGAATGACCCAGTAGCCGGGGATCCCGTGTTCGCGGATTCCTGCGTCGAGCAGGCGGCGGACGGCGTCGGCGGCCCGCTGTGCCCGAGGATGGGCCGCCGTCGCCGTGGCGCTCAGTCTGGCGACCGCGGCGCCGAGGCCGCGGGTCGAGGTCATGCCGGCCGCCATCGCCTGCTGGTGAATGGCCCAGTGCCGGGTGGCTTCCCGGGCGCTGGCCATGACCGTGGTGAGGTTGCGTCGGGCGGTGTCCCGAACCGCGTCGTCGATCCGAGTCAGCGTCCACCACGCCGCCCCGGTGACGCCAAGGAGGAACAGCACGATGCCGCCCCGAGCCACCCCCGAGAGGAGGCGATCGGAGGCTCGGGGATGGAAGGGGGACGGAGGCGGGAACTCCATACCCGCAAGGATGTAGTTCGGAGCGCTTTGGGGCGGTGACTGCCCTCACCACCTCCCCCCATATCCGAAAAGGATGCCCGGATTTGGAGTGCGTCAGGGCTGAAGCAGCTCGCGCACGAAATCGACCGGCACGGCATACAGAATCCGTCCGCCGCTGCCCGGCTGACCACCGTAGAGCACCCCGATGACCAGGCCGGATTTGTCGAGGATGGGGCTCCCGCTGGCGCCCTGGGCGCCGTAGCTGTCGAGCTGAAGGAGGTCCGGCAGTGTCCGCGAGACTGTGCCGAGGGTGAGGGTCGCTGCCGCACCAAACTCGGTCCAGTCTCGTCCTCCGGCTATGTCGATTCCGAGCGGGAAGCCCAGCACTGCGGCGGGCTCGCCCATTTCCAGCCGCCGGCCGCTGTCGGCGAGACCCTTGATCACCGGGACGCCGCGATGGACGCTCACCCGGAGCAGGGCGAGGTCGGCGTGGTCGGCGAGCTTGTCGACGTCGGCCCTGAAGTTCTGCCGCGTCCCGTCGAACACCACGCCGATCTTTGCGGCGGGCACGCCGTTCGAGTCGATGACGACGTGCTTGTTGGTGACGACGTACCCGCCATTCGGATCGGTGCGGACGGCAAAGCCGGTGCCGGTGTACACCTGGCCACTCGGGAACTGTACGAAGACGAGCGCGATGGCATCCCGATTGGCCGCGGCGATCCCCCGGGCATCCATCTGCGCCGCGCCCGCGAGGGTCCGCTGCTGGCGCATGGCGGCGTCGAGACGGGTCCGGAGTTCGTTGATCAGCCGAGCGTCGTTCGGGGTTCCCGCGAGCTGCTGCTTCAACCGCTCGGCTTCGGCTTGGGCCGAATCGAGGGCCGCCTTCAGCCCCTCGCTGCCGGCCGCCAGCGAGCCGATCTCCGACATCAGGCTGTCGAGCTGGCCGAGCAGCAGGCGTCGCTGTTCGGTGAGCCGGCGCCCGGTGTCCGCGGCCTGCCAGAGATAGGCCGCGGAGAGGACCACGACCAGCGAAAAGAGGCCGATGACCGTGTTCCGAAGGGTCTTGGTCTGCGTCGCGACCGCGACCCGCACTCTGGTGTTGGTGCCGGGGCCCGGCGTGGGACGGGGAGCGCGGAGTTGCTCCGGCGTGAGCTTGGGTGGCGGCGGAGGGGGCGTGTCCGGCTTTGCCCCGAAGACGACGGTGCCGGGGCCCTTCGGCTCGGGGGACCGTGCCTGCTCGGGCGGTCGTGGCGGCGTGATCGCGGTGAACCGCACCTCGGG
>DAINRP010000093.1:0-4391 GCA_036741755.1 Gemmatimonadales bacterium
GGCGGCGGTGGAGGAGCGACCGTGAAGCTGCGTCGGCCGCCCGCAACCATGTCGCAGGCGATCTCGAACTTGCCCTGGCTGAGCAGGGCATCCTCCAGCACCGCACGATCCCCCTCGCACCCGCTGACCAGGTGACCGGCGGACCGCCGGAAGATCACGGTGATCACCGGCTCGCGGCCGCGCGTGGTCAGGCGCCGGATGGTCTGAGAGGTCAGGCTGTCGAGCCCCGCCTGACGGAGCGAGACGGGAAGCTTGCCCTGGTGCGCGCTCTTGTAGGCCAGCACCCGGTCCACCACATCGGCGGCCTCCCGTCCGAGCAGCTCCGCCTCCAGCTGCGCGGGATCGGCCGGCTTGTCAGGGTCGGCGCCGCTCTTGGCGGGCTTGTCCTTCTTCCCGCACCCCAGGATCAGGAGTGCAAGCAGGAGAGCGGGCAGTGCGCCCGCTCTCCTGCTATTCCATCGCGAATTCACGATTGAAGACCACCTCGAAGCTGAACGTCTTCGATATATGCTTGGTCTCGATCCGCTCGGCGATGCGCTGCAGCCGGTCGGGGATTTCGAGAATCTTCTCCTGCGCCCGCTTCCCCAGTTCGCTCAGCCCGTCCAGCGCGTCGATCTTCCAGTACCGGATCTGCTCCTGCACGATGCGGAGATAGTCCCGGGGGCCGTAGATGCCGGAGCGCCGGATCACGTCCGCAATCTCCCGGAAGTTCGGCATGCTCGCGCCCGGCATCTCGATGCTGGGCAGGATGTGGGACGCGGAGGTCAGCGCCTCGTCGGGGTCGCGGAGCAGGATTTCCTCGAAGATGCTGCGGTAGAAATTGAAATGCCGCGCCTCCTCGGTGGCGATATTGCCGAGGACCTCGCCCAGCAGCGGCTCGTAGTTGCCCACGATCCGGCCCGTCTCCGCATGCGACTGCTGGGTGGCCCGCTCCTGCAGGGTCGTGTAGGCGAACACCCGGTAGGGATCCTTGTCCCATTCCGGCTGGAATCCGCTCTTGAGATAGCTGAACTGCATCTCCTCCAGACGGCGCTGATTGAGGATGCGGGTATCGTGGATGTAGTCGTGCAGCACCGCGCCGTGCCGGTCTTCCTCGGCCGTCCACAGGTTGTTCCAGTGCCGCCAGTGGCTGTCATCGGGCAGATACACCGCCAGCAACCGGTGGAAATGGGGCAAGCCCTCTTCCGTCAGCAGATTCAGCGCAAGCGCCGCCCGCGCGGCGTCAGGAATCCCCTCGGCGCGCTTCCGCATCTCCTCAAGGTGCCGGTCGGGATCTTCACCCGGCTTGGGGCCGAGGAGGTCGCTGGGGAACCAGAGCGGGCGCTTGAGATCGTGTGCGGCCGTCAGTTCGTTGACCTTGGATTCCAGATCCCTGAGGACTTCGATCTTGGTGAAGAAACGGCGTGCCGCAGAATCAAGAGCCATCGGCTCGGGCATCCTGAAAAGAGAATGGCGGCCCCGGCATCCGTCCCGGGCCGCCACGTTGCGTGTCAGGGGAATGCGGGCGTGGTTGGAAGAATAGGCGCCCGCTGAGACACACGCTAGATCATTGGCGCAAGCGGCTTCTCCATGAGGAACCAGGTCCGGCCGCCGATGTAACCATCCCGCCGAAGCACCCGCTGCCAGCCATTCATGAGCATTTCCCCCTCACCAGTCACGTCATCGGTCCAGAACTCGGCTAGGTGAGCGCCCGCCTCGCGCACGCGCGCCTCGAACCCCTCCAGCAAGCGATGGCCATGCCCCTGATGGCGCTCCTCCGGCCGCACCGCGATGTCCTGGATGTGCGCCACTCCGCCCCGGAGCGAGTACCGCAGGCCTCCGATCCAGTCCCCGATCTCGTTGCTCAGGATCAGGTAGTGGTCTTCGAGATGGACGACGCTGTCGCTGGCCTCTTCCTCACGCAGGGTGAGGTCGGAGAACCAATCGGCAAACTCCTCGCCGTTTTCCATTTCCCGAATCGTGAGCTCGCTCATACTCCCTCTTCTATCGGCAACCGGAGCCAAAGGTTCCAGCTTCGCCCACAAGATAAGCAACCTTGGTGCCAGCAGCGAACCTGACCGTCGGAAATGCGCCACTCCGTAACCCATTGCTGGATAAGCGATTGTAGTCGCCTCCCGAAACCGGCCCCGAGCGGAGGAGTGTCCGGTGACGGTGCTGGTGTCTCCTGAGAGGACACTTGGCTATGCCGTTCCGGCGGGCTACAGCCGGGCTACACACCGGTGGCGATGGCCAGCAGCAGCCCCGCCGCACCCAGCAGCATCAGCATTCCCCAGACGCGAAGCGTGAATCGCAGCCAGTCCTCAATCCGGACGCCCGTCGCGGCCAGCATCGCCATGAGTGCGCCGTTGGTCGGCGTGAGCAGCTCACACAGCCCCGCGCCATACTGGTAGGCCAGCACCGTTACTTGCCGCGAGAGGCCCAGTAGGTCGGACAACGGCACCAGCACGGGCATGGTCAGCACCGCCTGCCCGCTGGTGCTCGGCACCGGGAAGTGGACCAGGGTCTGCATGACCATCATGCCCAGCGCGGACAGGGCCACCGGGAGCCCGGCGATGGGCGCGAAGACGCCTTGGACCACCGTGTCGATGATCTGCCCGTCGTTCAGCACCACGAAGATCCCGCGGGCAAATCCGATGAGCAGCGCCGCGAACGCAAGCGACTTGAACCCATCGACGAACGCCTCTGCGGTGCCACCGATCCCCAGCCTTCCGAACAGCCCGGCCGCGACCCCCATCAGGAAGAACAGGGCGCTGAACTGGTCGAAGTCCCATCCCCAGCGCTGGGCGCCGATGATGAACAGCGCGAACGTCATCCCGACGATGCTGAGAATCCAGGTGTCCCGCGGGGTCAGGCCCTCCCCACCCGGCACCTCCGATCCCGGCGGGAGCGGGTCGGGCACTACCCGGGTTCGCGCCGCATAACGCATCGTCGCCCAGATCCACAGCACCATCGCGGGCACCAGCAGCATCAGCCGGAAGCCCATGCCGGACTGGGGCGGCAGCTCCGCCACCTTTTGCGCGATCACCACCTGGAACGGATTCACCGGACTGAATGCTGCGCCAACGACCGCGGCACCGAGGCTGACGGCGCAGGCCACCAGCGGGTTGAACCCCAGCCGTCGAGTGAGCAGCAGCAGCACCGGGACAAACGCGATCAGCTCCTCCTGCATCTGGATCAGCACGCCCCCGAGCCCGAACGCGAGGGAGGCCAGTGGAATCACCAGCGCCTCCCGTCGCGCCAGCCGGAGCACGAGGCGCTGGATCAGGCGGGTGGAGGCACCTGTCTTCTCGACGACGGCGAAGGCACCACCCACCAGGAAGACGTAGAACACCACCGCACTCGCGTCCGCCATCCCCCGCGGAATCGCGACGATGGCCTGGAACGCACCGACCGGCGCCGGTGCCACGCGCTGATAGGTGCCCGCCACCACGACGCTTCGCCCGGTGGCTGGATCCTCATGCCGCTCAAAGCGGCCCGCCGGCACCACGTGCGAGAGCGCCGCCGCAATGAGAATGCAGCCGACCAGCAGGACGAGGGGATGCGGGAATCGCATGGCGATCGCTGGGCGAGGGATCGAACTAATGGCCGGCCCGAGCCCGGCTGGGCAGGCCGAAAATCATGACGGCCGCGCCGAGGTTGCCGCTGTAGAAGCTCCCTCCCGCGGCGACGGCGACCAATTGCTTTCCATCCACGGTGAAGCTGATGGCGGGCGCGTTGATCCCGGCTCCACAGAAGAATCGCCAGAGCTCCCGGCCATCCCGGGCATCGTAGGCGTGAAACCAGCCAAGGCCATCACCCGAGAAGACCAGGTTGCCCGCCGTGACAAGGGCGCCGCCGGCGCTGGTGACCGGCGGGTCGTCCCGATGCTGCCAACGGATCTCTCCGGTAACGACATCCACCGCGGTCAGGGTGTTCCACGTCGGTTCGCCCTTGATCTCCTCCTCTGTCCCGCCGCGGTAATCCTTCCCCGCCTCGGCGACCTGCGCGATGTGCCGGAAGCGCATCGGGAAGTGAGAGGCCGGGACGTACAGCAGTCCGAGCGGCGGCGAGTACGCACTGGGGTGCCAGTCGGCGCCACCCGCGGCGCCCGGTGAGCGCCGCACCCCCTCAGCCGTCGGCCGAACGAACAGGTTCTCCTGCGCCGTGAACGGCTCCGAACGCCTGACTGGCGCCCCGGTCTCCGCGTCCAGGAGGTAGACCCATCCCGTCTTGCCGGCGTGCGCCAGCAGCCGTCTCCCCTGCAGGCTCAGCAGCACCGGCGGATTGGCGGCGTCGAAGTCCCACTCGTCGTGCGGCAGATACTGGTGGAACCAGCGCAGTTTGCCACTCGTCGCCTCGAGCGCCACGATCGAGACGGTGTAGAGATTGTCGCCGGGGCGCACGTCGGCGTC
>DAINRP010000093.1:4491-11343 GCA_036741755.1 Gemmatimonadales bacterium
GTACTGGCATCGTACGCCGTGATCCGTCCCCGGGTCGCATACTCGGCCCCGGACGTCCCGACGATCACCAGGTCGCCCACCACCAGCGGCGCGAGCGTGAAGCTGTACGCGGAGTCGGGGTCACTGTCCTGCATCGCCCAGCGGAGCTGGCCACTCGCCGCATCGACGGCGACGACCTGCGCGTCGAGCGTCGCCATGTACACCATGCCATGGCCGACCGCGGCGCCGCGATTGGTCGGGCCACAGCAGGGGATATAGTTGCCCAGCTTGTGCTCGTAGCGCCAGAGAAGGCGGTGCGCCTTGAGGTCCCACGCGAGCAGCTGATTGAACGGGGTCGTCAGGTACATGACGCCCCCCTGCACGATCGGCGTCGTCAGGAGGCCGTTGAGTCGTTCGGTGCCGGTCTGCACCATCTCGCGGAGCACGAGGCGGCGGATGTTGCTGGCGGTGAGTTGTTTGAGGGTGGAGAATCGCTGATTGGTATAGTCGCCGCCGTGGGTCGGCCAGTCGGTGGCACCGGGCGCCTGGGCTGCCAGCGTCCCGGTCCCGAGCGCGGCCAGCAGGACGAATGCGCAGGCCACTCCCAGGCGGACTGGCCGCCGGTCTCCCGTTACCGAGTCTTGCACTGCACCGAGATCGGGGTGACCCGCCCGCAGGCGATCGATTCGTTCATGCCGGAGACGAGGACGCCGCACGCCGTGTTCTGGGCGGAGGCTGCCGCGTCGCTTTGGTTGGCGTGCGAGGCCGTCGCGCAGTTGCGCTGCCCGTTGAACTCGACGCACACAGTGCATTCAGCCTTCTGCGCGCTCAGCGTATTGAACAGGAGCAGGGCCCCGAATGCGACCAGGGCGACGATCGTGATAATGGTGCCGCGCTTCATGGGAGGGACGGGGAAGAGGGAAGGGTAAACCCACGCCGTATCTCGGAGCTTAGCGTTGGCGCGGGGATTCTGCCAGAGCGGAGGCGTATGGCGCAGGGGCGATGCAGCGATCCGGGGTGACCTCCAGCCGGTGGCCCCGATCGCGACATCCTGCGCCTCGTCTATCTCGTATGGGCGGCTCGCATGCAGCGCCGCGCGGACGACCGCTTCCTCCTGACCGCCCGCACCCATCCGTTGCAACGCCACGGACAACGATCGCAGCGCCGCCGTCACCCGCTTCAGCCCGCACCCCATCCACCGCAGGGCCGTTCGCACCGTCTTCAGTGGGGCATGCAATGGCTGCAGCGCCGAGGTCGGCTGTGCCGGCGTCACCGCCCGGCATCGGAGGGCCGGATCCGGCGGTTTCAGGGTCGCCAGCACCTGCCACCCGCGGCCGGCAGCTCCCACAGTGCGGCAGGCAGCAACCACAGCGCGGCAGTCACCTGCCTCAGTGCGGGGAGCAGTGACTGCAGGACCGGCGGCGCCGATTTCAGCGAGGCCCGCCCCGGTCGCAGCGCCACGCGCACGCGTTACAGTGTCGCTTGCACACGCCCAAGCGTCGCACGCTCGCCTTGCCGCCCACCTTCCCCACTCGAAACCGAGCTTTGTGCGCTCCCAGGGTCTCAAACCGGAGTCGCCCTCGCCGGTACCTGAACTGACCCCCAGGCAATTCCAGAGTGCGGGGCCACCGCACCCCAATGCGAGGAGGTATCCCGGTTCATGCGGCGCGTCGTTGTTCTCGGCATGGCCCTGATGCTGCTCAATCGACCATCCCGGCCACCCCGATCCGCCCTTCGGAAAGGGTTGCCCGCTCACCTGGGGCACCTGGGGCGGCGCCGGATCTGCCCTTCGGGCCGGGAGCCGGCCATCGCGCATGGATTGATTGGGGAGCCGAGCAGAGGAGAGCGGCATCGGGGCCGCATGGTCGAGCCTGCTGTCCCCCCGCCCTAGCTTGCCCGAATAGCCCCCCATACCGCCGGTAGCGCGCCGATGATCCACATGATCACCGCCGCGACCGCCGCGCTCGACTTCGGGATTCTGCCCATCACCGAGAGCCCGACCGCGATCAGGAAGGTGATCCACAGGGTGAACAGATCGAGCCGGCCGATGATGGCCATGACCAGCGGTCCGGCGGTGTCCGGGTCAAGAAACCGCCCCGCGCCGAGGGTGAGGCTGAAGCGGGAGCTGACCGCATCATCCGGCAGCACCAGCATCTGCACCGCATTGAGAATCGTCTCGAGCGCCCGCGGGAACATGGCGTAGGTGGTGACCATGATCGCCTGCCCGACTTCGGCCTTGCTCTCGAACAGCTTGCCGACGAGCCAGAGCAGGAGCCCCAGGATGATCGGGATCAGCAGGGCATAGACTGCGACCCCGACGAACATGAACTTCTTGGCCATCTCCTTCCCCTGCTCCATCATCTCCGGCGTGAGCTTGGGGTTCGCCTTCATGGCCTGTGTCATGCCGCGCTTGAACTCGACGTCGAACACCGGCTCCATCATGCCGCGGAAGACAAACGAGAGCCCGACCAGCAGGACCACGAACACGATCAGCGCCAGTCCGAACGCCGGCGTCTCGCGGCGCCGCTCGAAGACCGCGGTCGGAGCATAGAAGATTTCAAGCAGATCTTCCCAGACGGAGGGCGGGCGCTCGACGGTCGACGGTGTGGTGGTCATGGGCGTTCTCGGGACGGGGTGGACAGCAACTCCTGACCGGCGCGCACCCAACGCAGGTGGCGCCCTCGCGGCATCAAATGGCTGGGCGCGGATGCCCACCGCGTCCCGATCGGGGGGAAGTCGTGCCGCACGGCGACGCTATCCGCTACAGCAGCGTTCCCCTGAGCATCACGTACGCAACGGAGAAATAGATCACCAGTCCGGTCACGTCGACGAGTGTCGCCACGAACGGCGCCGATGCGCTCGCCGGATCGAAGCCAACCCGGCGCATGACGAACGGAAGCATCGATCCCGCCAGCGAACCGAACAGCACGACGCCGACCAGGCCCAGGCCCACCGTGAGCGCGACCAGGGAATGGTGGATGCCGTAATCGTACCAGCCGAGATGCTGCCAGAGCTCGATGCGCAGCGTCCCGATCAGGCCGAGGATCACGCCGAGCGCGAGTCCGGTGGGGAGCTCCCGGACGGCCACGCGCCACCAGTCGATCAGCGTCACCTCGCGCAGCGCCATCGCCCTGATGATCAGTGAGGTGGCCTGGCTTCCGGAATTGCCGCCCGAACTGATGATCAGCGGAATGAAGAGCGCGAGCACCACCGCCTTGCTGATCTCGTGCTCGAAGTGTCCCATCGCCGTCGCCGTCAGCATCTCGCCGAGGAAGAGCGCGCAGAGCCATCCCGCGCGCTTCCGGACCATGCTGAGGAGGCCGATCTCCATGTACGGCTCGTTGAGTGCCTCGAGGCCACCCATCTTCTGGACGTCCTCGGTCTGCTCGCTGATCATCGCGTCGATGACGTCGTCCACTGTGACGATCCCCAGCACGTGACCGTTGTCGTCGAGCACCGGAATCGCGAGCAGGTCGTACTTGCTGATCAGCCGGGCGACATCCTCCCGGGTCGTCGTCGGCCGGGTGGCGACGGGTTTCCGCCCCTCTCCGATATCCATCACGGAGGTGTGCGACTCGGCCATGATGACCTCGCGCAGCGAAATCACCCGGAGCAGCTTCTGGGTCTTCTCGTCGAGCACGTAGATCGCGTAGACGGTCTCCTTGGCGCTGCCGACCTTGCTGATGTGCTTCCGCACGTCCAGCGCATTCCAGGTCGACGGGACGCCGACGTACTCCGTCGTCATGATGCCGCCCGCGCTGCGGGGCGGATAGCTCATCAGCAGCCGGAGCTGGTCCCGGGTCGGGGCGTCGAGGACGTGCAGCAGCCGGGCCCGGTCGGCCTCTTTCAGGCCGCGGAACAGGGCCACCTGGCGGTCGGCCGACATCGCCTGGATGATCGGGATGACCGTCTCATCGGGGAGCCGCTCGATGAGTTCCTCGCGCGCCTCCAGCGACGGCTCGTCGAAGACCTGCACCGCGATATGGAATGGGAGCGCCCCGACAACTTTCGCCGCGGCATCGGGCGGCAGGTCGCTCAGCGCCTCGGCGATGTCCGCGGGCAGCAGGTCGGTGCACGCCTCGATCAGCCCCTCATGATCCGCCGCGAGGAGGTAGAGGAATTCGCCGGGTGGTGGAGTGGGACGGGAAGGCAAGGCACCCCTCCGGGGGGACAGGGCGGATCGAAAGAGAGAAGTGAGGAGCAAGAAGGCGCCGCTTCTCACTCCTCACTCAGAACCTCTCGGTGCTCGCTGGTTTGGGCGGGCCAGGAGCCGCGCCTAGGACGGAATCTTGGTGTCGTTCCCGGTCTTGCCGTCCTTGATTGGCACGATCGCCGCCCGCCACCCGCTCTTGAAGGTCACCACCAGCCGGTTCCCCTGCGGGTCGGCCGAAATGCTGGCGATGTCCTGACCGAACGTGTTCCGCGCATAGTTGATCGTGACGTCTGCCTGCGCTTCGGGGCCGGAGTTGTAGGGCCGCGCGAACTCCCGCCCGATCGCGACGGTGATCGCCTGCTCCCGACCGTAGCGCGCGTACTGGTCGGCGGGGATGAGCCCAGCCTGATCCGAAACGTGGCGCTGGTACTGGTAGTCGCGGCAGCCGGTCAGCGCCGTGACGGCGAGAGCGGCAAGCATGAAGGTGCGGCGGAATGCGTGTGTCATTCGACTGGTCTCCTGAGCGGTCGAAGCTACTAGATTCCCGGCCACATGCGCAACCACCACAGCACCCTGCTCGCAGTCGTCATGCTGGTCGCCGCTGCCGGCTCGCCTTCCGCGCTGGCCGGACAGGCCGGCCCCGGGTCGGGAGGTTTCGTCGAGCAGGTGCGGGACTCCCTCGGCCCGGTATCGCTGCCGACGCCTCCCGGCGTCACCGTCGTCGCTCCAGCAGGCCGCCCCGGCGAATTCCGCTGGTATCATGCCGGCGCCATTCTCGCAGGCATCGCCCTGGTCTCCCTGCTCGATGAGACGGTACGGGATCAGCTGCAGGCGCACCGCAGTTCCGGGAAGGATGATGTCGCGGGGGTCTTCCGGCGGATGGGAGAGGTCGAGGTATTCGGCACCGTCGGGCTCGGGACGATCGCAGTGGGGATACTGAGCGGTAACCCCCGGATCCGCCGTGCCGGCGAGCGTATCTCCGCCGGGCTCCTCCTCGGTGGAACGCTCAGCATCATTACCAAGGAAGTCGTCGGCCGCCGTCGGCCCGATCTCACCGGCGGCGCCTACCGGTTCAAGCCGTTTTCGGGGCGCGACGGCTGGCCCTCCGGGCACACCACCATGGCGTTCGCGCTCGCCGCATCGGTCAGCGACGAGATCCACAGCACGCCGGTAACGATCGGTCTGTACAGCGCCGCGACCCTGACCGGCTGGTCGCGTCTCAACGACAATCGCCACTGGCTGAGCGACGTGCTCGCCGGCGCGGCGCTCGGGATCACCAGCGCCAAGCTGATGAACGGGCACTGGCGGGTGTTCGGGGTGCGCGCGCCGAAGTTCCTGCTGGAGCCGGACGCGGTGGGCGTGTCGCTGCAATTCTAGAGTCGCACAACAACGCCGGCCCGCCCGGTCGTGTGCGCGCACTGCGGTGCGGGCGAACGTCGGGGCGGGCCCATGTGTTTGCGTCTCTGCCGCGATGATCGCTGCGGTGTTACGCCGCCAGCGGCTCCTCGATCCAGATGTACTCCGGATCGATCACGCCCGTCTGCTCGTCCCGGATATGCCACGGCATGCCGGAGACATCGAGAAGCTGCATGAACGGATCGGGATCGAACTGCTCCGGCGACAGCACGCCGGTCCCCGCCCACGCGCCCGAGGCGATGAGCTTCGCCGCGACCACCGGCGGCACGCCGGTCTGATAGGCGGTCGCCTGCACCCCGAGTTCCCGCCAGGTCTGCGCATGACTGGTCACGTTATAGATGTAGAAGGAGCGCTCCATGCCATCGCGGATGCCGCGGGCGAGCGTGCCGACGCAGGTCTTCCCCTGCATCCGCCCCCCCAGCGTCTTCGGCTCGGGGAGCAGCGACACCACGAGATCGCGCGGTGAGACCTCGACGTCGCCCACTTTCCTCTTGCCCTTGCCCGAGAGGCCGAGGTCCTTGAGCACTCTCAGCGTCTGCCAGGTGGTGTCGTCCATGCAGAGCTTGAAGTCCGCGACCTTCACCTGAGGGAAGAACATTGGGAAGGTGCGCGACTCCTCGTGGTCCACGTAGTAAGTGTTGAGCACGCCGAGTTCCGGGAAATCGAAAGGCTCGAACCCGGAAAGCGCCTCCTCGAGGTGGTACTTCCCGTCGCGCCAGGAGATGGCGCCGCAGGTGCACTCGTCGATGAACACCCACGGACTGAAGGTCGCGAGAAAGCCCGTGTGGCCCTCGCATACCGAATTGTCCCCGTCCCGGACACGGAGCTCGGTGACTTCGTCGAGCAGGTGCTTGGCGGCGTATGCCGCGTAGATGTTGCTGGTCCCCGGATCGGCGCCCATGCCCAGCAGCGCGAGGCGCCCCGCCGCCTTGAACTCGGCGTCGAGGGCGAACTGGTCCGGCAGCTTCGGAGTGCCGTCGTTCTCGGCGCCACCGCTGGCCATGTCGATGTAGTCGCAGCCTGCATCGAGGCAGGCCCGCATCACGATCAGGTTTGTGGTCGGCAACGCGGCATTCAGCAGGATGGTGCTCTGGGTCTCTCGGATGGCCCGGGCAAGCGAATCACGATCGCCCGCGTTCAGCGTGAGTGCCCGCACATGCGGACTCCCGATCCGGTCGGCCAGCTGCTGGGCACGCCCGGGTAAAGCATCGGCGACGATCAACTGCTCGCACGCCGCTTCCTGCGCGAACTTGAGGGCGGACACGGTCCCCACCGCGCCACAGCCCAACACCAGGACTTTCACA
>DAINRP010000094.1:0-1447 GCA_036741755.1 Gemmatimonadales bacterium
TCGAAGACGGCCGCCTTCTTCTGGATCCCTTCGAGTGAGAACAGCTGGATCATCTCCGCCTCGGGCAGGATCTCTCGGTCGCCGCCCGGCGACCAGCCGAGGAGGGCGAGGAAGTTCCGCATCGCGAGGGGCAGGATGCCGGTGTGCTCGTAGTCGCCGACGGCCGTGGCGCCGTGCCGCTTCGAGAGCTTCTTCCCGTCGTTCCCGAGAATCATCGGGACGTGCGCAAAGATCGGCTCCGGCTTGCCGAGGGCGCGGTAGAGCACGATCTGCTTCGGGGTGTTCGAGATGTGGTCGTCGCCCCGGATCACGTGGGTGATCCGCATCTCCACGTCGTCCGACACGACCGCGAGATTGTAGATCGGCGTGCCATCACTGCGCAGGATGATGAAGTCGTCGAGATCGTGGCCCTGGAAGCTGATGCGCGAGTGGACCGCGTCCTCCCAGGCAATCTCCTCGTCCGGCATCCGGACACGGATGCTGAATGGATCGCCCTTGGCGAGGCGGGCATCGATCTCGGCGGTGCCCAGGCGGCCGCAGCGGCCGTCGTACCGGAAGCCCATGCTGGTCTTCTCGGCGACTGCCCGCATCGCATCGAGTTCCTCACGGGTGCAGAAGCAGCGATAGGCCCGGCCGCGCTCGAGGAGGGCGTGGGCGTCGGCGCGGTGGCGATCGTAGTACTGCCCCTGGAAGTACGGCCCCCCGTCGTAGGTAATGCCCAGCCACTTGAGCCCGTCGAGGATGACCTGGGTGTGGGCCTCGGTGCTGCGCTCCTTGTCGGTGTCTTCGATCCGGAGGATGAACGTGCCGCCGGTCTTCCTGGCGAAGAGCCAATTGAACAGGGCCGTCCGGGCGCCGCCGACGTGCAGGTAGCCGGTGGGAGAAGGAGCGAAGCGGACGCGGACCGGAGGCATGAGGCTGGCGTTGACCGGATAGAGTAGAAAAAGTGAGGAGTGAGGAGCCAGGAGGAACTCCTTACTCCTCACTCCTCACTCAGCGGAGTCGCAGGGATTCGAACCCTGGATAGAGCTTTTCAACCCTATAACGGTTTAGCAAACCGCCGCCTTCAGCCACTCGGCCACGACTCCAACGGGGTGGGATTCTACCCTCCCGAAGGGTCCCCGACAAGGCCGGAGAGGTGGCCCCGGGTCGGCTCCGACCCGACGGACTGTGGCCCCCATTACAGCCCCGTCGCCATTCCAGACGCAGACTTGAGCGTCCCTGACGGAGTCATCGGAATGACCCGTTGTCGCCCCCTGCTTCTGGCCTGCGCCCTTGCCTGCGCCTGTGCCGGAGGCACGTCGACACCGACCGATCTCGGCGGTGGTGGAGGAGGTGGCGGCGGCGGGGTCGGACCCGGGCTTGGTCCCGGGGCGAGCCTCGCGGGTCGGCTGCCCTTTCCAGCGAACAATCCCTGGAACCTCCCCGTGGACACGGCGGCGGTCGA
>DAINRP010000094.1:1547-4034 GCA_036741755.1 Gemmatimonadales bacterium
GGTAGCGGTCACGCCTCTACGGCGACCGCCGCGAAGTCCGACACTCGGTTGAGTGCCCGGTTCAGATCCTCCAGCAGATCCTCCGTCGCTTCGATACCGACCGAGAGGCGCAGCAGTCCTTCCGTGATCCCGGCCGCGGCACGCTGTTCCGCGGTCATCGAGGCGTGGGTCATCGATGACGGATGCGCGATCAGCGATTCCACGCCACCGAGCGATTCGGCGAGGGTGAAGCAGGTCAGCCCGTCGAGGAAGCTGGGGACCGCGGCCTCACCCCCCTCCAGCTCGAAACTCACCATCGCGCCGTAGCCCGCCTGCTGCCTCGCTGCGATCGCGTGGCCAGGGTGCTCGGGTAGGCCGGGGTAGTTCACCTTGGCGACCGCCGGATGGGAGGCCAGCAGCTCCGCCACCGCGGCGGCGTTTTCGAGATGCGAGCGCATCCGCAGGTGCAGGGTGCGGATGCCGCGAAGGGTCAGGTAGCTGTCGAATGGTGCGCCGGTGACTCCGATGACATTCGCCCACCAGGCCAACTCCTCCGCCAGCGCGCTCTCCCGAGCGATTGCCGCGCCGCCGACCACATCGCTATGGCCGTTGAGATACTTGGTGGTGGAGTGGACCACGATGTCCGCGCCGATGGTAAGCGGGCGCTGGAGCGCGGGGGAGAGAAAGGTGTTGTCCACGACGAGAAGCGCCCCGGCCTTCTGCGCCAGCAAGGCGGCAAGGTAGAGGTCGGTGATGCGGAGCAGCGGGTTGCTCGGTGTCTCGACCCAGAGCATCCGGGCCGGCTTCGCCAGCGCCTCGGTGAGTGCTTCTGCGTCGCTCTGGTCGATGTACTCGACGTTGAAGTGACCGCGGGCCGCGAGGGTGTCCAGCTGCCGGCGAGTGCCGCCATAGCAATCATGCGGCGCGATCAGCCGGTCGCCCGGCTTGAGGAGCTGCAGCACCAGCAGCACCGCCGAGAGTCCGGTGGACGTGACCACGGCGCCGGCGCCCTCTTCGAGCTCGGCGAGCGCCGATCCCAGAGTGTCGCGGGTCGGATTCGCGGTGCGGGTGTAGTCGTAAGGGCGTTTGTCGCGGAAGCCATTGAAGGCGAACGTGGACGAAAGATAGATCGGCGGAATCACGGCGCCGTGATTCCGATCGGTGGCGACGCCCGCGCGTACCGCGCGGGTCTCAGGCCGGGTCTCGGACTGGCTCATCGGGCGACTTCGGCGGTACACAGGCTGAAACAGGCGGCGTTGCTTCGCATGGCGTGGCTCCGGGCAAAAAAAAGACCTGACGGGAATAGCCGCCAGGCGTCGCGTTTTAGCACTTGTTTAACGTGGTTGCAATAGGCGGCAAATGACCACGAACCATCAATTGTGACTGCAACAGTACCGATCCGTCCTAATCTCGTCAAGATCCCAGGCGAACTTGGGCCTCAGAGCACGGCGTGGGTGAGATTCGAACTCACGGAACCCTTTCGGGTTCGGCGGTTTTCAAGACCGCTGCCTTAAACCACTCGGCCACCACGCCTCCGGACTGCAAACTACCGAACGCCAGCGGCTTCAGAAAGTCCCCTGCCTCACGCGATCTCTGGGTATTCGACCTTGGGGCGGTGACGGAGATCGTGCTGACGGATGTCGGCGTGCAACTCCTCGCAGGCGGCGGTCTTGAAGGACCGGCGGAGGGAGTGGTCAGACCCTTGCCGTTGCCGCCGCAGGCACGGCGCGCGGACGCCGACTGACACCAAGAAGCGTGGCGACTGCGGATGCGGCCGCGATGACAAGGATGGTCGAGCCGCTCGGCATCCAGTGCAGGCCAACCTCGGCGAGGAGCCAGAACTTCGGAATCCGACCAAGCACGAAGGCCGCGAGGTATCGGGGAACCGAATACCGGGAATGCGAGGCGAGGATCCGCGCCGCCCAGTCGGGCAGGGGCGACCAAGCACAAATCCAGATCGCGAGGAACGGCTGCCGGTCGAAGAGCGCCGTGACAGGCCTCGCGGATTTGCTCCGCAGCACCCGGTCCAGCGAATCGCAGTTCAGCAGCGCCCGGTAGAGATGGTAGTTCAGATACTCGGCCGCGGCGCTTGTGAACGCACCAAGTACGGCGATCAGCATCGGCGGGTAGAGCTGGCCGTACAACATGAGGATGGGCTCATAGGTGGCCGGAAGGAACGGCGAGAGCGGGCCGTGGCAGCCAAGCGTGAGCAGCGCGAAGATCACGAGCGTGGTGACCCCCGGCAACCACAGGATGAGACCTATCGAGCCCAGCGCGATAGCGGCGTTGCCACGCAAGATGCCGTCCCAGGTCCGGCTGCCGAAGCGTCGATGAAGGAGGGTCTCAGCCACGGGTCGCTCCCGCGATCGCCACCAGGACTCCAGCCCAGATCGCGACGTAGAGCGGCACGAACCGCTGCCGGTGCTGCAACATCTCGGGAAACCGGATCGGCATCCCGGCGAACTTCCCCCGAGGCTTCGAGGGAAAGAAGAAGGTCTTGTAGGTCTC
>DAINRP010000094.1:4134-5851 GCA_036741755.1 Gemmatimonadales bacterium
CATCCCGACGAGACCCGCCGTATAGAGCAGACCCGCCGTCAGTCTCGCGGCCCGGCTCTCGACCACCTTGCCGAGCACGTGGAGCTGCATGGGAATGAAGTACTTCTCCTGATCCTCCTGGCGCAGAAACGTCTTGTAGATCTCGGCGAGCGCGCGTTCGAGCACATAGGTAACCCCGAAGAGCAGCACCAGGTCCCCGGCTCGGCGGGGATCGAGCGCGGCGAGCACAGCAACAGCGGGCGCGAGCAAAGTTGCGAGCAGCGGGCTGCGTGCATACTTCCAGCGGGAGAACCCTTCGTGCGGCGCGTCCTTGTACATCCCCCAGGTGGCGGCGTGGATACCGGCGAGAAGGCCGACGCAGGCGGCGAGAAGCGCGGTCATGGGATGGTCTCCAGTTCGGGAGTGGAGGGCACGGTGCGGTAGGCGGCTTCGATCAACTCGAGGCCGCGTTGCGCGCGGGCGAGTGACATGAGAGGCTCGCTACCCGTGCGCAGGGCGGTGAGGAAGTCACGGAACATCGCGTGGTAGCCGCTTATGTCGCGGAGTCCGGGGAAGAGGAGGCGGGGGCGCGCGCCGCTCACCCGCACGAAGAGCCCGTTGGACTCGAATGCCACCGAGCCGCGGGTGCCGTAGATCCGTGAGATGCGCAGCCCCCGGAGCGGCGAGCGCACCTCCCAGGAGTGCGCGAGTGTGCCGACGGCTCCCTCCTCGTATTCCGCCACCACGAGCATGCTGCGCTCGAGGCCCTGCCAGTCCCCAGGGCGGAACCCGTGCACCGCCTCGATGTGGAGGCCGAGGTTGGCCAACAGGTCGATCCAGTGCACACCGCCTTCGAAGAGCGCGCCGCCACCCGCGGCGGCGGGATCTGTGCGCCAGCCTGACACGGGCTGGTGCTTGACTGCGTCGAGGTGGAGGAAGCGGATCTCGCCGAGCGACCCGGAAGCCACGATGCCACGCAGCAGCAGGGCCAGCGGCTTGTAGCAATAGTTCTCCGCGACCAGCACCCGCCGGCGGTACGAGACCTCCGCCGCCCGCAGCACCGCGAAGTCCTGCGACCGGAGGAGCGCCGGCTTCTCGAGGATCACATCCTTGCCCTGGGCCAGTGCCCCGAGCGCGAGATCGAGATGGGAATCGGGCGGCGTCGTGACGAGCACGGCATCGATGCCCTCGTCGGCGAGTGCCGCGGCGTACGATCCAAACGATCCCGCGCCACCGAAGCGAGCGGAGTAGTCCGCGGCACGAGCCGGATCGCGGCTGGCGTAGAAGCAGCGTACCTCCGTTCCGAAGCGGGCCAGGGTCCGGCCGTGCCTCCGCGCGATCCTACCGCAGCCGAGCAGGGCCAGGTTAAGCGTGGAGCGCGACATGATGGCGAGACTCCGAGTCTTGAGGTGAGCGAGCTGCCAGGCGATGGGCGGCGCGCAAGGCGTTGGCGGCGATGGTGAGGCTGGGGTTCACACCCGCGGAGGTGGGCATGACGCTGCCGTCCATCACATAGAGATTTTCCACTCCGCGGAAGCGGCAGTCGGCATCCAGCGCCGAGGTTCGAGGGTCGGATCCCAGGCGCACGGTGCCCATGGCATGGGAGAAGGTGCCGATCCGGTGGCGGTAGAAGCCCCAGGCACCTGCACGGCGGAGGATGGCGTGAGCCCGACCGGTGAGTGCCCTGCCGGCCGCCCGGTTTGGCGAAACGCGACCTGCAGCCGGGCTGTAGCCCTCG
>DAINRP010000094.1:5861-9508 GCA_036741755.1 Gemmatimonadales bacterium
CAGCAGGTGCACCGCCTGCTGCAGCGACAGTCTGCCGGCCGCCCGGTCGCGCACGCTGTAGCGGTGGCTCACGACGAGTCCCGGCAGGCCGTACTTATCAATCGCCGAGCTGTCGATCGCGACCCGGTTTTCGTACTGCGGCTGATCCTCGGCGATCACCAGGAGCCCGGTGAGGTGATCCACCCACGGCGCCAGGACGGCACCCAGCGGCTGGGGGAGCTGCGCCCGCACCAGCCCCGCAGGAGGTGTGGCCAGCTGCTGGATGCCGCCCAGCTTGCCGCGGGGACCGGACACGGAGCTGTGGCCGAAGTAGAAGTCGTGGATCGCCAGCTGCTTGTGGAATCCGCCGCCGGGATTGGGTTGCTGGGGAAATACCCCGAAGACGATCTCGTTGTAGTGCCGCATCAGGTAGCGGCCGACGACGTGGCCGCCGGGATTGAGCCGCTGCAGGCCGGAGGCGAGCAGCAGATGGGGTGAGGCGAGTGCCCCTGCGGCGAGCACGATGGTGTGCGCGCGATAGGTGGAGCTGCACCCGGAGGTGCGGTCGATCGCTTCGACTGCGGTCACCCGGCCAGCTCTTGTGGTGAGGCGGGTGGCGACCGTGTTGGTGCGAAGATTGAGCCCCTGGCCCAGCAGCGGCCGTACCACCACAGTTGCGAGGTCGTTCTTGGCGTCCACTGCACAGGCGAATCCGTCACAGGTACCGCAGCCCACGCAGGCGTTGCGCTGAGGACGCGCGGAATGATTGATGGCCAACGGAAGCCGGAACGGGTGGCAGCCCAGGTCGCGCGCGGCGCGCTCGATTCGGCGGGAGATAGGCGCCAGTTCCGCCGGCGCCTGGGTGTAGGCTGTGCTCCGTTCCGGCTCCGTTGGATCGACCCCCGACTCCCCCGCGACGCCCAGAATCCGCTCGGCCTCGGCATAGTAAGGCTCGATCTCCGCGTAGTTCCATGGCCACTGCGCACCTGAGTTGCCGGCGATCTCGGGGTTATGCTCGAAGTCCTCGGCGCGGAAACGGAAGGCCACACCACCGTAGAACACCGACGGCCCACCGACACAGTGGAACGCACCAGCCGTGGTCATTCCCGCGTCATCCGCCACCCGGTAGGGCGACTCGGTGGAGTAGTGTGGCGTGAGCGGGCCGACGCCATCGGGCGACCAGTTTTCCGCGCCCCGCGCCACCCAGTCGCCGCGCTCCAGCATCAGAACGGACCATCCCGCCTCTACCAGGACCTGCGCCGCCATCGCTCCGCCAAATCCGCTGCCGATGACGATGGCGTCGTACCATTCGTCGCTCGAGTTCCACCCAGTTGCGTTCATGCCGACGGCTCCGGTTGAGGTACGAGGCCAATCTCCAACCGGGCCGTTGCCTGCCGGTGGTGCCGAGTGTGACCTGGCCATTCAGGGCCGGGTCACGGAGAGCTTGGAGTCGTCATGATGGCTGGGTTCGGTAGCACCGAGGGCGGTAGGTGCGGGCGGCATCATCGAGGCGATGATGGACACCACTGTGCCGGGTTGTTCCTCGAAGAGGTACTGACCGGCACCGGGCACGCTGTCGATGGCGAAGAGAGGGAGTCGGTCGCGCAGGAGGGCCACTTGCCCGGACTCGACGCCGCCCTGATGCGGGGCAGTGCCCAGAACGAGCCGAACTGGGCATCGAATCTCGGCCAGGTGTGGTTTGAGATGCTCGGGTTCGCGCGCCTCGGCCATTGCCAGGAATGCGAGGAGCGTCCCGTCCAGGTCCGCCGCTGCCCCCGCGATGTAGCCATCCATCACCTCGTCGGTGACCCACGAGGCGTCGCCCGACGCCGCGACGAGATCCTTCCGCATCTTGGGACGAATACGCTTGATCCCACCCAGCCACTTGATCCAGGGGGCATAACGCATCGCCCGGCGGAATCCCGGCGTGGCGGCTTCTTCCGCGGGGCCGCCGTCGAGGGAGATGACCGCGCTCACCAGCTCGGGATGCCGATAGGCCAGGCGGAGAGCCATGGAGGCACCCACCGAGTGGGCCACCACCATCACCGGACCCTCGTGCAGGCGCGCGAGCACCGCCGCGATGCGGTCGGCCTGAGCGGTGAGGGAGTAGTCGGCGTGTTTGGGGCGGGGGGAGCGGCCGATTCCCAGCGGCTCGATGACCATGGCTCGGTACCCCGCGGCCGGCAGCAGCGTGAGGAGATGGCGATAGCCGAAGGCGGAGCCGAACAGACCAGGTACGAGGACGACGGTCTCTCCCGTGCCAGCGATCGTGACGCGGAGAGACTCGGTGGCCGCGACCGGTATCAGGAATTCCTGTGAGGCGCTCGGCGGGGGAAGCTGCTGGGCAGCGACCGATGTCACGGAGAGAAGCGCGAGAACCAGCAGGGCACACGGCATGAAGACCTCCCGATCGAGGTGGGAATGAGGAGCCGCCGTCCCGCCATTGCCGATCCCTGTGGCGGCTCGTACGTTGGACACACTGCCGCTCGGGCGTTGCCCTGCCGTTGCCGCCGCGTGACCTTCGCTCCGAGCGTCGCCCAGTCCCCATGGAATCCATGATCCGGTTCCACACCCTCGGCGTGCTGGACCTCCGCGGGCCGGATGGCCTCGAGCTTCGCTCCGTGCTTCAGCAACCGAAGCGGCTCGGGTTACTGGCCTATCTCACCATCGCCTCACCACGCCGGTTTCATCGCAGAGACTCGCTCCTGGCGCTCTTCTGGCCCGACCTGGACCAGGAGCATGCGCGCGCCGCGCTCCGCCGCGCGCTCTACTTTCTGCGGGCGGAGTTGGGACCCGCCGTGCTCATCGGCCGGGGTGACGATGAGATAGAGGTTCCCCAGGCGGCTCTCTGGTGTGACGCGACAGAACTGGACCTCGCACTGGATCGGGGAGAGGCGGGAGAGGCGCTGGGGCTGTACCGCGGCCCGTTGCTCGACGGACTGTTCGTGGCCGGCGCTTCGGGGGATTACCAGGACTGGCTGGATCGCGAGCGCGCCCGACTCCGCGAACGTGCCGCGGAGGCTGCCCGATCGCTGGTGGGAGCGAGTGAACGCGAGGGCCGCCTGACCGACGCCGCCCAGTGGGCTCGCCGCCAGCTCGAGCTGAGCCCGGACGACGAGGGGGCGTTGCGCCGACTGCTCGCGCTGCTCGACCGGATCGGCGATCGCTCTGCCGCGCTCCGGACCTACGACCAGTTCGCCTGCCGCCTGGCGCAGGAGTTCGAGCTCGAGCCATCTGCCGAGACGAACGCCCTGGTCGACGTGATCCGAGCCCGCGCCGAGGTGGTGGTCCCGGCGGCCCGGAGCCCGGAGCGAGTCACCTCCGACTCACCGCCGCTGACGGCCACGATCGCGGTGCTTCCCTTCTCGGTCCGCGGGGACAGCCGCTTTGCCTATCTCGGCGAAGGGATGGTCGAGCTGCTGGCGGCCAAGCTGGATGGCGCCAACGCCATTCGTGCGGTCGACCCGCGAGCGATGCTCCGATTTCTGGTGCGGGATGATGCGGCATCCGCGCCCCCTGACGCGCGCGCGGTGGCGGAACACTTCGGTGCAGGGCGGTATCTGCTGGGCAGTCTCGTAGAGGCGGGCGGGCGGATTGAGGCCAGTGCCTCGCTGCACACGGCCGATGGCAAGGAGCTCGCCAGCATCCATGCCAGCGCTGGCGGCGAA
>DAINRP010000094.1:9608-11127 GCA_036741755.1 Gemmatimonadales bacterium
GACCTCCTCTTTCACTCGAATCCGCTCCGCGGCCGATCCGCCACCGAGGCCCGCGGGCCGTTCGAGCGGGTGATCCGTCTCGACCCGGATCACGTCGGCGCCATGGTCCACCTGGCGCGGATCTCAGCCATTGAAGGGCGCAAAGGGGAGATGCTCGACCTGATCGAGCGGATTCTGCGGGTGAGTCCGCAGGGCGACCAGGCGCTGGCGATGCGGGCGCTCCGCGCGTTCTCGGGCGAGGACGTGAACGCCATGACACAGGTCGGGGAGGAGTTGCAGCAGGCCCGCGCGATCACGGTGGCGATCGCCTTCTCGGACGTGGCGCTCTACGCCCGCAATCTCGCGGGGGCCGACCTGCTGGCGCGGAGCTTCATCCAGGTGGCACGCTCGCCAGAGTTGCGCGCGCTGTGCCACATCCTCCTGGCGCACCTCGCACTGGCGGCCGAGAACCCAGAGTTAGCCCGTCAGGAGCTGCGCCACGCTGAAGCGCTGGACCGGACCTGGGGGCTCGAGGTACGGGCACTGTTCGCAGCCTCGGCGTTCGTGCCGCAGACGGAGCGGGAGCTTCGCGAGATGCATAGCGCTCTCGAACAGTGGGATGTCAGCACGCTCGTTCCCAGCAGTTTCCTGATCTTCGCGATGCACAATGACCTGCACCCGGCGCTCCGGGTCTTTCTGCTGGGATTGCTGGATGTCCGGCTTGGCGATCTGGCGGCCGCCACCAGCCGTCTTGCCGACCTCAGCGCCCTGCAGCCGGAACCGACCGGACTGGGACACAGCTTGGTGGTGGAGTTGCGGGCGACGATCGCGCGGGCCGATGGTCGCGCGGAGGAAGCGTTGGCCCTTCTTGAACGACCGTCGCCGGAGCTCTGGTTTCAGCTCACCGTCGCCTCGCCATTCTTTTCCCTCGCATCACAGCGGTTCCTGCGGGCCGAGCTGCTGTATGAGCTGGGGAGGGCGGAGGAGGCGGTGGGCTGGTATGCGTCGATCGCGGAGCGCTCCCCCTATGAGCTAATCTATGCTCCGCCGGCGCGGCGCCGCCTGACCGAGATCAGCGAGGCCCGCGGCCTCACGGCGAAACCGGCAGCCCACTGATCTCTGGCTCGAGAAGCGTTGGGCGTACCGCGCCATGCGGGAACCGGGCCCGATCGCGATGCCGCGAAACCAGGCATGGCTCGCGGCGCCGCTCGCCCAGTACTAGCGGGAGGTGGCTACCGTCATTGCCTTGAGTTCGCGCTCACTGGCCGCAGTTTCCGTGGCACGATATCACGAGTGCGATGAAGAAACCCAGGACCGCCGCCGCAGGGATGCCCAGGACCAGCCCAATCGTCCTGCCGGCGCTGACGCGCGATGTAGAGACCGAGCGCACTCTGTCCAGGGGGACCGCTCGGCTCCCGGTCGAAGCAGGCCACTCGCGGCCGCGCAGGCTGTCCCCCTGTACTTCCGGTCCGTAGAACATCCGGTGCTTCCCATCCGCTCCTTCCACCCGCAGACGGTCGGGATGCCTCTGCGCAATCAC
>DAINRP010000095.1:0-11097 GCA_036741755.1 Gemmatimonadales bacterium
CCACCGGCTGCCGCCCGGCAGCCCAGAGATGGCCCCGGTCGAGGTCGCGGATATAGAGGAAGAATCCGTCGGCGTCTCTGGTGCGGTCGGCTGACCAGCGGGTAAGCGCGACCGACTCGAGCGATGAGGCGCCGGCGCCCGCGCCGGTGAGCAGCACACGATAACGTCCATTCGACAGGAGCTGCGCGTACGGTCCCACGAGAGCTGTGCCTCCAGAGTCAGGACGACGGACGACTCGCGCCCGTCAGTATGCGAACGAGATGTCCACCGGCAGCCTGCGCACCACCACCATGCCATCCGTGTCCACCGTGGCCGGCGCCCCGTTCACGGTCGCGCTTCGCACCGGCGCGTGGGCGGGGGAAGATACCCGAAGCCCGCCGGCCGGGACCTGGACGCCTTCAGAGAGATGCACCCGGACGGTTCCCGACTCCCGTCGCATGGTGTAGCTGAGCGGGCCCCACCAGGTGTGCAGGTCGCGGACGGCGACCCCGGGTCCGTCAAGCCACGCGTCGCTCACCCCGGCGCCGACGACGAGCGCACCGTCCTCCTCCCGCTCGTAGCCGAAGAGATCCGCCGCGGAGCGCAGGAAGTCCGATCCTACCCAGGTATGAGGCGAGTCCCCGATGAACTTCGGGGCGCGCCGGTCGTGCCAGACGATCTCCGGCCACTGATTCCACTCGGTGGGTTCCTGGTCCGCGAGGAACATGTCCATGAGCCTGAGCGCACGATCCTTCCATCCGAGCCTGAGCACCGTGCCGACGGTGCGCAGCTCGTAAGGGGTGTAGGCCTCCCACTCGGCAGACGGCTCCAGCCGCTGCATCGTGTTGCGCCAGTAGCGTTCGAAGGTCTCGCGCAGCGCCGCTCGCGGGAGCGAAGCCTCCTCGCCGACCGGCGTTACCGCGATAGTCGTTGAGGTCGCGTCGAAGTCGCCGAGATCGGCCGCGCCGGGGATGTAGTCGATGTGATGACCCGCCATCACCCGCTCCAGTGAAGCGAGGAGGTCGTGGCGGAAGGCATCCCTGAGATCGCCCAGCCGCTTAGCCTCAGCGGGGTGCCCGAGGATCTCTGCCATCGCGGCGGCGTCCTTGAGTCCGCGCAACGCGAAGAAATCGTCCCAATAGGAGTGCATCGGCTTGGCAGAGTAGCCCTCGTGACTGATCGAGGGCGGCAGCAGGCCGAAGAAGTCGCGCTTCTCGCCGGACTGGAACTCCGGAGTGAGCCGGGTCTGCCGGAGCGAGTCGATATACGCCGCGGCCAGCTGCACGTGCGGCCACATCTGCTCGAGCAGCGGCCGGTCGCCGGTCTGGCGGTAGTACTCCATTACCAGATAGATGAATTCGCCGTGGCTGTCGTGTTCCGGCACCGGGTCCGCGCCCCGCGCATCGACACAGCAGGGGATCTTGCCACTCGGATATTGATAGGGCGCGAACCAGGTGATGAAGTCCCGCACCTCGTCGGCGTGCCCGAACCGGAGCAGCGCGGTCGAGGTGAGCGAACCATCCCTGATCCAGGAACGCTCGTAGGAGCGGGAGCCGGGCTGCAGCGCGGGTCCATCCCGATTCACCAGGATCCATGCGAGCGTGCTCTTGATGGTCCGCGCGAGGTGCGCGCCTGACTCCGGCAGTGAGATCTCGGTACGATCGAGCCTCTGATGCCAGCCGCCGGCGAGCTCGGCCATTGATTCTGCGACCAGAGCGATTGGCGCCGGCGCGAGGTTGGGCCCCGCGCCGGCATGGAGCGGGATCTCGATTGCGATCTCCGCCGAATCGCCGGCCGCGAGCGTGAGCGGCCACCCCAGTGCCGCCGATGCCGCGCCGAAGGGATCGTGCACTGCCGTGGTCTGGGGGAGGCGTCCCTTTCGCAGGTGACCCGCGATCTCTCCGCCATCGAAGCTGGTCGCGCCGACCTTCCGCGGCGGAGTGAACGGGATCACCCGCCGGGTTCCGTTCACCGCCAGCGTCTTGCCGGTCCAGCGGAGCGAGTCGATGGTCGTGGCACCGCCCTGGGTGTTGAGAAACTGCCAGGGCGGGTTCACCTGGAAGGGACGGGCCGCGAGGTAGAGCGTCGGGCGCTGAGTGGCGGCGCCGCGGTTGGCGATCCGATAGCGCACGATCACCGACGACGTCGACACCGGTCCGATCGCAAAGGCGGTGATCCGGAGGGCGAGATCACCGGCGGTCCATGTGACCGTCGGGATCGGCAGCACGCCATCCTCGAGGGAGACTCGGCGGGTGACGTCGTGCCAGCTGATGAGTCCGCCATCGTAGAGGAACGGCTCGATCGAGAACTCGCCCTTGCCCGTCTCGACCGCGCCATCCTCGTTGATGAGGGCCTCTTCCGGCGCACCATCCACGCCCACGACCGTCCAGTAGGAGCGCACGCCGCTGTAGTACCGCGGCAGCGTCCCGGGCGCCGCGTCCGCCGCGATGGCCGCGAAGAAAGAGTTGCGCGAGGCGCCGAAGGCGAGGGGCTGAATCGTCACATCGCGAAGCCCGAACCCCGACCCACCGGATGGCGCGATCAGCGAGAGCCGGAGATAGCGGGATTCACTGTCCGGCAGATACAAGTCGTCCCGTCCGCCGTCCGATCCCCGCACTCGGCGCACCACCCGCCATTCGCGCCGGTCATCGGAGAGCAGCACGTCGTAATCGCGGGCGGCCCGGCCTGTTTCCCAGCGCAGCGTGAGACCGCCAAACTCCCGCGGGCGCTGGAAGTCCACCGTGAGCGTGGTGGGGGCCGTACCACTGCGCCATGTAGTGAGCGTGTCGTCATCCATGGCGGCCGCGGCGGGGTATCGCGTGAGGCTGGCCGCCGATGTTGCGGTGGGGGTGCGGTCATAGGGACCGAGATCGGGCAGCGGCATCAGCGTAAGGTCGTCGAACCAGACGCTGCCTTTGCCTCCTCCGCGGCCGGCCGTGATGACCAGCTCCAGCGCGGCTGCCTGACGCAGGTCGCCGCCGCCGAGTGGGCCCCAGGCGAAGCTGATCTGGCGGCGGCGGATCGTGATTTTCTGCCAGCGGCCGTCGAAGTTCCGGTCGCGCTCGGTGTACCACCAGACGTTCTCGCCGGAGGCATCGCTCAGCTTGAATTCGAGGGTGTTCGGCGCCGAGATGCCCCGCATCCAGAAGGAGAAGGCGTAGTTCGGCGGCAGCTCGATCGCCAGCGCGCGCCGGGCGATCGCATAGCCACCGCCTCCATGGAAGTCGAAGTCCATCCGGAGCGAACGACCGGTATGGCCGCGGTCCCCGTGGAGCGTCGCCTCGACTCCGTCGGCGGGATGGGGGCTCCACGCGCCCGGCTGTTCGAAGTCATCGAGCAGCCGCGGGGCGAGCGAGTCGGGCTGCGCGCCCGCCAGCAGCGGCAGCAGGAGGAGATGCGCGATCATCCCTTCACGCTCCCCGCCATGATGCCCTGGATGTAGTATCGCTGCAGGAAGAGAAAGGCGAGAAAGACCGGCAGCACCGTCACCACCGCGCCGCCCATCATCAGCTCCACGTCCTGCACATGCTCCCCCGCGAGATTCGCGAGCGCGACCGGCAGGGTGTAGTGCGCGTCGTCGCTCAGCACGATGAGCGGCCACATGAAATCGTTCCAGGCGCTCAGGAAGGTGAACACGCCGAGGGTGGCGAGCACCGGGGCGAGCGAAGGAAACACGATCGACCGGAAGATGCGGAACTCGCTGGCGCCGTCGAGGCGCGCGGCATCGAGGAGGTCGTCGGGTATCGACTGCGCGTACTGGCGCACCAGGAAGATGCCGTAGATCGGGGCGAGCACCGGAACCATCGCGCCGAACAGCGTGTTGATCAGCCCCATCTCCCGAAGCAGGATGAACATCGGCAGCATCGCCACCTGGCCCGGAATCACCATCCCGGCCAGCAGCCCGCGGAAGACCGGCTCGCGCCCGCGGAAGCGGAGCTTCGCAAAGGCGTAGCCCGCCATGCCGGTAATGAGCACGGCGAGGAGGGTGCCGCCGACCGCGATCAGCAGACTGTTGACGAAGTACCGGCCGAGGCTGAGCGTGGTGAAGAGCGCCCGGTAGTGCTCGAGCGTCGGGTGTGCCGGCAGGAGCGGCGGTGGCGAGCTATTTGCCTCTCCGGGGCGCATGAACGACGCGGAGATCATCCACAGGAGCGGGGCCGCGGCGAGCAATGCCGCGATGGCCAGCACGGCGTGCAGCCCGATCGACTTGAGGCGGCGCATCATCGCTCGGTCGCCTTCCGGAGCCGGAGCTGCAGCAGCGTGCCGATGAGCGTCAGCAGGAAGAGCACCACGGCGATCGCGGCGGAGAAGCCCAGTCGCCACCACCGGAAGCCCTCCTCGTACATGAAGAGCACCAGCGTCTCCGTCGCCTTGAGCGGGCCGCCCTGGGTCATCACATAGGGTTCGCTGAAGACCTGGAACGAGGCGATCATCGTCACCACGCCCACGAACACGAACGTGGGCCCCAGCATCGGGAGGGTGATGTGCCGGAAGCGGTGCCACGCCCCTGCGCCGTCGAGCGACGCCGCCTCGTACAGCTCCTCGGGGATCGCCTGCAGCCCCGCCAGGAACACCAGCATGTTGTAGCCGAAGTTCTTCCAGACCGAGAGCAGGATGATCGCCGGCATCGCCCAGTGCGGGTTGCCGAGCCAGTCGATCGGCCCGATGCCGAGGTGGGAGAGCCCCGCGTTCACCAGGCCGTACTGCGGGTGGTAGATGTAGCGCCAGACGATCGCGACGGCGACCAGCGTCGTCACCCACGGCGCGAAGAAGGCGCTGCGGAAGAGCGGCTTGAGACGCAGCATCTTCGCGTTGACCAGCACCGCCGCCGCAAGCGAGGCGGCGGCCGAGAGCGGCCCGCCGATGACAACGAAGTAGGTGGTGTTCCGGAGTGCGGTCCAGAAGAGCGGGGTCGACAGCAGGTCCTGATAGTTCTTGAGCCCGACGAACCGGGTGCTGCCGAAGTCACCGATCGAGTAGAGATCGAAATCGGTAAACGAGAGCAGGAACGCGCCGCAGACCGGGATCGCGAAGAACACCCCGATCAGGAGCAGCGCCGGGGTGACGAATGCCCACCCGGCCCGCGCCTCGGCACCGGTTCCGCCGGGGGTCACGGCGTCGTCGTCCGCGCGCGGGAGAGCAGGAACCGGCGCCGCTCGAGGAGCCGGTTGACGTCGAGGTCGAGGGCCGAGAGCGCGGCGGCGGGGGAGGTGCCGCCGCGGACGGCGGCCTCGGTGTGGTCCATGATCTTGGTCGTGACCTGCTCCCACTCCGGCACCATCGGCGTCGGCACCGCGCGGAGGAGCTGGATCCGGAAGGCGTCCGCTTCACGGTCGGCGGCGAGCGCGGAATCCGCCCACGCCTCGCGCCGCGCCGGGAGGTCGCCGGTCAGGCGGTAGAACGCCGCCTGCTGCTCCGGCCGGGAGAGATACTCCACGAATTGCGTCGCCAGCTCGCGCTGCTTCGACGCCCGGAAGACGACCAGGCTCGAGCCGCCCGCGAGCGAGACGCCTGACTCGGCGCCGCTGGGGCCGGGCAGCGGAGCGGTCCCCCACGATTTCTGGAGTTCGGGCGGAAGCCGACGGCGGAACTCGCCCAGGTTCCACGGCCCGCTGATATACATCGAGAAGTAGCCGCGCCCGAATTCCTGGTAGAGGTTCGCGATCTCGGTATTGCTCACCGGTGGCGCGAGCCCGTCATGATAGAGTGAGAGCAGGAAGTCGAACGCCCGCGCGAAGGCCGGTTCCGCGAAGGTGCCGTAGCCCGCGGGGTTGATCAGCGGCGAACCCTGTTGCAGCCCGAGGATTGCCTGCGGCGGCCATTCGTTGGTCGGCAGGAAGATCGCGTATCGGTCCTTGCCGACGGTGCGCTTGATGGCGAGCATCGCCTCCCGCCATCCCGCCCAGGTGTCCGGCATCTTCTGATAGCCGGCCTGCGCCAGGATGTCCTTCCGGTAGAAGAGCACCCGCGTGTCCACGTACCAGGGCACGCCGTAGAGCGTGTCGTGGATGACATTGGTGGCGACGATACCGGGGAAATAGCTGCTGTCAGCCAGCGGAGTGGTGATCGGCGCGAGCGCGCCGAGGGCGGCCATCTCCGGAATCCAGGTATTGCCCATCTGCGCGATGTCGGGCGTCGATCGCCCCACGATCGCGGTCAGCAGCTTCTCATGCGCCGCCGACCAGGGAATCTGCTGCACCCGGACATGCACACCGGGATGCTCCCGCTCGAAGCCACGCGCCAGCTGCTGCACGACCTCCCCCTCGCGGCCGAACGCCCAGAAGCGGAGGGTGTCGGGATCGGAGCGCGTCGTGCACCCCAGGAGCAGGAGCGTTGCACAGACCCCTCCCCCCATCCGCCAACAGGCGGAGCTGCGGTGGATCATCCCCCATCCCCGCTGTCGCGGGGAGGGGCCGGGGAGGGGCCTCACGGTGCCTGGTCCAGCCAGCCGCCCGCGAAGCCGGCCCGCCGGAGGCCGCGGATGATGTAAGGGCTCTTCCGCATGTACTTCCACACCAGGTCCGAGCGGTAGTTCGCGAGCATGGCGATGATCGGACCCTGATCGATGCCGAGATAGTCGGTGTCGAACCACCCTTGGCCCGGCACCAGCTGGCCCTGGCTGACCGTCACCGGGAACTGGAAGCTCGGGTTGAAGGCATCGAGGAAGCCGTACTGTCCGAACAGCCACGTGCCGTAACGCTCCCGCATGCCGAGCAGCGCGGGGATCACGATCTCAGGCGCGAAGGGGATCGATCCCGCTGCAGCTGTCGGCGCGATGGTGCCGTCGTCCCGCACCTCGGTGAACGAGGCGCCGCGGGCGGCGTAGGTGAAGAAGCGCCGCGCGCTCCCCTTGTAGTTGAGCGTGAGGTCCGCCGGGCCGTCAGAGGCCGAGAGACCCCAGGTGGTGGCACCGTAGCCGGCCCACCCCGCCGGATTGTCGATGGCGTAGCTCCGCTGGGCCAGCGTGGCTCGGCGCGAGTTCTCGAAGTAGTCGATGCCGTGCGCCCGGGTGTAGGGGTCCTGCACCCCGCGGAAGTCCACCCAGACCTGGGTGTAGTGGTGGCCGAAGAGCGGTGCGAAGCCGATGTGCGACTGGCGGTAGTAGGTCCCCCACTGATAGGTGCTGGACCACGCCGCCCACGCGCTCGAATCGATCGGCGTGGTCGGGGAGCCTAATGCGAGGATATAGACCAGCATCGCCTCGTTGAAGCCGCGCCAGTCGAGCGGCTGCCAGCCGCTCTCCGGCTTCCAGCCCATGTTGATGAGCGGCGGTGTCCGCTGGGCCCAGCGCCAGTCCACGCGGCCGTAGAGCGAGTCGGCGTAGGCGCGGATCGCGGCTTCGGTCGGATCGGTGCCGTCGAAGTACTGCTGGCAGAACAGCACGCCGCCGAGCAGGAGGGAGGTGTCCACCGTCGACAGCTCCACGTCCTTGAAGCGGGTACCGCTCTGCGGATCCAGGAAGTGGTAGAAGAAGCCCCGGTATCCGGCGGTGCCGCTCGTGGCGACGCCCTGCGGCGCCTGCCAGAACCAGCGGAGCGTGGTAAGGGTGCGGGTCGCCGCCTCGCTTCGGGTCACATAGCCCTGCTCGACGCCGACGGGATAGGCGGTCAGCGCGAACCCGACGGCGGCGATGCTGGAGAAGCTCTGCGTCGGCCAGCGGTCGGGCGTCAGGCCGGTGGCCGGATCGGTGCGCTCCCAGAAGAAGCTGAAGGTGCGCTGCTCGAGGGTATCGAGAAACGCCTGGGCGCGCGGTGAGGTGATGGGTTCTGCGGACGGGGCAGGGCCGACCCCGTTGCAGGCGAGGAGGCCCAGAAGCAGCAGGCTGGCGGGAGCGGGGAGCCGGGTCAGGAGTGCACGCATCGTCGTTCCGCCCCCGTCAGGGGGGAAGCACCGTGAGGCATCCGGAATGGATGCCCCACGGTTGAGAGGTCAACTAGAAATTATACTCGGCACCGAGCTGGAACCGGCGCGGATCGCTGATGGCGCAGAAGGCCTTGCCCTGATTCGGCGAATTGAAGCCGGTGTCGTAGCAGCCGAAGTTCCGGTAGTTGAACGCGTTGTAGACGTCCAGCGTCACGCCGAGCTGCGTGCCGGCGAAACTCGGGAAGTCCTTCCGGAGGCGAAGATCCACGTTCCGGTAGGCCCACGCGCCCGGGATGATGAAGTCGTACTTCTTCGGCTTGAACCCGCCGTTGATGTAGGTGCTCGGGCCGCAGAATCGGGCCGGACACCCCACGTCGAGTCGGGCACCGCTGCCGAGTGTGAGCAGGCCGCTGAACTGGATGCCGAAGGCGTACGGCAGGTCCAGGATCCAGTTGGCCACGACGCGGTGCCGCTCGTCGTTGCCGCCGTTGTCGGCATGCTTCGGGATGCCCTTGGCGTTCGGGAAGGCGCCCGGGAACGAACTGCTCAGGTCGTTCAGGTTGTCCACGCCGGCGATCGAACGCTTGGCGTAGGTGTAGAGCAGGCCCGCGCCCCAGCCGAACTTCGAGCTGATGCTGCGGCGATACGGCCGGTCGAGCTGGAGCGACAGCGCGTCGTACCAGGTCTTTCCGTCATTGGTCGAGGCGATGAAATTCCGGAAGCCGTGGGCCCCGATGTTGAAGCTGGTGCAGCAGGAGCCATTCGGGTTGAGCCCGATGTTCGCCCAGGTGTAGGTGAACTGGTCCGTCCCGCGCTGCGCCTGGTAGGTCGCAGTGCCGACGAAGCTGCCCATCACCCGCCGGATACCGAGACTCCACTGCTTCGACTTGGGAAGCTTGGTCTTGTTGTCGAGCAGGAAGGCCTCGGGCTGGCCGGAGCTCTTCACCAGCGCGTTCAGCACCGTCGTGTCAGCGGTCAGGTAGCTGTTGTTCCACGCGACCTGGCCGGGCTTCGGGGTCTGGCCCGGCGCGGCAAACTGGATCGAGTAGGTCGGGTGGGTCAGCTTCTGGATCTCGTCCACCGAGAAGTCGAAGATCGAGCGGTCGTAGAAGATGCCGAAGCCGCCGAAGATCGTCGTCTTGTTGTCGTTGTCCAGCGCGTAGGAGAAGCCGACCCGCGGCTGGAAGGCGCCCTTGAACGGCTTGCGGTTGTTGCCGGTACTGATGTAGCGGTTGAGGTCGAGCGGCGACGGCAGCGAGTCGTTGTAGCGCGTCAGGGTGTCGACCACGATCTGCGGGGTCTTGTACTTGGTGTTGAACATGTTGGACTCGTAGTCCCATCGGAGGCCGAGGTTCAGCGTCAGGCGGGGTGTCGGGGTCCAGTCATCCTGCAGGTAGGCGCCGATCTGGGTGTTGTTCACCTTCAGGCCCGGGACGCCGGTGCCGTAGGTCAGCTGGTACGGCGTCTGGAAATTGAACGCGAGCTGCGTCGGATCGGTGGTCCAGCCGTAGTTGGTTGAGTCCACATACTGGGCGTACTCGAACTTCGGCGTCTCGTCGTTCCGCTTGATGACGTCATACTTCACGAAGTCCACGACGGCGCCGAGCTTGAAGACGTGCTGGCCGGCCATCTGGAAGCCGCTGTAGGTCAGGTCGTTCCGGAACCCCAGCCGCTTCTGGGTGAAGTCCTGGATGCTGAGATTGCTGCCGATCCGCGCGTCCTGCCCGGGATAGTGGAACACCCTGGACGGCAGGCCCGGCGTATCGGGCGACGGATTGCGGCGGAAGCGGGAATAGCTCACCTGCGCCTCGTTGAGCCACGGTCCGCTGAAGTAGTTGTACTTGAAGGTCCCGATCGTGACCTTGTTGCGGAAGTTCGTGGCGGACTGCAGCGAGGTGGTGCCGCCGAAGTCCCGGACGTCGGTCTCGTGCCGGTTGTTGATGCTGAATTCGGCGGACGACTTCGAGTTTACCGCGTAGCTCAGCTTGCCGAAGAGCAGGGTCTCCCGGAACGGCGACTGCTTGGAGCCGTTGTAGCTGGTCAGGTTCACCGTGTCGAGCGCCGCGATCCCGGTCGGCGGCGTGAAGTTCACGGTGGCTGTGCGGTTCTGGTAGTTGCCTTCATACGAGGCGAAGACGTGCAGCTTGTTCTTGATGATCGGACCGCCGGCGCTCAGGCCGAGGATCGACCGGCTGTAATCGGACTTCTTCACCTTGTTGGCGATATCGAAGGTGTCCCGCGCCACCAGCCCCTTGTCCTGGTATCCGAAGAAGGCGCTGCCGGACCAGATGTTGCCGCCCGACTTGGTCGTCGAGGTGATGACGGCGCTGGACGCCTTCTGATACTCCGCCTTGAAGTTCTGGCTGATGACCCGGTACTCCTGCACCGCGTTCCGCGGGAATGGATTGCCGCGGCTGGCGTCCTGGCCTGCGATGCCGCCGGCGGTCAGGTCGTTCTTCAGGCTCACCCCGTCGACGAAGATGTTGACCGAGTTGGCGCTCTGGCCGCCGGCGGTGATGTTCTTCGAGGTGCCGTTGATCCGGTCCTCGGCGACACTCACGCCGGGCGACAGGGCCGCCAGGTCGAGGAAGTTGCGGCTGGGCGTCGGCAGCTTCTCGATCTGGGCCTGGGTGATGTTGGTGGCGACTTCCGAGGTCCGGGTCTCGATGGCCGGTGCCGGGGCCGTCACCGTCAGCTCCCCGATTTCGACCGCTCGCTCTTCCAGCTGGAAGTCCTGCACCACCAGGGCGCCGACCTGCACCACGACCATGCGCGCCTGCGCCCCGCTGCCAATGCGCCGCACCGTCAGCTGGTAGGTCGAGGGGACCATACCGGCGAGGGTATAGCCGCCATCGGCGCGGCTGGTCGCCGACCGCTCGACGCCGCTCGAGACGTTCTTCGCCACGATCTCGGCGCCGCTCAAGCCCTTGCCGTCGGCGCCCGTGATGGTGCCACGGATGGTACCGGTACTCGTCTGGGCGGAGGCACTACCCGCCATCAGGAGAAAGAGCCCGAGCACCGCGAGCACTCCTCCCAGCCATCGCACAACGTTTCGGATCGTCATACCGACTTCCTCCAGGGGTGGTGAAAATTCGGGGGCTTACTGCCTCCGGGCGCCGCAGGAACGCCGCACGATGAGGGTCGTGGCCAGCGTCTCGCGGCGGAGTTGGCGGTCCGGCGGCTCGCCCAGTGAGGACAGCAGCCAGGCCGTGGCGCGCTCGCCCAGCGCGCTGATATCGACATGCACGGATGTGA
>DAINRP010000096.1:0-11040 GCA_036741755.1 Gemmatimonadales bacterium
CCGCCAACCGCCACGCCGGCGTGCGCGCGGCCGTGCCTCACGACGCGGCCGCCGCGCGCCTGGCGCGGCAGCACAACGACGCCAACGTGCTGGCCCTGGGCGCGCGCGTCACGCCCCCCGAGGAGGCGGAGCGCATGCTGCGGGCCTTCCTCGAGACGCCCTTCGAGGGCGGCCGCCACCAGCGCCGGGTTGACAAGATTGAACCCTGAAGGGAGATCGCATGTCGTACGACCACAACGCCTCGCTCCGCAAGGCGGACCCCACCATCGCCGGACTCATCGACGCCGAGCTGCACCGCCAGCAGAACGGGCTCGAGCTCATTGCCAGTGAGAACTTCGCCAGTCGCGCCGTGATCGACGCGATGGGGACGCCGCTCACCAACAAGTACGCCGAGGGATATCCGGGCAAGCGGTACTACGGCGGGTGCGAAGTCGTCGACAAGGTGGAGCAGCTCGCGATCGACCGCGCCAAGCAGCTGTTCGGAGCCGCCCACGCCAACGTTCAGCCGCACAGCGGCGCGCAGGCGAACTTCGCGGCGTTCATGGCGATCGCCAAGCCGGGCGAGACCATCATGGGTCTCGCATTGCCGCACGGTGGGCACCTCTCCCATGGTGCGGCGGTCAATCACAGCGGTGTCATCTGGCGCGCGGTGCAGTACGGCGTGAATCCCTCGACCGGCCGGATCGACATGGACCAGGTCCGGGACCAGGCGCTTCGCGAGCGGCCGAAGATCCTCATCGCCGGCGGCAGTGCCTATGCGCGGACCATTGACTTCCCGGCCTTCCGCTCGATTGCCGATGAAGTCGGCGGCTACCTGCTCGTCGACATGGCCCACTTCGCCGGCCTCGTCGCGGGCGGCGTTCACCCGTCGCCGGTGCCGCACGCCCAGGTCGTCACCAGCACCACCCACAAGACCCTCCGCGGTCCACGGGCCGGCATCATCCTGTGCATTCAGGAGCTCGCCGCCGCGGTGAACAAGTCGGTGTTTCCCGGAACTCAGGGCGGGCCCCTGGAGCACGTCATCGCCGCGAAGGCGGTGGCGTTCGGCGAGGCGCTCGAGCCCGAATTCAAGACTTACGCCAAGCGGGTCGTTGAGAACGCGAAGACGCTGGCCGACGCGATGATCGAGCGCGGCTTCGCGATCGTGTCCGGCGGCACTGATACCCACCTCATGCTGGTCGACCTCCGCCCCAAGAACCTCACGGGCAAGGAGGCGGAAGCGCTGCTCGGCAAGGCGGAGATCACCGTCAACAAGAACACCATTCCCGACGATCCGCAGTCGCCCTTCGTCACCAGCGGCATCCGGCTGGGCACGCCGGCGATGACGACCCGCGGGATGGGCAAGTCTGAATTCAAGCGAATCGCCCAGCTCATCGATGAGGTGCTCACGCGGCGGGATGAAGAGACCATTACTCGCGTAAAGCACCAGGTGCTCGAGCTCTGTCGCGCATTCCCGCTGTACCGCCCGCGGCGCGCTTGACCCCCCGGCGTCCGGGTCCTAGCTTCGCTCGCTATGGCCCGGACCACCCTGCCGCATCATGAATGACCTCCAGTTCTCCACCGATGTCCTGACGCGCCTGCGCGCCGATGGCTATCGCTACGACGAGCGGGCTTACCTGTTCGTCCTGGCGGCGATCGAGTTCCTCCAGTCGCGTCTCGAAGCGCGCCGTCACGTCACCGGTGCGGAGCTGGCGTGGGCCTGCCGCGACTTCGCCGTCAGGCAGTTCGGCCTGCTCGCCCCGGAGGTGCTCGCGTTCTGGGGGATCCGGAAGACGGAGGACTACGGCAGCATCGTCTTCATCCTGGTCCGCGCCGGTCTGCTCTCGACCCAGCCGACCGACCGCGAGGAGGACTTCACCGCCGTCTACGACTTCTCCGAGGCCTTCGGTGAGCCCTATCCCTGGGATGGCGTCGCGGAACTGGTGGCCGTCAGTCGTTAGGCACCCGTCTCCGGTCGACCGGAGGCTGAAGGACCCATGACCCTTCCGGTACTCTCCCCCGAACAATCCAGCGACTGGGATCGCCGCGCCGAAGCGGGCGGCATCGCCCTCGCGACCCTGATGGAAGCGGCCGGGCGCGCGGCCGCGGAGGTGATCGCGGTGCGCTTCCCCGAACGGCTCGCCGGCGGCGTGCTGATCGCGGCGGGCCCGGGCAACAACGGCGGCGATGGCTGGGTCATCGCGCGGGTCCTCCATCGGCTCGATGTGCCGGTGTTCGTGACGGCGGTCGCGGGGGAGCCGTCGGCGCTGAATCGGCAGATGGCGGCGCTGGCACGCAGCGAAGGGGTCCGCACCGTGGAGCCGGATGGGCCGTGGCCAACCGTGACTCTTGCGGTGGACGCCCTGCTGGGTACCGGCGCCCACGGGGCGCTGCGTGGCCCTGTCCAGGCCCTGGTCGATCGGCTCAACGATCTGGCCCTGCCGCTCGTCGCGATCGACGGACCGACCGGGGTCGATCTGCGGACCGGCGTCACTCATGGCGCTTCCGTGCAGGCACAACTCTCCGTCACCTTTGGTGGGCTGCGTCGCGGACATCTGATCGCCCGCGATGAATGCGGCAGTGTGATCGTCGTCGACATCGGTCACCCCGCCGCGGATCCCGTCTGGCCGGTCCTGCTCACCGATCGCGCCGCCGCCGAGTCGCAGGGTCGCCTCGAGGCCAGAGAGCACAAGGGAACTCGCGGTCGGGTGGTCGTGATCGGCGGCGACGACGGCATGAGCGGCGCGCTGCGGCTCGCCTCCCGCGCCGCCTTCGGCGCTGGCGCGGGTCTGGTGCACGCGGTCGCCCCCGGGAGAACGATTGACCTTCTTGCCGTTGCCGAGCCCGACCTGCAGACCTTGCGTCACGAGTTCACACTCCCGCTTTCACCGGAGCTGGTGGCGCTCCTCGAGCGGGCCGACGCCGTGATCATCGGGCCGGGGCTGGGTCGGGCAGCCGGACGAGATGCGTTCGTGCTCGCCGCAGCTCGGCACGCCCAGGCCCTGGTGCTCGATGCCGATGCCCTCTACGCCCTGGGCGGGGCGCGCCGTGAGCTGCAGATGCTCGCGGCTGAGCGCCCCATCGTGCTCACGCCGAATCAGGGCGAGTTCCGTCGGCTCTTCTCCGAATGCGCCGAGGGACTCGAGCTCGATCCCTGGACTGCAGCCAGCTCGGCGGCCGTGATGGCCGGCTGCACGGTGCTCCTCAAGGGTGTGCCGACGGTCGTTGCCGGGCGGGACGGTTCGGTGATCACGGTGGCAGCGGGCAATCCGGGGCTCGCGACCGGCGGGAGCGGAGACATTCTGAGCGGACTGGTTGCCACGACACTGGTTCAGCTCGAACATCCGGTGATCGCTGCGGCGGTGGCGGCGCAGGCGCTTGGTCGCGCCGCCGACCTGGCAGCGCGTCGCTTCACCGCCCGCAGCATGCGTCCGATGGACGTCCTCGCCGCGCTCCCCGATCTCTGGCGGACCTGGGAGTCGCTTCGCCAGGTGCGACCGGCGCCTCGTCCCCCAGTCTTGCTCGAGCTGGAGGCACCGCAGCGGTGGTGAGTTCGGTGTGGCGCGCCGCGGTGCTCAGCTCGCTGCTCACCGGCGCCGCGCAGGCGCAGACCCGTGACTGGTCGCCGGAGGACCGGGCCATCATCGGCGACTTCACCCGCATTACCGCCGTTGCCACCAGCACCGACCGCGTCTTCGCCGCGACACCAACCGCAGTCATCGCCTGGGATCCGCTCGCGCACCGCTGGCAGGGGCCGTGGCAGCCACGCGATCCGACGGCACTCAATGACGTCTTCGTCGCGTTCGCCGACCCCTTGGATGGTGGTCTCTGGCTGGTGCGGCGCGGCGGCTGGCTCCGGTTCGATCCGGGCATTCAGTTGTGGGAACAGGGCACGGTACCTGGCGCGGTGGTAGACGCGGCCCTGGACCAGGATGCGCCCGGGTCGGGGCTCTTCCTGCGGACCGGGTCGGGGTGGTTCACCGCTTCGCGAGGGGGTGCGGCTTTTCCGAGCGGCGCGCCCCGACGGCCGGTCCGTGCGCCGACTCTGGACGAGGCGATCCGGAGCAACCCGGCGATCCAGGCCAACAGCGCTTCGCTGCTCTTCGGCAGCCGGCTGCGCAACGTGCGCTACACCGCCGTCGCACGGGCACAGGGCTTCACCGGTATCGGCTGGTACCTTGGGACCTCAGGCGCCGGGTTAGTCTACTTCGCCGACGGCGCCGGGCTGCCCGAGTTGCTCCCCTACGGGCTGCCCAGCGAGGTGGTGGCCGCACTGTTTGCGGGCACCGGCGGGGTATGGGCCGTCACCGAGCGGACCCAGATCGCTGATCCCGGGCTCACCTTCGTCGGATCGACTCTTGGCGAGTTCCGGTCGCTCCAGGGGCCGCGGGCGACCGGTCTGCCCTTCACCGAAGCCCGCCGTGTCGTCGGAATGGAGTCGGACCTCTGGCTCGCGACCGATGGCGGAGTCATCCGGCTGTCTGCCAGGACCGGGGACGCCGAGCGCTACGACGAAGGGCGCGGGCTGCCTGACGCACGCGTGCTCTCGCTGGCGCAGCGGCGCGGACGCATGGTGGCCGGGACCGCCCATGGGCTCGCGGCGTACACCGACTCCACCGGATTCCGCCGGCTCGCGCCCGCCTTTTCCGACGCGGCGTATGCCGTCGCGCTGTCTGGCGACACCACCTGGGTCGGGACCCGGGTCGGACTCTTCGCCGCACTCCCCGGCGAACCGGACCTGCTGCAGCCCGATGCTCTCCGCGAAAGCATCAGTCTGCAGGCCCCGGTCGTCGCGCTCACCTGGCGCGCCGACACCCTTGTAGCGCTGCTGGAAGATCGGCTCCTGTGGCGCAATCCCGGGACCGGTCGCTTTGCGCTTGGCCCGCTGCTCGGCAGTACCCTCGGGCGGCTGCACACGGTGATCAACGGCCCCCGGGGGCTCTACCTCGCCGGTGATCGCGGGGTGGGACTCGCCGGCATCGCGACGCCCCTCCGGCGCCCGCTCACCGCCCCGGGCGATCTGCCGGGTCAGGTAACCGACATCGCCGTCGACGATACCTACCTCTGGATCGCCACGCTGCGCGGCCTGGTCCGGCTGCGTCTGGACGTGATCGGCCAGTGACGGACGACTTCGCGATGGTCCCCAACGGACGGAACACCATTCGGCTCGGTCCCGGCCGCGAGTTCGACCGCATCCGCCAGATCCTCCACCAGCTCGGGCCCATCGCTCGCGGCGTCGGTGACGATTGCGCCGTTCTCCCCGACGGCCGGGGTCGGCTCGTGGTGAGCGTCGACCTCTCGGTGGAGGGGGTCCACTTCCGGCACGACTGGCTGACGCTCGAGGAGATCGGCTGGCGCGCGACGTCCGCCGCCCTTTCGGATCTTGCCGCAGAGGGCGCGGCGACGGTGGGGGTGCTGACCAGTATCGGCGTACCACCAGGCGCCAGCGATGACGATCTCACCGCGCTGATGTCCGGCGTCGGTGCGGCAGTCCACGCGGCGGGCGGCGCGGTCCTCGGCGGAGATCTGACGGGGAGCGAGCGGTGGGTGATCGACGTGACCGTCCTTGGCAGAGCGGAGCGGCCGGTGACCCGCGTCGGCGCCGTCGCCGGCGATGGCCTCTGGGTGACCGGCGAGCTGGGCGGCGCTCGCGCCGCGCTCCACGCCTGGAAGGCAGGTGGTGCACCGGATGCGTCGGCGCGGGCGGCCTTCGCGCATCCGATTCCGCGGATCGTGCCCGGTCAGGCGCTAGCCCGTGCCGGGGCGCACGCCATGCTCGATCTGAGCGATGGTCTCGGCGGCGACGCGGAGCACCTGGCCGCAGCCTCCGGCGTTACGCTGGAGATCGACCTGGCGCTGGTCCCGGTCGCGCCGGTCGCGAGCGGGATCGCGAGCAGGGAGGGGGTGCCGCCGGCAGTCTTTGCCGCGCAGGGTGGCGAGGACTACGAGCTGCTCGTTGCGATGCCTGTCGAGTTCGATGCCTCCGCAGCTCTGGGCCTGCAGCGGGAGACTGGGGTGCCGCTCACCCGGATCGGCACCGTGCGCGCAGGGAAGGGGACCCTCTTCTTGCTCGGCGGACAGCCTGTCACCCTCGGCGGCTACGACCACTTCGCCTGAGCGCCTCCGGCCGTCCGCCCGTTCCCTGCGACCCGCTCCCGTTGTACGTTCCGCACGTTCTCGAAAGCCTCACTTCAACCCACCGGTTCCATGTCCACGATCATCGAAGTGCACGGTCGCGAAATCATCGACAGCCGCGGCAATCCCACCGTCGAGGCCGAAGTCGTCCTTTCCAGCGGGGCGACGGGGCGGGCGGCGGTGCCGAGTGGCGCCTCGACCGGAGAGCACGAGGCGGTGGAACTGCGGGATGGCGACCCCAAGCGGTACCAGGGGAAGGGGGTGCTGGAGGCAGTCCGCAATGTGAACGAGGTGATCGGCCCGCGGCTGGAGGGGATGGCGGCGGAGGATCAGATCTCCATCGACCAGGAGATGCTGGACGTCGACGGTACGCCCAACAAGAGTCATCTCGGTGCCAACGCGATGCTCGCCGTGTCGATGGCCGTGGCGCGCGCCGCGGCCCAGGATTCCGGGCTCCCGCTCTACCGCTACCTCGGTGGCCCCCTCGCCCGGGTGCTGCCGGTGCCCATGATGAACATCCTCAACGGTGGCGCTCACGCCTCGAACAATGTGGATGCCCAGGAGTTCATGGTCGTGCCGATCGGGGCGGAGACCTTTCCGGAGGGGCTTCGGATGGGCGTGGAGGTCTTCCATGCGCTGAAGAAGGTGCTGACCAGGATGAAGCTGTCCACCGCCGTGGGCGACGAAGGCGGTTTTGCGCCGATGCTGCCGTCGAACGAAGCGGCCCTGGACGTCGTGATGGAGGCGATCCGCGCCGCAGGTTACGAGCCGGGGCGGGATCTGGCGATCGCGCTGGACGTGGCGGCCTCCGAACTCTTCCAGGAAGGCGAATACGTCTTCAAGAAGGGCGACGGCAGTCGTCGTCCGGCCTCTGGCATGGTCGATCTCTACGCCAGTTGGGTGGACCGCTATCCGATCGTCTCGATCGAGGACGGCCTCGCGGAAGACGACTGGGATGGCTGGAAGCTCCTGACGGATCGACTGGGCAATCGCTGCCAGATCGTCGGCGACGATCTGTTCGTCACCAACGTGGATCGGCTGGGGCAGGGGATCGAGCAGGGTGTGGCCAACGCGGTACTGGTGAAGGTGAACCAGATCGGGACGCTGACCGAAACCCTCGAGTGCATCGAGATGGCCAAGACCGCCGGCTACGGCGCGATCATCTCCCACCGCTCGGGTGAGACCGAAGACACCTTCATCGCCGACCTCGCCGTCGCGTCCGGTGTCGGGCAGATCAAGACCGGAAGCGCCAGCCGGACCGACCGCATCGCGAAGTACAACCAGTTGCTTCGCATCAGCGAGGAGCTTGGAGAGATCGCTCAGTACCCGGGCCGGGACCTCTACGCGCTGTGAGCCGGGCCCGCCTGTTCATGGCCGTCGTCCTTGGCGGAGCGCTCATCTATGCCGTGTTCGGGGGCGAATACAGCACCCTGAACTGGCTGAAGCTCAGGCGCCAGGAGCGGGCGCAGCAGGCCGCGATCGAGCAGCTCACGATCGAGGTGGATTCGCTTCGCCGATATGCCAAGGCCGTGGCCACCGATCGGAAGCTGCAGGAGCGGCTGGCACGCGAGCAGTTTGGCATGATCCGGAAGGGGGAGTTCCTCTACCGGCTGCAGGTGGACAGCGAACCGTAAGGCGAGCTGTCCGCTGCCTCGATCATGATGTACTGGAGGTCCCCCGGTGGTACACCGCTCCCGTCGCCGTTCGCTCACCGTCGTCATTCCTGTTCTCGTCGCGATGTCCGGCTGTCAGCCCGGTGCTCCACGCAAGCCACCAGCACAAGCAGAGCGGCCGCCGGCAGCGGCCCCCGGGGCGGCAGCGGCGGACATCTCCCACGGGGAGGCCGCTGTCGGTCCCGCCGGCGTGCCTGCGCCGATCGCCGCCGAGGCACCGCCGTCGGCGCCCGGCCATCTCAAGCACCTGCGGCTTGAGATCAGCCACGCTCCCATCACGATCGACCAGGGAGTGACCTACGATGCCTGGACGTTTGGTGGGGGCGTGCCCGGCCCGGCGCTTCGGGCGACCGTCGGGGACACCGTGGATTTCACGCTCGTCAACAAGGCACCCATGCCGCACAGCATGGACTTCCATGCGGCGGAGATCGCGCCGAGCCGGTACTACGTCAACGTGAATCCGGGCGACTCGATCCACTACCGATTCGTGCCAAGGGTGCCCGGGGTGTTCATGTACCACTGTGGCACCGCACCGGTGGCGGCGCACATCGCCAACGGCATGTACGGCGCCCTCGTGGTGGATCCAGTCGTCCCCCGACCGAAGGCGCATGAGTTCGTCCTGGTGCAGAGCGAGTTCTACCTCTCTCCGGAGGACAGCAGCCACCGGACACGGAGCCTCGACTGGCCGAAAGTGCTGGATCAGGCGCCGGACTATGTGGTCTTCAACGGTCGATCGGCGCAATACGCGAAGCACCCCATCAGCGTTCCGGTGGGCGAGCTGATCCGGATCTACGTCGTCAACGCCGGCCCGAACCGGGTCTCTTCGTTCCATGTTGTGGGCGGGATCTTCGAGCGGGTCCTTCTTGATGCGACGACCTCCTCGCCGTTGACCGGGATCCAGACGGTCATGGTTCCCGTCGGTGGGGGTGCGATCTTCGAGACACGCCTGAGGGAAGCGGGAACCTATCCGTTTGTCACGCATGCATTCGCAGACGCCACCAAAGGTGCAATCGGCATGTTCGAGGCCGGGAAACCTTGACGGAGGGTAGTGCGCTTCGCTAGGATTTGCGCCCCAAGGCTGGGTAGCTCAGGTGGTTAGAGCACGGCACTCATAATGCCGGGGTCGGCGGTTCGAATCCGCCCCCAGCTATGCTCGTCGTTCGACTCCTCGGTGGCGGCTGCGGACTCCGCATCGAATCAGGCGAGACAGTCAACCAGGGCGCGCGATCCAAATCGGTCGCGCGCCCTTCGGCGTTGCACCCCCGCCAATGCGAGGATTGCCCTCTGCTGCGGGGAACCGATTTCCTCCGCGAGGAGTCTCCGAATATGGCAGACCATGTCGAGGCCGAGGCCTGCGTGGTCAGCGTCCGGCGGACAGTGCGCTCGTCGAAGGGATCTTGCCACTGAACCAGCGGCCGTCTCCCTCAGTCTGCCGCCTTTGCGCGATGACTGAGCGGTTGCCAGACGCCGCCCCACCTGGCTGCCCGAAAGCGGTGGACAACGGCCCTTCCATGCGTATCTTTGCAAATCCGACTCTGCCAATCCCGGTGCGATGACCGCTCCAGCGCCTACTCCCCAGCAGATCGAGCTTGCCCGCGCAAGCTACGACCGCTGCTTGCGTCACGAAGACTTCTTCCGCTCGTTCTACGAGCGGTTTCTTGCCAGCGACCCCGCCATCCCTCCGCAATTCGCCAACACCAAATTTGAGCGCCAGCACAAGCTGCTACAGCATGGACTCGGCCTGCTGTTGAGCTACGCCGCTCGACCGAATCCGCACCTGCTGGAGCGGATCGCCGAACGACACGGTCCCTCGGACATGAATGTGCCGGCCGAACAGTACCCGATGTTTCTCGACAGCCTCCTGCACGCTGTCCGGCTGCACGATCCGGAGTGCACTCCGGAAACCGAGGAGGCGTGGCGGGTCGCGATGATGCCGGGCGTGCGGTACCTGGAGCACTTCGGCCGATGAGCGGTACCACGGGGGCGGTCTGCGAGAAGTGCGGCACGGCGGTCGGCCGGGGCGCCCGGTTCTGCGCCTCGTGTGGCACCGAGGTGTCCAACCCGGTCGGGGCCACGGGCGAGAGCACGGTCATGGTGTCGAACACCGCGGTGCTCAAGGATCGCTTCCTGGAGACCCTGCGGGACATCACGCTCGGCGAATACGAGATCCTGCTGGAGATCGGCAGTGGCGGGATGGCCTCGGTGTATCTCGCGCATGACATCCAGCTCGATCGCAAGGTCGCCATCAAGGCGATGCACCCGCAGCTCCTGCAGGGTGACGGGATGGTCGAGCGATTCCGGCTCGAAGCGCGCACCGTCGCCAATCTGAGCCATCCCAACATCGTCCCCATCTACGCGGTCAAGCAGGAGCAGGACCTGCTCCTGTTTGTCATGAAGTTCATCGAGGGGCAGCCCTTGGACGCGATCATCAAGGGGCAGGCACCGCTCCCGCCGATCATGGTGAGCCAGATCCTGAGCCGGGTCGCGGATGCCCTGGGGTATGCCCACCGCCATGGCGTCATTCATCGCGATATCAAGCCCGCCAACATCATGGTGGACATCGAGGGCCAACCCGTGGTCACGGACTTCGGCATCGCCAAAGTGGCGAACACCGAGGGACTGACCATGACCGGCGCGGCCATCGGAACTCCGCACTACATGAGTCCCGAGCAGTGCCACGCGATGCCCCTCAGCGGCGCCACGGACCAGTACTCGCTCGGCGTGACCGCCTACCAGATGATCACCGGCTCGCTCCCGTTCGAGGGGGGCAGCGCCATGAACATCATGTTCAAGCACGCGCATGAGCCGCCCCCGCCGCTGATGGACCGGGTTCCCAACTGCCCCCCCGAACTGGCCGCGGTGATCGAACGGATGCTGGCGAAGAGGCCGGAGGATCGCTTTGCCCGGATGGAGGACGTCGTCCGCGCCCTGAATGCGCCCACCATGGACCACGACGACCCGGTGCGCTCCCAGCTCATCCAGTTCGCGATGCAGGGGGAGAACCGGCGATTGCTCAAGCGGGTGAGCACCCCGCGCAGCCCGGTTCCGCTGGTTGCCGCAGGGAGCCCGGGCCCCTCGCCGAAGACCCGCCGGGCTGCGGCGGCGAAGGTAGCGACGGCTTCCAGCACAGTCGCCGCCACGTCGGCGCCGAGGCGCAATCCGCTCCTCATCGGCGGGGCGGTTGTCGTCATCGCACTCCTCGGCGTCCTTGGGGTGCTCCAGCCATGGAAGCGCCGCGCCCGCGTTTCGCCCG
>DAINRP010000097.1:0-1778 GCA_036741755.1 Gemmatimonadales bacterium
GCGCCCCCTGCTCGTGGTGTCGCTCGCCAGCGCCTGGCTGTGGGCCGCGCTGACCCCGATGGCGCTCTGGGTCGCTAACCGGCTCCGGTTCGACGTGAAGCAGCGCACCCGCAGCCTGATGCTCCACGGGCTCGCCGGGATCTGCTTCGTGCTCCTCTCGACCGTGCTCGACCGCATGTTCAGCATGGCGGCGAGTCACTCCCCGCTCCGGCCGTTCGTGTCGAGTCTCCTCTACCGGTTCGACAGCCGGCTGCTGGCCTATCTCTGTATCGTCACGGTCTCCCAGGCCGCGCGGTACGCGCTGCTGTATCGCGAGCGCGAGGTGCTGGCTGCCTCTCTCGAGGCGCAGCTGGCCCGGGCCGAGCTGCAATTGCTGAAGATGCAGCTGCAGCCCCATTTCCTCTTCAACGCGCTGAACACGATCGCCGAGCTCTCCCACAACGACCCGAACAACGCCGACCGCATGATCGCCCGGCTGGGCCACCTGCTCCGCCTCTCGCTCGAGCAGGCGGGGCACCAGGTCGTCCCCTTCCGGCAGGAGCTGCAGATCCTGGATGCCTATCTGGAGATCGAGCAGACCCGGTTCCAGGATCGACTGGTCGTGCGCACCTTCGTGGCGCCGGAGGTGCTCGACGCCGGTGTCCCCGCCCTGCTGCTGCAGCCCATCGTCGAGAACGCGATCCGCTATGGCATCTCGCCGGTTACCGGCGAGGGCCGCATCGAGTTGCACGCCGTGCGCAGAGGAGAGCAGCTCGTCGTGAGTGTGCGCGACAGCGGCCCCGGCTTCCCGGTCAACGGCCCGGACAAGGAAGGGCTCGGCCTGCGTAACACCCGGGAACGGCTGCGGCAGCTCTACGGTGCGGAGCAGGCTTTCCGGCTGGAGAATCATCCCGCGGGAGGCGCGATCGTCACCATCGCCCTGCCCTTCCTCCCCTGCGGTGAAGTGCACACACCGCTCCACCTGCGGCTCACCCCGGCGGTCGCGGTGCCCGCATGAGTGTCCGCACCGTGGTCGCCGACGACGAGCCGATCGCCCGCAAACGCCTGGTCCGCCTGCTCGAGAACGAACCGGAGGCTGAACTCGTCGCGTCGTGCTGCACCGGACTCGAGGCGGTCGAGGCGATCCGGGCTCACGCCCCTCAGCTGTGCTTCCTCGATGTCCAGATGCCCGGGCTCGACGGATTCGGGGTGCTCGAAACCCTCGGCCCGGCGACGCCACCCGCGGTGGTCTTCGTGACGGCGTTCGACGCATACGCCATCCAGGCCTTCGACGCGAATGCGCTAGATTATCTGCTGAAGCCCTTCGATGCCGAGCGTTTCCACCGCGCCTTCGCGCGGGCCCGTGACCGGCTGCACGACCCCGCGAGCGGTCCCGACTCCACGGCCATCAGCGCCCTCATCGCGGGACTCGCCCGGCCGCGGCAGAACGCCGAACGGCTGGTCCTTCGCGCCGACGGTCGGGTGTACTTTGTACGGGTGGCGGACATCGACTGGATCGAGACAGCGAGCAACTATGTTCGGCTGCATACCGGCAAGACGTCGCACCTGCTTCGGGAACCGCTCTCGACCCTCGAGACCCGGCTCGACCCCGAGCAGTTCCTGCGCATTCACCGTACCACGGTGATGAACGTGGAGCGACTGCGCGAACTGCAGCCCTGGTTCTCCGGCGAGTTCATCGCCATCCTGCATGACGGAACCCGCCTCAAAGTGAGCCGGGGCTACCGCGACCGCGTAGCCCGCTGGCTGGGACAGACACTCTGAATCCTCTTGCCGAACTC
>DAINRP010000097.1:1878-9654 GCA_036741755.1 Gemmatimonadales bacterium
GCGACCGCGTAGCCCGCTGGCTGGGACAGACACTCTGAATCCTCTTGCCGAACTCCATCCGGCGCTGCTGCAGGCCACGATCACCCTCGGGATCGCCGGCCTTTGCGCCCTGTTCTACCACCGGTATCACAAGCCCTACTTCTTCTGGTGGGCCATCGCCTGGTCGCTCTACCTCGGACGACTCGCCGCGATCATCGTGTTCCTGGAGACCCGGCGGCCCTTCTGGCTCTTCGCTCACCAGGTCATCACCGGGTGGACCGCGCTGGCGCTCCTGTGGAGCGCCCTGGTCTTCTCCCGGGGCGCACGCTTCAGACGACCATATCTGCTCGCGGTACTCTTTCCGCCGGTCTGGTCGCTCTTCGCGATCTATCACTTCTCCGGCACCGACCAGTTCCTGTATGCCGCGCTCCCCGCAGTCGCGTTCCTCAGCGGCGCCACCCTGTGGACCGCCGGCGTCTTCTTCCGCTTCCGGCGGCAGACCGGTTCTCCCGCCGCGCTGGTGCTGGGCACCGCATTCCTCCTCTGGGGCCTCCATCATCTGGACTACCCGGTGCTTCGCGCGCGGGGCGCCTGGAATCCCTGGGGCTACTACCTCGACATCATGTTCGCGCTCGCGGTCGGCAGCGGCATCCTGTTGCTGGTGATGGAAGACGTCGAACGGGGGCTCGGGGCGATGGCGGCCCTGTCAGGCGATCTCCAGCGGGGGGATGGCGCCGTGGACGTCCCGGGCGCACTCCTCAAACGCGCCCTGGTGCTGCCGGGAGTCCGCGGGAGCGCGCTGTACGATCGCACCACGGGCACCATCGTTCGCGGCCTCGGCGCCTGCGCCACGTGGGAGCACCGCCCGCCCGCCGGCGGCACGGAGGCGCTGGTGCAGGAGGTCCTCGTCCGGGGGCGGCCCAACTCCGCGGTTGGCGGCGAGTTCGCCTACGCCGCCGCTCTTCCCGTGGCACAGCGTGATGAAGTTCGCGGTGCCATGATCATCGTCGGCGACGCGCGGGACCCCTTCACCGCGCTGGACGAGTCCTTCCTGATCGCACTGGGACAGCAGGTGGGTGCCGCGCTGGAGAACGCCGACCTCGATCGCCGGCTGCGGGGGCGCACGGCGGAGCTGGAGCGCCTCTCCGGACGGATGGTCCTGCAGCACGAAGAGGAGCGGCGCCGGCTCTCCCTCGAACTCCACGATGAGACGGCCCAGGTGTTCTCGGCCGTGAAGCTGCAGCTCGGCATCGTGCGGGAGGAGGTGCCCCCGCCCCAGGCGGCGCGACTGGGCCGAGTCATGGATCTGGTGGACGAAGGAATGGCCAGCATCCGCAGCGTGACCGATGCCCTGCGGCCCTCGCTGCTCGACGACCTCGGCCTGATCCCTGCCCTGCGCGCCCTCGTCACCGACTTCGAGACCCGCACCGGGATACCGGCAGCCTTCGAAGGCCCCGAGAAGATGCCGCCCCTCGGCAGCGAGGCGGAACTGGCCATCTTCCGGGCGGTCCAGGAGGGACTCTCCAACGTTGCCCGCCACGCGGAGTCAGAGACGGCGCGCGTGACCGTGACCCGGGACGCGCCCGGCCTGGTCATCCTGATCGAGGACGACGGCCGCGGGATTCGGGTGAACGAAGGGGTCATCGAGGAACGCATGGGCCTCGCCGGAATGCGGGAGCGATTTGCCGCGCTGGGCGGAACCGTCGAGATTCAATCCGGCGACACGGGCGGAACCCGTCTGCGGGTCCGCCTGCCCCTGCGCGAGGACGTCTCCTGATGGATGTACCGAGGATCCGGGTGATGCTGGTGGACGATCACGCGATCGTGCGCGAAGGCATCCGGCATGTGCTCACCGCGACGCTTGGCGTCGAGGTGGTCGCCGAGGCCGGTGATGGGGAAGCTGCGCTCCGGCTCGCCGCCGAGACGCGCCCGGACATCGTCGTGCTCGATCTGTCACTGCCCGGGGCCGGCGGGCTGGAGGTCACCGCCCGGCTCCGCGAGTCGCTGCCGGAGATCCGCGTACTCATTCTCAGCGTCCACGATCATCCCGAGTACGTGCTTGGCGCGGTGCGAGCCGGCGCGCAGGGGTATCTCAGGAAGGACACCTCGCCCTCCGAACTCCGGGAGGCGCTGCACGCCGTCGCACGCGGTGAGTCGTATTTCAGTCCACCGGTCGCGCGCCACCTCACCGCGGCGGTGCGCGGCGAGCCGCCGGCGGCGGACGCGGGTGCCCGGCTTGCACGGCTCACCCCGCGCGAACGCGAAGTCCTCGCCGGCATCGCCGCAGGCGACACCAGCCGGGCCATCGCGGTGCGCCTGGGGCTCTCCCCCCGAACCGTCGAGAGTCACCGCGAGAGCCTGGCGCGGAAGCTCGATATCAAGACCGTCGCCGGACTCACCCGTTTCGCCGTCGAGGCGGGAATGGTGAACGAAGAATGAAATCTGCCGTGTGATCCTGCACACCAACTCCCGCGCAACACCACACGCCCGCCTTCTTGCCCCTCCGCTCCGTAGTTCTACCCCCCTGATACCGTAGCATTCCGAATTACGCAGTCGTCATGCTCTTGCTAGGCTAGAAGCGCAGAATCGGTACGGATCCCTCCACAACTTCGCGGCAGGAACGCTGATGCCAACGCTTCGCTCAGTTCTCGCAATCCTCGTCGTCTGCGGCACCACCCCTCTCTTCGCACAAGCGTCGCCGCGCCGAGCCGCGCGTGACAGCGTCGTCGAGCTTCCGGCGATGACCGTTACCGCGACACGGGACCTGCGCGAAGTCTTCCGTACCCCGACGCCGGTAAGCGTGGTGGATTCCACCACGCTTGCCCGGCGTGCGCCCGCCAGCGTGACCGACCTGTTCTTCGATCTGCCCGGGCTCGACGTCAACGGCGTCGGCCCGAGCCAGTCCCGGCCGATCATCCGCGGCCTGCTGGGGCAGCGGATCCTTCTGCTGCAGGATGGCATCCGCATGAACAATTCGCGGCGCGAGTCGGACTTCGGCGAACTCCCCTCGCTCGTCGGCCTCGAAGCCCTCGGCCGCGTCGAAGTCGTGCGCGGTCCCGCGTCGGTCCTCTATGGCTCCGATGCCATCGGTGGCGCCGTCAACCTCATCACCCGCCAGCCCTCGAACGCGATCACCGGCTCAAGGGTGCACGGGACCTTCGGGTATCGCTATCAGAGCGCCGGGAGCTCCCAGCGCCCGTTTGGCCTCGTCACCGGGCAGGTCGGCCGGCTCAACTGGCTCGCCTACGGCTCCTACCGCGACGCGAGGGACTACACCGCCCCCGCCGGCACCTTCGGCAAACTGCCGCTGCCTAACGACTCCAAGGTGCGCGACACGGGGGTCAAGGACCAGAACTATGCCGCGCAGGTGGGCTACGGCCTGACCGAGACCTCGAGTCTGCACGCCCGCTACGAGCGCTATACCGCCGACCGGGCCGGCTTCGGGTACGTCGACAACACTGACCTGCAACGCCCCAACGACCCGACCATCGCGATCCGCTACCCCAACCAGGGCGTGGACAAGGTGTCCCTCGGCTACACCAATACCGGCATCCACTCCGCCCTGGCCGACCGGCTCGACGTGACCACGTACTACGTGAGCAACCAGCGCCAGCTCACCTTCGACATCATCATCCCGACGGGGCCTGGTTCGCAGGGCCAGATCGGCATTCACAACTTCACCGACCTGCAGACCTTCGGTTTCCGCATCGAGGCCGCCAAGGCGCTCGGCAAGGTGCTGCTCACCTACGGCGCCGATGGCTTCCGCGATCGTTCGAACAACACCGACACCACCACCATGACCGGGTTCGGGCCGCCGTCCACCGATCCCGTGTCGAAGACCCCGAACGCCAGCTTCCGGAGCGTCGGCGCGTTCCTCCAGAGTGACTTCCACCTCGCGCCCCGGCTGATCCTCATCGCCGGCGTGCGCGTGCAGGACATCAAGGCCCAGACCAGGACGACCCCCAATGTGACCACGCCGCTGGTCTCCCACGCCAACGCGACGGCCGTCGGTACGCTGAACACCGAGTATCTCCTCAGCGACCGTGTGAGCCTGATCGGCACGGTGGGCCGCGGTTTCCGCTCCCCCAACCTGATCGAACGCTTCTTCAACGGCCTCACACCGGAGGGCAGCGGCTACCAGGTGCGCACACCCGACCTGAAGCCCGAGACCAGTCTCAATGTCGACGTGGGCCTGCGCTACCGGAGCCACCAGCTGCAGCTCGAGGCCTTCGCCTTTCGCAATGAAATCACCAACGCCATCATCCTGCAGCCCACCGGCGACAGCACCTTCTTCGGCCCTGGCCCGGGGACGCCGAACTACGCCAACGTGAACATCGGCAAGCTGCGCTATCTCGGCCTTGAGGCGAGCGGCCGCGTCGCGCTGGGCCACGGTCTTTCCACCGCGGCCAACGTCACCGTCACCGACACCAAGGACGTGCGCGACCCCAGCAACCCTGTCGCCCAGAGCTACGGCTTCCGGGTCGGCGGCGAGGCGCGCTACGATCATCCCAGCGGCCGCTTCTGGCTTTCGTACGGGGTGCGCCACAACGGCGAGCAGAAGGATGTCGCCAATTCCCAAAGCCTGATCGGTACCCCGCTCCCTTCCTTTAGCGTCATGACCGCCCGTGGCGGTGCTCAGCTGTTCCGGGCGGGGCGCACCAGCCACTCCGTGAGCGTCACACTCGACAACGTGGCCAACAAGCTGTACAGCGAGGCCTCGAGCTCGAATACGCTGTTCCGCCCCTCGCCGGGCCGCAACGTCATCCTCGCCTACCGCCTCGACTTCTGATCAACCTGCGGGCGCCGGTCTCCAGCGGCTGTTCGCTGCGGGCCGGCGCCGCTCCGCGGACCTCGCCATGACGCCCTCCCTCGTTCACTATATCCCGATCCTGACCACCTGCGTCGCCCTCGGCTTCGCCGCGGTGATCTTCCGCCGCTACCAGCAGCGCGGAGGGAAGCATCTGCTCTGGTGGGGATTCGGCATGCTGACCTATGCGGCGGGAACCATCACCGAATCGATGACCACACTCCTTGGCTGGCACGAGCCGGTCTTCAGGGCGTGGTACATCACCGGCGCGCTGCTGGGAGGCGCTCCCCTGGCCCAGGGCACCGTCTATCTGCTGCTTCCCAGGCGGATCGCCGACCGGCTGTCGATCGCCCTCGTCAGCGCGATCATCCTCGGTTCGGTCTGCGTGCTCCTGTCGCCGATCGACCTGGCGCTGGTGGAGCCCTATCGGTTGTCGGGGAAGGTCCTGGTCTGGCGGTGGGTACGGCTCATCAGTCCGTTCATCAATCTCTATGCGCTGGCCTTCCTGATGGGAGGCGCCATTCTGTCGGCCGTCCGCTACGCCCGCCAGACCGAGACGCATCACCGCGCACTCGCGAACGTCTTCATCGCCGTCGGCGCGCTGCTCCCCGGCATCGGCGGGACCTTCACCCGTCTCGGCCATGTCGAAGTGCTCTACGTGACCGAACTGATCGGCCTCGCCTGCATTGCCGTCGGCTACCGTCTCAGCGTCGGCCCCGCACTGCCTCAGCCGGGACTCAGGGACCGAACCGAGCCAGTTCCTCAGGCGTGAACGGCGTCGCGCTCTCGGCGGTACGGAAGACCGGCACCTCGTACTGAGTTCGGAAGTCGATCCCTTCGACCGCGGCGGAAATCAGCAGCCGCCAGAGAATCTGGTCACGGGAGTTTGTGCGGTCGGTTTCGCGGGCATCGGAGGGAATCAGAATCGCGATGGGGATGGCGATCCCGCTGGCATCACGGGACGCCCCCGGAATGGTCCGCGCCCCTTCCCATACCGTCTCTTCGTGCGTGGACCGGTTCTTCCCCGACCCGGTGACCGTACGGTGGATGCACTGCAGCTTCACCACGAATCCCCCTGCCGGGTCGAAGACGGCCCGGGTTCGGACCACGCCCGCGAGCGCACGCCCCACCGGCGCCGGAAGCGTCGCCAGTTCGAGGACCGGCACGCCGTAGCGCTGGCGCCGGAGGAGGATGTAGATGACGGAGACCAGGAGGATCGCACCTACGCCGGGAAAGATCAGCACGAAGAATCGCGCGATCCCGCTGGCGTCCCCCTGACGCAGGAAGAGATAGGCTATTCCCCACGAAAACAGATTCCAGATCACCGTGAAGCCGAAGAAGCCCCAGGCATGGCTCGAGTTCTCATCCTCGAGGCGGCGGCTGGCCCAGTCCATCCGCTCAAGCCAGGGCTCGTTCGCCACTAGAGACCCTCGTCCCGAACCACCGGCATTCCGCTGCTCGCCCATTCGGTCCACGACCCATCGTACAGCACGGCCCCCGTATGGCCCAGGCGCTCCAGGACGTGGAGCAGGGTGCACGCACTGGTGCCCGAGCCGCAGGTGGCGATGATCGGGCGATCGAGCCGCACTCCGGCCGCCGCCAGCCGGACGCGCAATGCGGCGGCGCCGAGCGCGGTCCCATCCGCGTGGACCAGTTCGTTGAATGGCAGGTTGATGGCGCCGGGCATGTGGCCGCTCGGCAGGTGCGGCCGCGGCTCCGGCTCCGTCCCGTGAAACCGCCCCACGGAGCGCATGTCCACCACCTGCGTGTCGCCACGCTCGAGGGCCGCCTGAACCTCCACCCGGCCGCGAACCCGTCGCCCGTCCAGCGTGGCGGTGAACCGGGCCGGCGCTGGAATCACCTCGCCGCTCTCGAGCGGCCGCCGCTCCGCCCGCCACCTGACGATACCGCCATCGAGCAGGGTGACCGCCTGATGGCCAAACGACCGGAACATCCACCAGACCCGCGCCGCGCTGATGTTGGTGCCGGAGCCGTCGTACACGACGACCCGGGAGTCCCCCCCGACCCCGAGCGAGCCGGCGAAGCGACTGAACTGCTCCGCCGTCGGCATCATGTGCGGCAGCGTGGTCGCGGGATCACTGGAGGCGTCCAGATCGAAGAACACCGCGCCCGGGATGTGTCCGGCACGGTACTCCGCTCTGGGGTCGCGGCCGCTGGTCGGGAGGTACCACGAGCCATCGAGTATCACGAGCCCGGGCTCGCCGAGGCGAGCGGCAAGCCACTGGGTGGTCACAAGCGGTGGCAGTGAGAGTGCGGTCATAGGTTGGGCGTATCTTAGCAAGAACCCCAACGTCAGGCGAGAGGAGCGCCCCAATGCACAGCGCCGGAATCGTGATTGCCCTGCTGGGAATGACCGCGCTGCCGGTCGGCGCCCAGCAGCGCGCGGTCGTCGTCAATCGTAGCCATCTCACCGATCAGCAGGTGAAGACCTTCGAACTGCGCTGGGGCGTGCAGGTGCGGGATGGAGCCTATTGGTACGATCGCGTCTCCGGTGCGTGGGGCATGGCCGGTGGGGCCACCGCCGGCTGGATCATGCCCAACCTCGACCTGGGCGGACCGTTGCCGGCCGACGCGTCACGCGGGAATACCGGCGTGTTCATCAACGGGCGCGAACTGAACCAGCAGGACGTCGCGGCGCTGCTGCAGATTACCCCCGTCTACCGAGGGAGATGGTGGGTGGATGGCTGGGGGAGTTTTGGTGCCGAGGGAGGACCCGCACTTGGCAACCTGTGGCAGCTGGCGAGGCAGCGGGGCATGCAACCAGGCAAGTCGTGGTCGATGTACGCCAACGGCGGCAACGACTTCCTTGCCCGCGACGAGACCGGCTGCACCTATTTCAACAGCCGGGACAACGGCTCAGGGACCAGCACGAGCTGGGCATCGCCCGGCTGCTGAAACCGACGCACGAGGCGGTCTGCCTGATCGCTTCGACAGGGATCTCGATCGTCACGTCATCGCCCAGCATGGCG
>DAINRP010000097.1:9754-11024 GCA_036741755.1 Gemmatimonadales bacterium
TCTTGAGCAGCGCGACCAGCCGCGGGCCTGCAGCATGATCCTCCAGACTGCCGAGCGCCCAGGCGGCGAGCCGGACCACGTCGGGGTCGCGGTCATCGAGCGCCGCTCGGAGCCGCGGTGCATCGCTGGAGTCCTCCGCGACGCCAAGCCCGAGCGCAGCGGCCTCCCGCACCCGCCCCTCCGGGTCTTCGAGCGCGCGCCGCAGCACGCCGAGGAGTTCGTCCTTCCCGCTGGCGCCCAGCATCGCGGCCGCCGTACGGCGGAGGCAGGGATTGCCGCTCCGCAGCTCGGGCACCAGCTGCCGGAGCGCCGCGGTCGCGCTCGCTCGCGATTGCAGCCCCAGACGAGTCAGCCGGCCCTCCGGCCCCTCGTCGCGGAGGGCAGCAATGCCCTCCGCCCCGTCACTCCAGGAGAAGCCACGCCCCACGAAACTGGTCGCCATCTCGCAGACCATCGGGTCGCTGGCCCCGAGCGCCGCGAAGAGCCTGGCCACCCCGGAGGAATCCAGTCCCTCCTGCGTTGCCCCGTTCCCCGGCCCGTCGGGCGCTGGGGCCGGCGCAAGGCGCGCCGGAACGCCCAGTGGCGTCATCACGAGCAGCGCGGCGAGGGCAGCATGCGACGCGCGCATGTCTACTGCTCCTCGTTCCGCTGTCCCAGCGCTTCCGCGGCGCTGCGACGGACCACCGGATCGGTCGACTTGAGCGCGCCCACCAGCGCCTCGAGCGCCGACCGGTCGCGGATCTCACCGAGGGCCTGTACCGCCTGCTCGCGCACATCGGCGTTCCCGTCGCCGAGCAGGTCGCGCAGCGTCGGGACCGCCTTCGGATCCCCGATCTGCCCGAGCGCGGCCGCCACGTGCTGCCGGATCTCCGGGTTACGGTCCTTCGCCGCAGCGATCAGCCCCGCCGGAGCCTGGGTGAGGCCCATATCGCCGATCAGCGAGATCGCCTCGGCGCGCACATCGGCGTTGACATCCCCGATCAGGCCGACCACGGCCTGGACGAGCTTCGGATCAGCCGCGCGCTCCTCTTCCTCGCCCCCGTGCCGCTGCGCGAGACTGAGGGCCGCCTGACGAATCTCCGGGTCCTTGTCGTTCAGCGCGCCGATGACCACCTCGACCGGGACATCGGCACCTTGATTGCCCAGCGACGAGAGCGCTGCCCGGCGGACATCCTTGTCCGCGTCCTTGAGCGCGCCCATCAGTGGCGTGATGGAGCGCTTGTCCTCGAACTGGCCCAGAGCGCTTGCCGCCGAAGCGCGTACTTCCGAG
>DAINRP010000098.1:0-11007 GCA_036741755.1 Gemmatimonadales bacterium
AGGGCCGCGTCCACATCCTCCATGGCGGCGAGCAGGTGCCCCCGCTCGCGCTCCTCGCGAGGGGTCAGCTGCGCGTGGACGATGGGCGCAGCGGCGGCTGGTGGGGTCAGGTGGAGGACACCAGCGCGCTGCAGCGAACGCAGGACATCTGGGAGTCGGTCACGAGGGCCGAGGAGGCGGACCTTCGCCATGGCGAGGATCATGCACGCATCCCCGAGAGGAGCAGGGCGAGCGCCCGATCGGCGAGGGCCTCGATTCGTGCTGTTGTGGCTGCATCGTATTCCACTGCCCGGCGCCGTGCCTCGGCGAGCACCTCGTCGGCGCGGCGTACCCGCTCCGTCTCCACTTCCTGCTGGAATCGTGCATCGGCTGCTGCGAGCTCGAGATCGAGTTCGCTGCTCGCCGCCCGCGAGGCGGCGTTGGCAGAATCGACCAGCGCTTTGGCGTTGGCTCGGGCGCTGGTCAGTATGACGTCCAACTCCTGCTCGGCCGACAGCAGGAGCGTCAGGTCGGAACTTGGCGTGACCCGCGCTGACCCCTTGTGCTCCATTTGTGCCTCCGCTCACAATATGGATCTCCCTGCGGAACAAGGGATTAAATGCGCTGCTGTCCCTCCTTCACGTTGTGGAATTCGCCCGCGAGGAGTGTGCTTCATGAAGGCCCAATGAAGGGCAGGCGAATAGCCGAGGAGACACCTCCCGTTCTCGCCTTGTCCCTCCTAGCTTCATGTCGGGTGCGCTCCGCTCCCGCGACGACCACGTTCTCTGAGAGATCCCAGTGACATCTACCGTCTGCCCCTCGTGCGGTAAGCCCTCGGGCGGGAAGTTCTGCCGGCATTGTGGTACGGCATTCGGCGGGGCTACGGAGGGATGCGCCCGCTGCGGCACCGCTCTGGCGGCCGGGGCGCGATTCTGTGCCAACTGTGGTGCCTCGGCCGCGAAGGGCGGCCAGGCGATGGGGGGCAACGAGCGGCTGCTCTGGTTCCTCGCAGGTGGTGGGGTGGTGGCCGTCGTGGGCGGACTTACGCTCTACGCGACCCGAGGTCAGTCTGTCGTCCCGACGCCGGCGCCCGCGGCTGCGGAAGCGCCCTTCGCCTCAGGGGGGGATGGCTCCGGGGGTACTCCGCCCGACATCAGCAACATGACGCCGAGGGAGCGGTTCGACCGGCTTTTCAATCGTGTCATGCGCGCGGCGGAGCAGGGCGATGAGTCCACAGTGACGACTTTCGCCCCGATGGCCATTTCCTCGTACGGGATGCTCGACTCAGTGGACGCGGATGCACGCTATCACGCCGCGCTCATCTACCTGCATACCGGCAATGTGGACGGGGCCAGGGCGCTTGCCGATACCATCCTGAAGAAGCAGCCTTCGCACCTATTCGGGTATGTCATCCGGGGCACCATCGCCCGGTTCAACAAGGACGATGCCCTGCTCAAGAAGAGCTACACCGACTTCCTTGCCCACTACGATGTGGAATCCAAGGCCAACCGTCCCGAGTACGCCGAGCACCCGCGAGCCCTTGAGGAGTTTCTCAAGGCGGCCCGGGCTGCCAGCGGAAAACCCTGAGGTCTGACCCATGACACTGCTAGGCCAGTTCGCGCTGTGGGCCGCCTTCTTCATCGGAAGCTGGGCCGCCGTCATCGGATTCTCCGGCCGGTGGCACGGGCGCCCGGAACTTGCGCTCAGCGTCACCCGCTCGGTGTACGCGCTCTTCGGCGTGCTCGTCGTCGCCGCGATTTCCCTCTGGCAGGGGCTGATCACTCACGACTTCAATATCGAATACGTGGCGGCGTACACCTCCCGGAACCTGCCCGGTTACTTCATCTTCTCGGCGTTCTGGGCGGGGCAGAAGGGGTCGCTGCTCTTCTGGGCGATCGTCCTCAGCATGTTCGCCGCGCTGGCGCAGTGGCTGACCGCCGCCCGGTACCGCGCGCTGATGCCCTACGTGGCGGCGGTGACCAGTTCCGTGGTGGTGTTCTTCGTCACCGTCATGCTGTTCGCGGCCAATCCCTTCGCGCGGCTGCCCTTCACGCCGCCGGACGGCAACGGGCTCAATCCGCAGCTGCAGAACATCGGCATGGTGATTCACCCGCCGATGCTCTACCTCGGCTACATCAGCATCACCATCCCGTTCGCCTTCGCAATCGCGGCGCTGCTCTCCCGCCGGCTCGATACCGGCTGGCTGCACGCCATCCGGAAGTGGACGCTGATGAGCTGGCTCTTTCTCTCGATCGGCATCACGCTCGGCATGTGGTGGGCGTACGTCGAGCTGGGTTGGGGCGGCTACTGGGCCTGGGATCCGGTGGAGAACGCGAGCCTGCTGCCGTGGCTCACGATGTCCGCCTTCCTGCACTCGGTGATGATCGAGGAGAAGCGCGGGATGCTCAAGCGGTGGAACATGACCCTGATCATCGGGTCGTTCCTGCTCAGCATCTTCGGCACCTTCATCACCCGGAGCGGCGTGATCGCCAGCGTGCACAGCTTCACCCAGTCGAACGTGGGCTACTTCTTCCTCGCCTTCCTGCTCAGCACTGGTGTGCTGGCCTTCACGCTGTTGTATACCCGGTGGGAGCGGCTCGAGGCGGAGGTCCAGCTCGAAAGCGTGGTCAGTCGCGAGGCGGCGTTCCTTTTCAATAATCTGCTCTTTGTCGGCATCGCGTTCTCGGTGCTGTGGGGGACCCTGTTCCCGATTCTCTCCGAGGCGGTGCGAGGCACCAAGATCACGGTGGGCCCGCCCTTCTTCAACAAGGTCAACGTTCCCCTAGGGCTGATGCTGCTCATGCTGACGGGGATCGGCCCGCTGATCGCGTGGCGCAAGGCCTCGACGGCGAATCTGAAGCGGCAATTTACCTGGCCGCTTGTCGCGGGGGCCGTTACCCTGGCCGCGTGCCTGGTCGGCCGGATGGAGAACTTCTACGCGATCGTCGCGCTGGCCCTGGCCGGCTTCACGGCCGGGACGCTGCTGCAGGAGTTCACTCGCGGGACCATCGCGCGCCACCGGATGTACTCGGAATCGTACCCGATGGCCTTTGCCCAGCTGGTGGCGCGGAACCGGCGCCGCTACGGTGGCTACATCGTGCACACCGGCATGCTGATCTACTTCGTGGCTTTCGCCGGATACGCGTTCAAGGCCGAGATGGAAGCGACCCTCAAGCCCGGGGATTCGGCCACCCTGAAGAGCCCGTACGGGCACACCTATGTGTTCACCCATGTGGGGGTGTCGCAGTTCGAGCAGCTCAACCGTGTGGTCACCCAGGCGTCGGTGCAGGTCACCAAGGATGGCAAGTCCATCGGCGTCATCAACTCGGAGAAGCGGCAGCACTTCTCGGAGCCGGCACCGGGGGTGAAGCAGAAGTCCTTCGAGCCCTCGACCGAGGTCGGGATCCGCAGCACCCTGCAGGAGGACCTGTACATCGTGTACGCGGGGTCGGTCGCGGGGACGGAAGAGGCGGTCTATCGCTTCACCATCAACCCGCTGGTGATCTGGGTCTGGATCGGCGGCATCGTGCTGGTGATCGGCGGGCTGATCACGATGTGGCCCGGTGGCACGACGAGCACCGGCTCGCTGAAGCGGGCGGAGGCAGGGTACGAAGTGCAACTCGCGGGCGCGGGGTCGGGGCAGTGAACCAGAATCGGCGCGCCTTCCTGGCCGGAGCCGTCGCCCTCTTTGCGGGCGGGGCCCTGGTGCGTCATGCCGGCGCGCAGCAGCCGGTGCTGCCGCCACAGGACGAAGCGGGGTCGCTGCGCGACCCGGAATCCGCTGGCCGGTCGCAGCCGCGGGCGACGCACCGCGACAACGACCCGTTCGTCACCTCGATCGAAAAGCGGCTCCAGTGCACCTGCGGCTGTACCCTGGACATCTACACCTGCCGCACCACCGACTTCACCTGTACCTACTCGCCTGCCCTCCACAAGGAAGTGCTCGCCCTGCAGGACGAGGGCAAGAACGCCGACGAGATCATCGCCGCCTTCGTCGCGAAGTACGGTGAGAAGGTCCTCATGGCGCCCAAGCCGGAGGGATTCAACGTGGCCGGGTACGTCGTGCCCGGCCTGCTGATCCTGCTGGTGGGTGGTGTCATGCTGGCCATTCTGCAGCGCCGTGCCCGCCTCAGCCGGCCCGTGGTCGCGGCGGGGGCACCACCGGTGCCCGCGGGTGCGGCGGCCGCCATCACGGCCGCCCCCCCCGCTTCCACCGAGGAACTCGAGCGGCTTCAGCGTGAACTCAGGGAAATGGACCAGTAATGCTCTACGAAGCGATTGCCGCGGCGCTTGTCGCACTGGCCGTGGTTGCCCTGATCATCGGCCCCCTGACTCGTCCGGGACAGGGGTCGGTCGCCGGTGCGGAAGAGCCAGAGGACGTCGAGGAAACGCCCAAGGGCATGGCGCTGGCGGCGCTGCGCGAGATTGAGTTCGACCGCGAGACGGGCAAGCTCTCGGACGAGGACTATGCCTCACTCAAGGCGAAATACACCGCGGAAGCCCTCGCGATCCTTCGGCTCGAGTCCGCTGATCATCATGCCGCGCCTCACACGGCGGGCGGGGGCCATGACAACGCCTCGGTGCCGGGCCTGCCGGCCGGCGCCCAGGGGGATGCGGTCGAGGCGCTGATCGCGGACCGGGTTCGCACGATGCAGGCGAACACCATCCGGTGCCGGACCTGCGGCCCGCGCCCCGAGAGCGATGCACTCTTCTGTTCTTCCTGCGGGCGATCGCTGACGGTCGGGGGCTGTTCGAGCTGCGGCGCACCGCTGATTCCGGGCAGCCAGTTCTGCGAAGGCTGCGGCACCGCCGTTCCCCGCTGATCCCTAGAGCGCCACGCGAAGCGCGACGCCGACGCTCCACGACCGGATACTCTCGATCTTCGCCTCCGGCGGAAGGTCACGCCGATTGAACGGACTGGGCCCCAGGCCGAACAGGGCTCGGTTCTCAAGTTCCACCGGTCCCAGTGGTATCCGCAGTGCCAGGCCCGCCCGCCCTCCAAGCGTCGTCCGGTCACCGAGCCCGGTCGTCGTCCAGTGGTCCACGACCGGTCCGATCATGAATCGCAGGCTTGCCTCCCGCAGCGCCATCAGTCTCCGGCCAATCAGCAGTCCGCCGCGATAGCGTTTCACCGACGTGGTCCGGTCGTCGAGGACCAGACGATCGGTGCTCGCCCGCAGATCACCGGAGGCGTAGCCGCCCGCGAGGGCGACCTCCCAGGCCCCAAAGCGCCGGCTCACGCCGATTTCGGTCGCGATGCGCGAAGCGGGATAGACCGCGACGGTCGTGCCCGGGACAGTGGTGGTATCACTCGAGGCGCCCCGGAAGCTCTCCCGCGCGGCACTGAAGACGAGCGCCCATGGGCCAGCCGGTCGCTGGGCGGCGAGCGGGGTTGCCAGCATCAGAGCAAAGAGGGTCAACAGGAATCGGCGCCGCATGGTGACTCCGGGGTGCGGGGAAGAGCCGGCGGGGCCGATACCCCGCCGGCGGTCATTCACTTCATTTGCAGATTGATCCAGCCATTGGTCACATTGTTGTCCGCCCGCAGGATCCAGTTGTAGCCCGTGTGATACTCCGCCACGACCTTGTCTTCCATCGCGTTGCCGATCAGATCGTCGTTGCTTTTGATCCAGCTCGCCAGGGTGGAGAGGAACTTTCGAAGCCCCTGAGCGGCGGCGAGATACTTCTTGGCGCTCCCCGTGTCCACCGCGCCGGTGATGTCGTGATAGAGCGGCCCGATGGTGCCGACAAACGTCGCCCACCGGTTGGAGTCGATCCTCATCTCGCACGAGGTGTCGTCGTCCTCCATCGCGACGATCCGGAAGACCTCTCCCGGATGCGCGGCCTTGTAGCTGGCGATCTCGGGGGAACTGAACAGCAGCACGTTGCCGGTCCAGTCGGTACCCCCGTCCCAGTAGTAGGGCGCACCCTGGTGCTCACCGGAGCACTGATACTTGACGAGGGAGTCGGTGCTGCCCCGCTGGCCCATGATGTGAATCTCAAATTCGGGACTCCCCTTCAACCAACCCTCAAAATCGCCCACGAAATGGGCCTTGGTCATGTACAGGCCGGTGGCTGAGATGTTGCCGCCTCCACCGCCGCATGGATCCCCAGGGAAGCAAGTCACCGACGCTCGCACCGGCGGGCGATCGAAATTGGTCTCGACCGGGACGACCGCAAGCACCGGTGTCTGCGGTGGGCGTGTCGGGTCGAGGAGGTGCCGGCCACCCTTGAGGTCGAACGCGACCGGGATCTCCCCGTCCCGCGCCTGGGTTGCGACCAGCAGGCTGGTGTCTCCGCGCCACAGCCGCCGATGTTCGGGGTAGGGGAGGTACACCTCGAGCGCGCGCGTCACCCGGAGCACCGAGTCGGTGACGGTCTCGGGCTCGCCGTTCAGCTTCGCGAGGGCATGAAATTCCCCTCGGCCCCCGCTCTCCAGCGTCCGCTGCAGCTGGATCTTGCCTTCCGGGTACGGCGAGGTGGCGAGCCGGCCGTAGAGCCGGCCCCGGAACGCGGGGTCATTGAGGGCCATCGCCAGACGGCGGGTGAGGCCCTCGAGCTGTCGGGTCTCGGGCGACACGGTGAGTGTGCCGCTCAGGTACGCGGTGCCTGGACCGGTCGGTGCGCGGGCCGGGTCGTCGGGGCCGCACGCCGCGAGGGCCAGCGTCGCGGCAAGGGCGAGCGGCGCAGGATTCCGAATCATCTGTTCCTCCAAGGCTTGGGAATGCGCCGCCAGGCGGCGCGGGGCTGATCGCGGCGCCAAGGTAGGAGGAGGATCTGCGGCGCTGAGGTACGGGGAAACGCGCGGCGGAGCGAAGAACGGCGGGCGGGTTGGAGGGGAAAGTGGCTGGACCTACTTTAGGGGCACCTCTTCAAACCACCGATGATCTCACTCGCCGACCTCGACGCCACCGCACGCTTCCTCGCGCCCGTGCTCATGCCTACGCCCACGATCGCCTGGCCGTTGCTCCAGGCGCGTTATGGGGCCGAGGTCTGGGTCAAGCACGAGAATCACCTGCCGACGGGCGCGTTCAAGGTGCGCGGCGGCCTGGTCTATCTCGATGCGCTCCGGCGAGAGCAGCCGTCGCTCACGGGAGTGATTACCGCAACGCGAGGAAACCATGGACAGAGCATCGCATTCGCCGCGGCGCGACTGGGGTTCAAGGCGGTCGTCGTGGTGCCGCACGGCAACAGCCGGGAGAAGAACACCGCGATCCGCGCACTTGGCGCCGATTTGGTAGAGGAAGGCCATGACTACCAGTCCGCGCGGGAGTACGCGATCGCCCGCGCGACCGCCGAGGGACTACACATGATCCAGTCCTGGCATCCGCACCTCGTCCGCGGCGTCGCGACCTATGGGCTCGAATGGCTCCGCGCCGTGCCGGATCTCGACACGGTCTATGTACCGATCGGCATGGGTTCGGGTGTCTGCGGCGTCATCGCCGCGCGGGACGCGCTCGGCGCCGGCACTCGCGTGGTCGGCGTCGTCGCCGAGGGGGGCGCCGGCGTATGCGCTCTCGTTCGCGAAGGGAGAGGTCGTCACGACCGAGCAGGCGGCGAGCATCGCTGATGGCATTGCCACACGCTCACCTGACCCCACGGCGCTCGCGGTGATCCGGCGAGGCGCCGAGCGTATCGTGACGGTGTCGGACGAGGCCATTCGCGAGGCGATGCGCACCTGCTTCAGCGACATCCATCAGGTCGCGGAAGGGGCCGCGGCGGCTGGGTTCGCCGCCCTCGCCCAGGAGGCCCGGTCGATGCGTGGCCGGAAAGTCGGCGTGGTGCTCAGCGGGGGGAATGTCGATCGGGAACTGTACGCGGAGGTCCTGGGGGCGAGGGCATAGTACGTCGAGCTGGGTGCTTGGTGCTCAGTGCGTAGTGCCTAGTGCCTGGTGGGTGGCGCGTGGCGCATAGCGATCGATTCCAGGGCTGGAGCGGTGGCCCCCTGGACACGGGCCACGGAGCACTAAGCACTACGCACTAGGCACTGATCGTCTAGAACTCCATCCGCTCGACCTTGCGGAGTCCCAGCCGGATCGGGACGATCGTCATTGTCAGGCAGATGACGACCACGCCCAGCAGCGACCCGACCATCCACGGCCCCGGGACCGGCTCCTGACCGTTCAGCTGTGCCCGCAGGTATCCCAGGACCGGCGCGGCCTCCAGTACCAGCACGATGCCCAGCAGGACAATCGCCGACATCATGAACACCATGCCGCCGAAACTGGTGGGGATCTGCGCGGCGTTCTCGGTGTCGAATCGGGGGTAGAGCGCGCCGAAACCGAGCGCCATGGCGCTGATCGCAAAGGTCAGCAGGACGATCGTCCCCAGGCTGATCGCCATCATGAAGGTCGAGGCCTGCAGGAGCACATTGGTGCTGAAGGTGATGGCGACCGCGAGCACCAGCAGCGGGATGGTCCCCGTCCAGTACTTGCTCCAGAGCAGCGCCTTGAGGTCGAGCGGACTCGAGCGGAGCAGCCACATCTGCTTTCCTTCGAGCGAGACAGCCGGGAACACGAACCGGGCGGCGACCGCCGCGAGCACGAAGCCGGCGAGTCCAAGATTGAGGAACACGACCAGGGTGACGAGGAAGACCGGCACCGCCTCGCCCGAGAAGAGCGGGAGGGTCTTGATGTTGAAGACATAGACCACCAGCAGGACCGCCAGCAGGATGAGCTGGCTCCACTGGGTGGTGTCGCGGAAGAAGACCCGCAGGTCCTTGAGGATGAACTCGCGCCGGGAGGGCGGCATGTGGCCGAAGATCCGCCCGAGGATTCCCGACCAGGCGCGGCCGCGGACGAACCGCTCCGCCCCCTCCTGCGCCTTGGAGAAGCCGGCGTGATACAATCGGCCGTGCAGCATCGCACCGAGCACCAGAAAGGCGGCCGCGGTGGTCCAGAGCAGGACGATCGGCAGCGGGTCGGCCACATGCTGGAGCCAGTTCATCACCATCCCCGTCGCCCATTCGCTGGGAAGGAAGGGGCTGGTGGGGGTGCGGAGGGCCGAGAGGTAGTCCAGCAGGTTGCGCACCCCTTCCGGCCGCGCCAGCTGCTCGGGCCGGATCAGCCGGAAGAGCAGCACCAGTCCGCCGAAGGCGCCGATGGCGATGAGACTCAGCAGGTCGCGGGTACGGCGTGCCGGGAAGACATTGACCAGGATCAGCGTGATGGCCGACCCCAGGACGCAGGGGAGGATGAAATAGGGAAGCAGGGCGACGATCACCACCAGCGGAAAGAGCGGCCCGCCGTTGAAGACCATGCCGTAGGCGGTGAAGATCGGAAATGCCATGAGCACGACCATCCACGACGAGTGCAGCAGCGTCTCGCCCAGTTTGGCGAAGTAGAGCCGGAGCCAGTCGGTGGGCGAGGAGACCAGCAGGTCGAGGTCCTTGGCGAGGAAGAAGCTCGACAGCGCGGTGATCAGGTTGGACAGCAGCAGCAGCGACGCGAAAGCGAGCAGGATGATGCCGAGGAACTTCCCTGCGAGCGGCACGCCGACTTCGGTCGTCGACTGGATGTAGCGCAGGATCTTGTAGGAGAGGCCGAAGACCGCCGCCCAGAAGCCCAGCGCCACCAGCGCGAGCAGATAGAACTTGCCGTTGCCACCGGAGCGCTCCTGCTGCAGGCGGTTGAGCGCGCTCCGCCACTTGGGGACCAGGATGGTCTGGAGGCTGGGCTGGGGGAAGCTGGCGATGGTCATCTCAGCGCTCGAGGATCGCGTCCATCTCGCGTTCGATGATGCCGCCGGTCAGCTTGAGGAACAGCTCCTCGAGCTTGACGTCCCCGCCCTGGGTCTGGTGCCGCACTTCGGCCATGGAGCCGCAGGCCAGGATCTTCCCGCCCGCAATGATGCCGATCCGGTCGCACATCTCCTCGACGGTGTCCAGCGTGTGAGTGCTCATCAGCACCGTCCCGCCCCGCTCCACAAAGGCGCGGAAGAGGTCCTTGAGGAACTTCTGCCCCTTGGGATCGAGGCCGACCATCGGCTCGTCCACGACGATGACCTCCGGCCGGTGCAGCAGGGCGCTGGAGATAATCAGCTTCTGGCGCATGCCGTGGCTGTAGCTCTCGACCAGTTCATCCTTCCATGGCATCAGTTCGAAGAGATCGAGCAGCTCCTCCATCCGGCGCTCGACCGGGTCGCCGTCCTGCCCGTACAGCGCGGCCACGAAACGCAGGAACTCCGCCCCGGTGAGCTTGTCGTAGACGAAGGGCCGGTCCGGAATGAAGCCCAGCCGGTGCTTGGCCTTGATCGGGTCGAGCGCGAGGTTGTCGCCCGCGATCTCGATGGTGCCCGAGGTCGGCTGCAGGATCCCGGCGATCATCCGCATGGTGGTGGTCTTCCCGGCGCCGTTGGGGCCCAGGAAGCCGAACAGTTCGCCGCGGCGGATCTCGAGGTCGATGCCGTCCACCGCGGTGAACTTGCCGTAGCGCTTCGTCAGCTTGGTCAGCCGGATCATCGCGTCTCCTCAAGGACATCAAGGCACAGCCGCCCCGCGCGCAGGGCCAGATCGAGCTGCCGCGCGTTCCCCCCGGTCCACAGCCGGATTCGTGCCGCCGACGGGCTCGCGCCCGCCGCCGCCGGGTCGACCGGTGTCCAGGTTCCGGTCCAGACCTCGGCCCATTCCCGGAGTTGCCACCGCCCGTCCACCCGTGCCAGCCCCGAGACCTTGCGGGCCTCGAGCCCGGCGGAACGGGCGAGAGCGACCAGCACCCGCACCCGCTCGACCCGAGTCCCGCTGCGCGAGTTGAAGGCCCGCAGCGCGCTCCATGATCCCGCCCCCACCCGGAGACGTATCGACCGCCGGACCCAATCGTTGAGGGCCTGAGCCACCCGGGCGGGATCACGTACGCGTTCCGCCGTGAGCGCCGCGACCCGCGCGAGGCCGGGGTCATCGCTGTCGAGCAGCGGATCGGCGAGGACGGCGCGCTCCGGGGCCGAGTCGGCGCCGGTGACGGCGCGCACCTCGATTGTATCGCCGCGGCGGGACTGCCACCCGTCTTCGAGCGCGGGCAGGAGTTTCGGCAG
>DAINRP010000099.1:0-2178 GCA_036741755.1 Gemmatimonadales bacterium
CGAGGGCTGCCTGCCGGTCGAGGAGATGGCGCGACGCGGGCCGGAGACGCTGCGTTTCGGGCCGATGAAACCGGTTGGCCTCCCCGATCCCCGTACCGGACGCGATCCCTACGCGGTGGTACAGCTCCGGCGCGAGGACCGGTCGGCGCAGATGTGGAACCTGGTCGGATTCCAGACCCGGCTCCGCATTCCGGAGCAGAAGCGGGTGTTCGGCATGATCCCTGGCCTCGGCAACGCGGAGTTCCTGCGTTTCGGCAGCATCCACCGGAATGCCTATCTGAACAGCCCCGCCTCACTCGGTCCCGCGCTCACGGCCAGGGATGACGACCGGCTGTTCTTCGCAGGGCAGCTGACCGGCGTGGAGGGGTATACCGAGTCGCTCGGCACGGGGTTGCTCGCCGGGATCAACCTGGCGCGGCGCCTCGAGGGCAAGCCGGTCTCGGTGCCGCCATCGACCACCATGCTCGGCGGCTTGTATCGCTATCTTCGGGAGGCGGACCCGAAGCACTTTCAGCCGATGAACGCCAACTACGGGTTGCTCGATCCCCTCGACGAATCGGTCGCGCGGCGGGTCGGCGGCAGGAGCCGCAAGGACGCCAAGAAGGAGGCTCTGGTCGCACGGGCCCGGAAGGATTTCGACGCATGGCTCCAGGCACAGTAGCCCGTCCCACTCGATCCTCGCCTGAGCGGCCGAGCCGCCCGGAGGTGGCTTCCTTCCTGGAGCACCTCGAGAAGGAGCGGCAGGTTTCGGACAACACGCTCAGAGCCTATCGGCGCGACCTTACCGCGTTCACCGAGTTCCTCGATCGTCATACCGGCGGTGACTGGGATTTCGGCCGGGTCGATCGGCTCGGCATCCGCGGATTCCTCGGCGAGATGCAGCGGCGCGGTCTGGCGAAGCGGTCGATGGCCCGGGCGCTGTCGGCGGTGCGGACATTGTATCGGTTCCTGCAGGCGCATCATGGGCTCGAGCGCTCGCCAGTGCGCGCGGCGCGGGTGCCCAAGCTGGCGCGGCCCCTGCCGGGCTACCTCGACCGGGAACGCACCGAGGCCCTCTTCCAGGCGGCGGAAGCGCGCGCGGTCGGGGAAGCACAGGGCGGGCTGCGGGATCTGGCGATCCTCGAACTCTTCTACTCCAGCGGACTCCGCCTCTCGGAACTGACGGGGCTCAACCTGCTCGATCTGGACCTGCTCAGCGATCAGGTGAAGGTCCGCGGCAAGGGTCGGAAGGAACGGCTGGTGCCGGTGGGGACGCGGGCGAGTCGGGTACTGCGTCACTACCTTGAAGAGCGGGAGCCGCTGGCCCGGCTGCCTGGCGCGGACCGGCAGGCGGTTTTCGTTGGCCGGCGCGGAAGACGGCTGACGCCCCGAACGGTGCAGCGCATCGTGCATCGTGCGCTCGAGGCGGTCGGCGGCGAAGGCCTCAAGACCCACTCGCTCCGGCATACCTTTGCCACCCATCTGCTCGATGCGGGGGCGGACCTGCGGGCGGTGCAGGAGCTGCTGGGACACGCCAGCCTGACGACGACCCAGATCTACACCCATACCAGCGTCGAACGCCTCAAGAAGGTCTACCAACAGGCTCATCCGCGGGCGTGACGGCCGAAGCACGGCTCGGAGCTTGGCGCCGGGATCGAGGAGAGGGAAGGCATGAGCGGTTATCACGGTACGACGATTCTCGCCGTCAGGAAGAACGGGAAGCTGGCGCTCGGGGGCGATGGGCAGGTCAGTATCGGAGACACGGTGGTCAAGGCCACCGCGTCGAAGGTCCGTACCCTGAAAGGGGGCAAAGTCCTCGCGGGCTTCGCCGGATCCGTCGCCGACGCGATCACGCTCTACGAGAAGTTCGAGGAGAAGCTCGACCGGCACCCTGGAAACCTGCCGCGCGCCGCGGTGGAGCTGGCCAAGGACTGGCGGAGTGACCGGATCCTGCGCCGGCTGGAGGCGCTGCTCGTCGTCGCCGACATCGAGCACGTGTTCCTGCTCTCCGGTGGCGGCGAATTGATCGAGCCGGATGATGGCATTCTGGCCGTGGGCTCGGGCGGCAACTTCGCCCTCGCCGCGGCACGCGCGCTCCTGGCGGACGACAGATTGTCGGCGCGGGAGATCGTGCAGCGCTCCCTCGAGATCGCGGCCGACATCTGCGTCTTCACCAATCGCAACCTGACCATCCTCGAG
>DAINRP010000099.1:2278-10928 GCA_036741755.1 Gemmatimonadales bacterium
TCCCCGCCCTGGCTCGAGGAACTCCCGCCGCGGCAGATCGTCGCGGAACTCGATCGCTACATCGTGGGTCAGGATGCCGCCAAGCGTGCGGTCGCCATCGCGATCCGGAACCGCTGGCGCCGGGGACAGGCGCCCGACGAGATCCGCGATGAGATCATGCCGTACAACATCATCCTCATTGGCCCCACGGGCGTCGGCAAGACCGAAGTGGCGCGGCGGCTCGCGCGGCTGGCCGGCGCGCCATTCCTGAAAGTCGAGGCCTCGAAGTTCACCGAAGTCGGATACGTGGGCCGCGACGCGGAGTCGATGGTGCGCGACCTCGTCGACGCGGCGATCAGCATGGTGCGCACCGAACGCGAGGATGAGGTCTTTCCGCAGGCCGAAGAGCGCGCGGAGGAGCGGCTGCTCGATATCCTCCTGCCAGCGCCCGCCGCGCCCGAGCGGCCCTCCGGACCGGCGCGGGCCGAGACCGGGGCCAGGGAGCGCCCGGCGATCTTCGTCGTCGGGCCGGGCGGGCAGGCCCGCCCGGAGGCGCTCTCGGAGGACGAGGAACGGCGGGTGCGTTCCCGGGAGAAGCTTCGCCAGATGCTCAAGGACGGAAAGCTCGATGATCGCGAGGTCGAGATCGAGGTCACCCCGCAGGGCTACCCGATGCTCGAGCTGATGCAGCAGCCGCAGGGGATGGAGGGGGAGCAGATCAACTTCATGGAGATCCTGCAGGACATGATGCCCCGGCGGAAGAAGCGCCGCACCCTGCGGGTCCCCGACGCGCGCCGCATCCTGGTCGATGAGGAGCTCAAGAAGCTGGTCGACATGGACGACGTGGTGAACGAAGCCCTCGACCGGACCGAGAACCACGGCATCCTCTTCATCGACGAGATCGACAAGATCGCCGGGGAGCGGGGCTCCGCCTCGGGCCCCGACATCTCCCGTGAAGGCGTGCAGCGTGACCTGCTTCCGATCGTCGAAGGCTCCACGGTGCAGACCCGCTACGGCTACGTCCGTACCGACCACATCCTGTTCATCGCCGCGGGCGCCTTCCACGTCTCCAAGCCGTCGGACCTGATTCCCGAACTGCAGGGCCGCTTCCCGATCCGGGTGGAGCTCACCCCACTCACCGAGGCCGATTTCGTTCGCATCATGACGGAACCGGAGAGCGCCCTCACCAGGCAGTACCGGGCACTGGTCGCCGCCGAAGGCGCCGAACTCACGTTCACCGAGGATGGCATCGCCGAAGTGGCGCGGGTAGCGTGGCTCGCCAACGACCGGATGGAGAACATCGGGGCCCGGCGACTGCACACCGTCATGTCGACGCTGATGGACGAAGTGCTCTTCGAGCTGCCCGACTATCCCGAGAAGCATATCGTCATGGATCGCGAAGCCGTCCGCCGCCGCCTCGAGAAGATCATCGACGACGATGATCTCCGCCGCTACATCCTCTAGCCACTGACGCGGCTTGCACAATCAGGCCCGCATCGCGCTGGCGGCCGTTCTTCCGGCGTGGCTCGAGGCGCGGGGCTTTCGTCGTGGGGACCATAACCGGCCCGTGCGCTCACCCGGGACCTCGAGTGCTGGCGTGAGGAAGCGACGGTCCATCCGGAGGATCCGGGCACCATCTCCCTTGCCTCATCGGAGCCGCGCTGGCGGGAAGTGGTCTTGCCCTACCGCCGCTGACCGGACTACACTGCTCCTGCCAAAATGGCCGCATCCTCGGACGCCGAATCATGCCCAAACGCGATTTTCTTGCGATCTCCGATTTCAGCCGGGCGGAACTCATCGAGCTTTTCAATCTCGCTGACCGAATGAAGCGCGGGATGTATCGAGACCGGCCGCTTGAGGGGAAGACCCTCGCGATGATCTTCGGGAAGACCTCGACCCGGACCCGGGTGTCCTTCGAGGTCGGTGCCTTCCAGCTCGGGGGCCACGCCCTGTTCCTCTCTTCTCGCGAGCTGCAACTCGGTCGCGGCGAGCCCACCCGGGACACCGCACGGGTGCTGTCGGGCTACGTCGACGGCATCATGATCCGCACCTATCAGCACACCGAGGTCGAGGAGCTGGCGCGCTACTCGACCGTCCCGGTCATCAACGGGCTCACCGACCTGCTGCATCCCTGCCAGGTGCTCGCGGACATCTTCACCCTTCGAGAGGAATTCGGCTCGTGGGAGGGCAAGGTCGTCGCCTGGATTGGCGACGGGAACAACATGGCCAACAGCTGGATCGAAGCCGCCGGGATCTTCGGCTTTGAACTCCGGCTGGCCTGTCCCGAGGGGTACGAGCCGAATCACGCGATCTTCGAGCAGAACGCGGCCAGGACGCGCCTCTCGATCACCGAGTTGCCCGAGGAGGCGGCCGCCGGCGCCCACGTCGTCACCACCGACGTCTGGGCGTCGATGGGCCACGAGGAAGCGGCGGAGTCGCGGCGCCACGCCTTCCTCGGCTATGCCGTAGATGATGCCCTGATGGCCACGGCTCGCCCCGACGCGATCTTCCTTCACTGCCTCCCCGCGCACCGGGGCGAGGAGGTGTCGGCGACGGTGCTCGAGGGTCCGCGCTCCCGGGTCTGGCCCGAGGCCGAGAACCGGCTGCACATCCAGAAGGCATTGATGACGATGTTGATGAGCGGCAATCACAGGGACCAGGACACAGGGGACGGCCGCTCCTCACCCCTGGCTGCGCACCGGCCCTCCACAGGACACGACTGATGACGACGACCCTGCAGCGCACCGCGCTCTTTGACACCCACCGCGCCCTTGGCGCGAAGATGGTGTCCTTCGCCGGCTGGGAGATGCCGGTGCAGTACCCGGGCGGGATCCTGGCCGAACATCGCGCGGTGCGCGAGGACGTGGGCATCTTCGATGTCTGCCATATGGGCGAATTCGAGGTCACTGGCCCGGACCGCAACGCCTTCGTCAATCGGGTGACGACCAACGACATCTCGGCGCTCGAGCCGGGTCAGGTGCAGTACTCGGCCTTCCTCAACGAGCGGGGCGGTGTCGTCGATGACTGCACTGTCTACCGGTTCGAGGACAAGATCATGCTGGTCGTGAACGCGGCCAACATCGACAAGGACTGGGAGCACATTGTCGCGCAGAAGAAGGGCGCCAACGTGCGGATCCGGAACATCTCCCCCGAAGTCGGATTGCTGGCGCTGCAGGGCCCCAAGGCGGAGGCGCTGCTGCAGGCGAACACGGCCACCGTTCTCAAGGACATCGGCTACTATCGCTTTGCCGTCGGCAGCGTGGCCGGTGCCGGCTGCTTCATCTCCCGGACCGGCTACACCGGAGAGGATGGCTTCGAGCTGTACTGCCGGACCCAGGACGTGCCGACGATCTGGCAGGCGCTGACCGGTCCCGGCAAGGCCCAGCCGATCGGGCTCGGCGCGCGTGACACCTTGCGTCTCGAGGTCGGCTACGCCCTGTACGGCAACGACATCGACGACGAGACGACCCCGCTCGAGGCCGGCCTCGGCTGGATCACCAAGATCGAGAAGGGCGCACCGTTCATGGGCGAACCCGCGCTGAAGCGGCAGAAGGTCGAGGGCGTCCCGCGGAAGCTGGTCGGCTTCCGGATGGTCGGGAAGGCGATTCCGCGCCACGGCATGCCGGTCCTCGTCAACGGAACCCAGGTCGACCAGGTCCGCAGTGGTACGATGAGCCCATCGCTTGGCTATGCCGTCGGCACTACGTATCTGCCGACTGCGCACGCGACGGTGGGGAGCCGTTTTCATGTCGAGATTCGCGGCGAGCTGGCGGAGGCCGAGGTAGTCCGGCGGCCCTTCTACACCAGGGGATCCGTGAAACGGTGACGTTGCGCCTCGCGATCCTCACCATTTCCGACGCCGGAGCCCGCGGAGAGCGGGCCGACACCTCCGGCGACGCGATCGCCGCGTGGGCTGCCGCCCGGGGGTTTGCGGCGGTGGCGCGGGTACTGGTGCCTGACGAGGCCACCCAGATCGGAGCCGTGCTCTCCCGCTGGGCGGATACCGACGCAGCCGATCTCGTGCTGACGACCGGCGGTACCGGGCTGACTGCCCGGGACGTCACTCCCGAGGCCACCCGCGCCGTTCTGGAAAAGGAGGCGCCGGGCATTGCGGAGGCGCTCCGGATGACCGTCTATCCGCGGTTCCACCGCGCCGCGCTGTCTCGCGGAGTCGCCGGGGTGCGCGGCCGTACCCTGATCATCAATCTGCCTGGCAGCCCCGGAGGCGTCCGGGATGGTCTCGCCGTGCTGGACGATCTTGTCGGCCACGCAGTCGAACTGATCCGCGGCACGAACACCAGGCACTAAGCACTTCGCACCACGCATTTTCCGATCGGATGGCTGGATGGCTTCCAAGATTCTGATCACGATGGACGACCTCGAGACCGCCGTCCGCGTCAACGCCGCGATGGAGGCAGCGGGGCACGCGACCGCGATGGTGTCGTCGCTCGATGACGCGCGCCAGTCGCTCAGGCGCGAGGCCCCCGATCTCGTGGTGCTCACCGGTGCCGTGCATGAGTCCCCCGCCCGTCAGCTCGCCGCGCTCGCCCGGGACGCCGAGATCTCGACGCTCGCCCTGCTCGAATCCACCGACGTGAGCGGCCCCGACCACGACCGTCACCATGTCGATGTCACCGCAATCGCGGTGAAACCGGTCAATCCGGCGGAGGTGGTCCATCTCGCGGAGCGGCTCATTGTCAGGCGTGGCCTGCAGCTCCGGACCGGAATCAGCGGCGAGAGCTCCGCCATCCAGGAACTGCTGATCCGTATCGAGCAGATGGCCCCCGTCTCGAGCACCGTGCTGGTGCAGGGAGAGTCCGGCACCGGCAAGGAGCTGGTCGCCAAGGGGATTCACGACCTGTCGCCGAGGCGTGGCCGGCCGTTCATCGCGGTCAACTGCGCGGCGCTGCCGGAGACACTGCTCGAGTCCGAACTGTTCGGGCACGAGAAGGGGGCGTTCACCGGGGCGGCCGAGCGGCGCCTGGGCCGTTTCGAGCTCGCCGACACGGGCACGATCTTCCTGGACGAAATCGGCGAGATCCCCGCGAGTGTGCAGGTGAAGCTGCTCCGGGTGCTGGAGACCCGGACCTTCTTCCGGCTGGGGGGTGTGCAGCCGATCAAGGTCGACGTCCGGGTGGTGGCCGCCACCAACCGGAGTCTCCGCGACTCGGTGGCGATGGGAGAGTTCCGCGACGATCTGTACTACCGCCTGAACGTCCTGACCATCTACCTGCCCCCGCTTCGGGAACGGCGGGAGGATATCCCGCTGCTGGTCCGGCGATTCGTGCGGGACCTCTCCAAGGCCCACGACCGGCCCTTCCGGGGCATCACCCCGGAGGCCATGGAGCGGCTGATCGAAGCCCCCTGGCCGGGCAATGTGCGGCAGCTGCGCAACCTTATTGAGTCGATGGTGGTGCTCGCGCCCGGCAGGGAGATCAGGGCAAGCGACATCCCCCCCGATGTTCTGGAGGGTGCGAGCCGGTTACTCCCGGTCAGGATTGCCGCATCCGGGGGGGGGAGTCCAACTCAGGAACTTGAGTTTATCCTCAGGAATATCATGGACTTACGACTCCAGATCGAGGAGCTGAGGCGCCGGCTCGATGACCGGCCCCAGCGGGTGCAGGTCATCGAGCTTGGCGAGACCCACCCTGTGGCCGACCTTTTGCCGGTTTCGGAGGTGGAGGATCGCGACTCGGTGGTCTACCGGCCGGGTATGACGATGGCCGATGTCGAGAAAGAGACCATCTCCGCGGCACTGATCCAGCACCGGGGGAACCGCCGGAAAGCCGCGGAAATGCTGGGAATCGGGGAACGGACGCTGTACCGGAAGATCAAGGCTTACAAACTAGAGTAGGTGACAGCACGTAAGTCCTGAAACAGTTTGGGTTTCGGTGTGGCGTGATCCTTGACGCGCCGGTTCCCGGATCGCATATTGTGCCACGAGACCCCATACCCCCGTTCGCATAGGGTCTTCTCCAGTGATCTTTTCGATTGACCCGAGCACCTGCGTCGCATGTCTGGCGTGTGTGCGTATCTGCCCTACGGGCGCCATCGAGGTGCAGGAACCACTCGTCCGGATCGAGGACGAGGCGTGTATTCGCTGCGGCCTCTGTGTGCCTGCCTGTCCGCATGATGCGATCGAGGTCACCGGCGAGCTGGGTCGTGCGATGGCGGTGGTCGCGCGCGGGGGCGGGGTGCTGATCCTGACGCCGGAAGCCGCCGCGCACTTCTATCCGGCGACGCCGGAGCAGGTGATCAACGCCTGTTATGCAGCCGGGTTCCGGGTCGTCAATCGTGGCGTGATCGGTGACGAACTGGTGGCGGCCGAGTATCTGAAGCTCTGGCGCGATGACAGCTGGGGCACCCTGATTCGCTCCACCGATCCGGTGGTGGTCGATACGATCCGCAGGGATCTGCCGGAGCTGGTGCCCTACCTGGCGCCCGTCACCCTGCCGGCAGTGGCGGAGGCGCGGTACCTTCGGGCCCAGGTGGGAGAGCGGCTGGAGATTGTGTATGCCGGTGTCTGTCCTCCGGCGGGCCGGCCGGAGCTGGATGCCGCGATCACCTTCCGTGATCTGGATCAGATGTTCAAGTTGCGCGGTGTGGTGCCGCTCGCTCAGCCGGATTTCTTCGTCCGGGTGCCGAGTGAGCGCCGTCGCCACCTGAGCATGCCGGGCGGGCTGCCGGTCGCCATGCTCGAGGAGGCGCCCTACGCCAGCAAGCGCTTCCGGAAGCTTCGGGGGCTGCGGGAACTCAAGGCCATCGCCCGCGCGGTCGTGGTGGACAAGATCGATCTCGGCTTCGTCGATATCCTCTCGCACGAGGGGTCGCTCGATCATCCGCTCTCCGGCCCGCGGGAAGAGCTTTTCTGGCGGCGCTCGGTCGTCGCCGGCACGGAGCCGGCACGGAGCCGGTTCCCGGTAGTGGACTCGTCGGTCGTGGCGAGCTATGGTGCAACCTTCCAGATTGAGCCCCGGCTGGTCCAGGCGGATCCCACCCGGGTCCTGGAGATCCTGGAGTCGATCGGGACGGGGCCCAACGGCAAGGCGTGGGACTGCCGGGCCTGTGGCTTTGAGAGCTGTGTGAAGTTCGCCGAAGCGGCGGCGATGGGCCGGGCTTCGCTCAGGCAGTGCCCGCCGTATCAGGCTCGGCGGGTCGAGGAGGCCGAGCGGGATTCCGCGGTGGACGCCCTGACCGGGCTCGCGGCGTACCGGGTGATGCACGACCGGATGCTGTACGAGATCGAGCGCAGCAAGCGGAGCCTCGAAGGGTTCGCGGTGCTGTTCATCGACCTCGACTACTTCAAGCAGGTCAATGACCAGTACGGGCACGAGGTCGGCAATCAGGTGCTGCGGGCCGTCGCGGTCGAGATCCATCACGCGATCCGCGCCTCGGACCTCGCGGCCCGCTACGGCGGGGATGAATTCGTGGTGATTCTGACCCGCACCGACCTTCCGGGCGCCAACCGGGTGGCGGAGGCGATTCGGGCCGGCATCGAAGGCGTGGGGCGCCGGCTGGGCTATCCGGTCGGACTGGTGACGGCGAGTATCGGCGTCGCGGAGTACGATGTGCGCCGGCCGCATGAGGGAGACCTCCTCGTGCAGGCCGACCGGGCCCTTTACCAGGCAAAGTCTGCGGGACGGAACGTGGTCGCGTGAGCGACGGCGCCGCCCCTGGAAGCGAGCAACTGTGACCGGACCATCTCCAATTCGGCAGGCGGATTCAGCCATCACCGGCAGGTCCGGTGGCGCGTTCGATAACGCGCCGGACCCGTGGGGGGTTCGGCGCGCGGAGAATCTGCTGACCAGTCTGGAGGGGGTGCTGTCGGCGCGGGTCGTGACCACGCCGCTGGGCGAGGTCAGCGAGATCCACGTGCTGGCGCAAGCCGGGCTGCAGCCCAAGCAGCTGGTGCGCAACATCGAATCGGCGCTGCTGGCCCAGCTGGGCCTCAAGGTTGATCACCGCAAGATCAGCATCGCCCAGACGGCGGACGTCAAGCCGATCGACGTGGTGGAGAAGGGGGCGGTGCGGGAGCGGGCGATGCGCCGGGCGGCGCTGTTCGAGTCGCTGTTCGTGGCGCCCGGCAAGCGGCCCCACCGGGTGAACATCACGGTGTCGCTCTCGTTCGGGGGCAAGACCGGGTCGGCCGACGAGGAGACGAGCGACACGCCGCGCAGCAAGGTCGAGGGCGCCGCGCGCGCGGCCATCTCCGTGCTGGACCAGCTGCTGTCGGATCACTCGGTGGCGCTCGAGGGCGCCAAGATTGCCGAGGCCTTCGATCGCGAGTTTGTGCTGGTGGCGGTGCAGGGGCTGGGCGGCCGCGAGGCCGTGCTCCTCATCGGCACGGCGGAAATCAAGGAGAGTGCGGAGCGCGCGGCGGTCTTCGCCGTGCTGGACGCAACCAACCGGTGGGCAGAGGCCCGCCGGCCCAACTGATCACTGAACTCACTGAGGCACACACGGAAAAACGGCAGCGGCCCTGGTCTTTGTTGGACAAGCAGTAGCGGAGACTAGCGGAACCACTTGTTGAGCGGAGCGTCGGCTGAGCCTTAGCGGGGCTTGGCTCCTTCCCGAGGGTACTTATTTCTCGAGCTAGGAGACGCTCATGTATGCTCTGTTGACTCTGATCGCGGGATTCACCGCGAGGACCGCAGTGAAGCTGTTCACTGCG
>DAINRP010000100.1:0-5720 GCA_036741755.1 Gemmatimonadales bacterium
CGCCGTGAACGGGCCCACGGGGTAACGAAGGTCTGCCATGCCTGCCAGTGTGCGCGCAGCGCGCGCCGACGTCGAGTGGCAGAGAAGCCAGAGGCCGTCAATATGCTGCCAACCCCGCAGTGCACCCAGGCACCACGACGCTCACCTTCGCAGCGCGCGGATTTCTTCCCAGGGGCTGGACTGTCGACGTCATCGCCGGCACGATCAGCTTCGGGCGGAGTGAACTCTCGCTGCGGCCCGGCGAGCGCAATCAGCTCGCGCCGCAGTTCTCGGACGACCAGGGCAAACCGCTCATGCCCGCCACCGGACTCTCCTGGATCACCAGCGACGCTGGAGTCGTCCGGGTCACCGCCGAGGGTGCCCTCGAAGCGGTGGCGCCAGGACGGGCCAGAATCACCGCCCGGGCGCCTGGTGGCAAGCCGGCGACGCTCACCGTGATCGTGACCGGTGATCTGCTGGTCGCCTCCTCGCGCGGCGGCCGCTTCGGGATCTATGCCCTCGTTGCCAGCGCCCCGGAGACCTTCTTTCCGGTGCTCGCGGACAGCTCAACCAACTATCTCGACGCGGTCTACTCGCCCGATCGCAGCCGGCTGGTTTTCGCCTCGGATCGGTTCGGCGGGGGGAACTACGATCTCTTCGTCGCCGATGCCGACGGCAGCAATCCGGTGCGGCTGACGACCGAGTCGGGCGTCGATCTTCAGCCTGTCTGGACTCCCGATGGCCGCCGGATCGTCTTCGTCTCCGGCCGTCGCGGTCCCCGGCAGGTCTACGTGATGAATGCCGATGGAAGTGAGGTCCGGGCCCTGACGGCGCTGGACGGCGGCGCCGGAGAGCCGGCCGTTTCCCCCGATGGGAAGACCGTCGCGTTCACCGGGTTCGCGGGCGGAGCCGATGGACAGTCCGACATCTACGCCATCCCGATCGATGGCGGGCAGCCCGTCGCCGTCACCACCACACGGGACCGTCGCGAGACGCGGCCAGCCTACCTCCCCGATGGCGAACTGACCTGGGTGCTGGCTCGCCGGGATCGCAACGACCCCGATCAGGTGCTGCGCCAGGCCGCGACAGGGAGTCTCCCCGCGGCGCTGGTGACCAGCGAACTCTCCCTGACCGACGTCGCCTTTTCGCGGGACGGTTCGCGGGTCGCGTGGATCACGAGCCGGCCGCTCGAGCGGAACCGGAGCCTCCTCGAGTTTACATTCCAGTGGCGTTCGCTCACCAGCGGCGCTGAGACCAGCGTGCGGCTCCTCCCCGGCGAACGGATCACGAGTCCCGCCTTTTGAAAGCACTGACCCTGACCGCCACCGGCGGTCTGGAACATCTCGAGCTTCAGGACGTGCCGGCCCCCGCGCTCGGCGGGCCGGCTGACGTCCTCGTCCGGGTACACGCCGCTGCACTCAACCGGCTCGATCTCTTCGTCATCAATGGCCTGCCCGGCATCCGCTACGTCTTTCCCCACATTGTGGGCGCGGACGGCGCCGGTGTGGTCGAACAGGTCGGTCCCTCTGTAACCAGCGTGAATCCTGGAGACCGGGTGTTCATCAACCCCGGGATCTCCTGTGGTTCCTGCGAATGGTGCACCGCCGGCGAACACCCGCTCTGCGCCGAGTTCGGTGTCCTGGGCGAGCATCGGCCGGGGACGATCGCGGAGTATGTGGTGGTGCCGGCGCGCAACCTCGCTGCGGTGCCGGCGGCGATGCCGTGGGCCAAGGCCGCCGCCTTTCCGCTCGCGACGCTCACTGCGTGGCGGATGCTCACCAGCCGAGCCCGGCTCCAGCGGGGCGAGACCGTCCTCATCTGGGGGATCGGTGGCGGCGTCTCGCTCGCCGCACTCCGGATCGCGAAAGAGGCGGGGGCGCGGGCCATCGTCACCAGCGGTTCCGACGTCAAGCTGGCCCGGGCGCGGGAACTCGGCGCCGACGAGACGATCAATCATGCCACGACGGATGTGGCGAAGGCGGTCCGCGCACTCACCGGGCGCCGTGGCGCCGATGTCGTGGTCGACAGCGTCGGCGAGAAGACCTGGGAACAGTCGCTTCGCTCGCTGGCCAGGATGGGTCGGCTCGTGACCTGCGGCGGCACCAGCGGACCGATGGTCACCACCGATGTGCGGAAGCTGTTCTGGTACCAATGGAGCATTCTCGGCTCCACGATGGGGAGCGAGGGGGAGTTCCGGGCCATCACCCGGCTGGCGGAGGCTGGGCGATTGTGGCCCGAGGTCGATAAGATCTATCCGCTCTCCGAAGCTGCGGACGCCTTCCGTCGGCTGGCGGAAGGCGTACAGCTCGGCAAGATCGTCATTGAGGTTGCGCCATGAATGAACTGATGGATCGATTGCTGCTGGGGTGGAACGAGCTGATGGACGTGCTGCCGGGGCTGCTGGCCGCGGCGGTCATCATGTTCGCGGGGTACTTCCTTGCCCGGCAACTGCAGCGCTGGACCGACCGGACGCTCGAGCGCATGCACTTCAAGCGCCTCGCCGACGCCGGTGGCTTCACCGAAGCGGCGGGCAGAGTGCGAATGGATCCGGTGCACGCCGTCGGCACGCTGGTCTTCTGGCTGACAATGCTGGTGGTCGTCCTCCTCGCCAGCTCGGCCCTGGGCCTCGAGAACGTCCGCGAGATGTTCGGCCGCATGCTCGGCTTCATCCCGACCCTCATCTCGGCCACCGTCATCATCATCCTCGGCATGATCGTGGGCGAATTCGTGCGGGCGCTGATCGTCGCCTCCGCGGGCGCCGTGGAAGGCGTGATCACGGTCGCCAAGCTGACCAAGGGCGCGATGGTGATGATTGCGGTCTTCATGGCGCTACAGCAGGTCGGCGTCAGCGAGGAGATCGTCACCTCGGCGTTCACGCTGGTCCTGGGCTCGATCGCGCTCGCGGCCGGACTCGCCTTCGGTCTCGGCAACCGGCAGCTCGCGGGCGAGGTCACCCGCAAGTGGTATGAAGAGGGGCTCCGCCGCTATCGCCGTCGGACCGATCCGCCGGAGCCGCCGCCAGCCGAAGTCGACCGCCCCCCCGAGCCGGAGACGCCGCCGCTACCCTGAACGCGGGGCGTGGCCCGGCGGTCTACTTCACCGAGTAGCGCGCGATGGTCTGCCGGCCCTCGTCCCCGCGCAGGATGAGGTAGATGTGGCCCTCGGCGCCGAACCCCGCGAGGGAGGCGTTCCTGGGCAGCTGCACGGCGCGGATCTCCTTGCCATCGCGCCCCACCACGTCCCAGACCGGAATCGAATCCTCGAACGGACGCGCCCGCTGCAGCCACACCTCTCCCGCCGGGTTGGTCAGCCCCGCGATGAACGGCGGCTTCTCATCGGCGAAGGGATAGGTCAGCTCGATCCCCGCCGGGGCGCCCATCTGCGCCATCTGTCGGCGCAGCCGCTCGATGAAGAAGTCCTTCTCCGCCTGACTGACTGGCACCTTCTCGAAGCTGCGGCTGGGACCCTTCGTCCATGTGCCGTCCGGCGAGAGCCAGTCGACCGCGTTGTTGGATGCGCGTGCGGCCCAGAGCGAGCCGTCCGGCAGGGTGCCAAAGAGGTCGCGGCCGGAGAAGATCGTCGAAACGATCTTGTTCTGCTCGCCGAACTGTCCCCGGCCCCAGACCGGGAGCTTCAGCTTCGCGACGGTATCGGCCACCGTGTCCCCCGGGGACACCCTCAGCACGCTCAGACTGTCGAAGGCGATTTCCTGGCCCGGCTCCAGGCCGCCGAGCACCGAGCGGATGTCCTCCTTGTAGCCACGCCACTTCGAGTCGTAGTTGATCGGCTGGTTGGTCCCGCCGACGCCGCGCCCGTCGAGTACCCGGATGAACTGCCCCTTCGAGTCCCAGATGGTGGTGCGCTCGGCGGCGAAGTCGATCAGGCCGATCGTGTCCCCGTCGAAGCGCAACACGTAGCCGGGGAGCTTGTGCTTGCCCGGGGCGGGATCGTCCGGCTTGATGGTGTCGGCGTGCTCGCCGATCGGCGTGGTCTCACCGGTCTTGAGGTCGGTGTAGAGGAACGTCTTGTCCTTGAGTTCGGCGAACGCGAGGCGCCCATCCGAGAGCTCGACCACGTTGCTGAGCTGCTGGAACGACCGGTTGAGCGTCGTCTCCGGCTTGTCGAGGACGACGAGCGGTGACTTCGGCTCGCGGCAGCCGGCCGCCAGCAGGATGCCAGTGAGTGCCGCCGTACCCCAATACCTGACCTTCATCGAGTGATCTCCGGAAATGCTGCTGAGAGGTTATACCCCGCGTGAGCCGGCGGGGGCCGACGCGCGGAAGAGCAGGAGGCGCATGCCGCCTTCGAAGGGCTCGCCCACGAGCGCATAGCCGCCGCCGATGGCGATGATGCGACCGAGCCCGCGGTGCGTCACGGTCTGGACCAGCTGCCCGGTGTGATTCACGATCTGGTAGCTGCGGAGGCTGTCACCGATGGCGCGGTTCTTCACCAGCCAGACCAGGCCGTCGGGAGCGGTCAGCGCGTTCTCGAAGGGCGGCTTGATCGCGGCGAATGGAATCTGGGACACGGTGGGCCGGAGTCCCGCGTCGAACTTGCTGAGGAAGATCTCCCGATCGTTGTCGGTCAGCGGGAGCACCGGATCGGGGAGCTCATCGCCCTCGATGACCGTGCCCGTCGGATCGCGCCAGTCCACCCGGTTCTGGGTGATCCGTGCGACCCAGAGCGAGCCGTCAGGCAGCACGCCCCAGCGGTCCTGCCCGGAGAGGAGGCGGCGCTCCAGGCGCCGGCGTCCGTCGCTCGAGACTTCGACCAGGTCGAACGGTGCGAGGCGCGCGATGGTATCGAGTCTGCCGGTGCCACTGGCGACCCGCAGGATCGCCGCCGAGTCGCGGTTACCACTGCCATCGGGGCCGGGCGGGGGGCGGAGCTCGAAGTACCAGCTGCCCGCTGCGTCCCGTTCGCGGGGCAATGCGCCGCGGAGAGCATCCACCGCGGGCATTGCGCTGCCGATGGCTCCGGCGAGGGACCAGCTGGTGAGCCGGCGCATCTGCCAGTCGCCGATGTAGAGCGAGTCCCCCGCACGGAAGAGATGAAAGGGCTGCTTCAGCTCCTTCGCCTGTGCCGGGGTGAAGGGGGTGAGCGCATGCCTGGAGAAATCGGCCACGCTCACCGCCCGGTCCTGGGGCGCGATCACGACCCAGCGGGTTCCATCGAGCCAGACGCCGTCGGTGACGTCACCGTAGGGAGCGATGATCGTGTCGTCGGTCGGCTCGAGCGTCCACGCCACTACCGCCGGCTTCGGCGCGGGGCAGGCCGCAAGCAGGACCGAGAGGCCGAGAAGGGTGCGGACCGGGATCCGGGCGAGTGGCGGCGTCAAAGGCATGGGGCGGGAAATGTAATGCCCGGGCAGCGCGGAGGGATGGTGCGGGGCTGCGTTCGAATGAGACCCGGGAGGTGGGCTTCCGGAACGAACTTGGAGCCATGCCCAAGTTCTCGCGCTCGGGTCACGGCGATCGCTTTCCCCGGAAGCCCGGGTTTCACTACGGCGCGGACGCGGCCTACTTCGTCACGATCAAGCCCTCAGTCCTGCTGGATGCCTTTGTGGTCATGCCAGACTACTTTCATGGAATCCTCTTTCTGATTGACAGCAGATTGGCTGTGGGGGCCAAAGCATGCTTTGGCCCCCCCAGCAGCTTCGGCCCCCCAGATCCCTCTGCCAGGCCTTTCCCACTGACTGGTCCAAAGCCTCTGTACTCTGCCTCCCCGAGGAGGAGAGTCAG
>DAINRP010000100.1:5820-10892 GCA_036741755.1 Gemmatimonadales bacterium
TCCCACTGACTGGTCCAAAGCCTCTGTACTCTGCCTCCCCGAGGAGGAGAGTCAGAGGAGTCCCCTCCGGCTCATTGGGAGCAGTGATAGGTGGATTCAAGTCCGCAACCACGCGCGCTATCAACCTGGTTCGAGGAACTCCCGGAAACCGGGTGTGGCAGTCGAACTACCACGACCAGGTGATCTATACCGAGGGGCGGCTTCGGCGTACGGCGCGGTACGTGAAGCTCAACCCGCGCCGTGGATAGACCCCTACGGATGCCACCAGTAGCTGAACTTCACGGCGACGACGTGATTGCCCTTCGCCTGGCCGAGCCGGCGCAGCGACCGTCCGAACTCGAAGTCCCCGTCGCCGCTCTGGTCGGATCGGTCCTGGGTCCAGACCAGGTAGAACGTCGAGCCGGGGCGGTACTCCCAGCGCAGCACCGCGTTGCCGCGGAGTGAGGCAAAGCTGAAGTCCGGGTTGCCGATGCTGAACGGGCTTGCCGCGCCTGCGCCGTCGGGGTCGACTGTGTAGTCCACCACCCGCCCCGACGCATCGCGGTTGGCGGTCAGCGTGGACCCGCCCGCGCCGTAGCGGTTGAAGTCGTAGCTGCGGGGCCGGGCGACCTCCTTGAACCCGCGATACCCGCCTGACGACAGCAGGGGCTGTGCGTACAGCTCGAGGCTCAGCGTGGGGCTGAAGGTCCAGTTCACCCGCAGATTGGCGGAAAGGGTGGTCTGGTCCAGGTAGGCGAAGACGTACCGGTTGCCGAAGGTGCTGGTAGCGAATGAATCCGCGAAGGTGCCGACGTACTGCGCTCCCATCCGGCTCCGCTCGTACTCCGGCCCGAACTTCACCGAGACCGCCGCCGCTGGCTTCCAGGTGAGGCCGACGCTGCCGCCCCAGGTGTTGTCGTCTCCCCGGCCGGAAGTGCTGTGCGAAAGCGACACCTCACCGATCACCGCCTTGCGGTCGTCGGTGCTGTAGCTCAGCTCTCCCCCCCAGCCCGCGGGCGAGACCATCACCGGCCCGCCGCGCGTCCTGCGGGTATTGAACCGGTCGGGATTGTACGACAGGAAGACCTGGGTGCTGTGGTAGTTGTGGAACTCGACTCCGCCGCTCAGCATGTAGCCCTCGCCCGTCCGCAGCCCGCCAAAGTCATAGACCCGAAACGCGCCGGTGTTGATCCGCGCGAAGCGGAACAGCCGTCCCGGCGTGGACCACCGCCGGCTGACGACGGCGTGGCTGTTGATGACGTCGGTCCGGGAGAGGAATCCCAGGTCGTTGGTTTCAAAGCCGGGGCTGATCACGCCGAAGGCCGCGTTGACCAGCCAGTCGCCCCGCTGCTTGTTGAGCGAGAGGCGCCCGGCATAGCCGGAGAGTGAGGTTGCGGTGGGGTCGAGGCGCACGTCGCTCGCATCGGGCCGCTGATAGTAGTGTACGGAGCTCTGCTGCAGGGCACTGATGCGGGTACGGCTGCCTGACACACGGCTCCCGCCTGCCCACCCGGTGAGCACCCAGACGCGGCTGGCATCCAGGAAAGTCCAGCCATCGACGCCGAGGCTCAGTGCCTCGCCGCTCAGCTGGTCTCGCAGGGCCGGACCACGCAGGTCGCGAAAGGTGCCGGTGGCGATCACTCCGATGCTCTGGCGGCCCTCGGCGAAATCGCGACGGGCGCGCAGCACGTTGTAGGACGTCAGCGGCTCGATCTCCACGCTGGACCGGCCGGTCGGAAGCTGGAGCCTCGCGTGCTCCCGGTCGGTCAGCGCCGAGAGCGCGCCGAAGCTCAGATCGTGCCCGATCTTGCCCGAGAGTTTGGCCGCGCCGAGGATCGTGGTGCCCTGGGGCAGGTCGACATACTGGGCGCCGGGGACCCCCCCCTGCGGTGGCCGCCCGATGCGCCGGCTGTAGAAGAAGTCCGGGCCGGGCCAGTTGAAGCCCCAATAGTTGTTCGCCCCGCCAAACCCGTAATCGAAGATGTCCGCACCCTCGACGAAGAAGGGGCGCTTCTCCGGATAGAAGGTCTCCTGGTCGGTCAGGTTGACCACGGCGGGGTCCACCTCGACCTGGCCGAAGTCGGGGTTGACCGTCGCATCAAGGGTGAGGTTGCTGCCGAGCCCGAGCTTGGCGTCGAGGCCGGCGCTGCCCCGGAAGCGCGAACCGTCGTTGAACGGGTCGCCGGGCGCATGCTGGAGGAATTCGGCCTTGCTGGTGACATACGGGGTGAACTCGAGCCGCTTGGGCGGCCTGAGCTGGTCGAGCCCCGACAGTTCGGCAAACCGGGAGACGAAGCCGCTGCTGCCTTTCGGGGTGTAGGCCAGGTAATCCCGCTCGTTGTTGCGCGAGATCTCCCGGGAGAAGTTCACCCCCCACACCTGGCGGTCCCCGGCGCGGAAGCGAAGCTGGGAGTACGGAATCCGCATCTCGACCGTCCAGCCCTCCGGATCGCGATGGACCTTCGCGTCCCAGATGCCGTCCCAGGTATCATCGTCCCAGTCATCGTTCTTGAGGGTGCCGTCGTACTGCGTGCCGGCGGCGCTGACCCCGAAGTAGAATCCGGTGCGCTTGTCGTGATAGGGATCGAGATAGACGGCGAACCGGTCCGAGGTGACCTGGGCATCCCGTCTCGCCAGCCGGGCCACGACCGAGTCAGGGGCGGTGTCCCACAGGCGCGCCCCCACATAGAGCGCCTCGTCGCTGTAGAGTACCCGCACCTCGGTGCGCTGCGTCGGCGAGGCACCTTCGGTGGGATCCCGCTGGGTAAAGTGGTTGAAGGGCTCCGCCTCCTTCCAGGCGGCGTCGCTCAGGTCGCCATCGACGACGATGCCGGCCGCCGCACGCACCGCGTGGACCTGGCGCGGCGACGCGAAGACAGCCGGATCGACTGAGGTCGACGCAATCTGCAGCAGCGCGGTGGAGAGCACCGCGGAGAGAAGCCCTGGCATGGTCCGCTCCTGAACATCGGGTCAGACTTAGACGAACGGAGCGCGCCCATGGTTGGATTCACTGCGACCGGAACGGGGCGGCAGGCATCCATTTGTTTCATACGTTTCACGTCGCTGGCGTTCACCCCTTCGAGGCCTGTCATGGCGCCTTTCCGCTTCCGCAGCTCCGCGCTCTCGTTGCTGCTCGCGACACCGCTCTTCGCCCAGCAGCCGGCGACGCGCGCCCTTACGAAACCCGAGGCCGAGTTCCAGGAGTCTTTCGACGCGGTGACCGCGCTGCGGGAACTGCCAGGCGGCCGGGTGCTGGTCACCGACCTCGGACCCAAGACGGTGATCCTCGCGGACTTCAAGTCGGGCCAGCAGCGGACCGTGGGCCGCAACGGCCAGGGACCGGGCGAGTATCAGTTTCCCGGCGAACTGCTCGCGCTGCGCGGTGACACGACGCTCCTGGTGGATCGGGTGAGCCGCCGCTTCCTGCCGATCGGTCCCGATGGCACGCTCGGCAGGACGCTGCCCTATCCCGATGGGCTGGCCGGGATGGCGGAGCCCCGCGGGGCCGACCGGCAGGGCCGGATCTACTTCCAGGCGAGTCCCTTCGGCGGCGGAGGTCTCGACAATGGGGAGCCGCCGGCGATTCCCGACTCGGTGGCCCTGATCCGCTGGGACCGGGCGACGAATCGGCTCGACACCCTCACCCGAGTGAAGATCCCGTCGATCAAGATGCAGGTGTCAGGCACCTCGAACGCGCGCGCGATCATGATGCGGCCCCAGCCGTATGCCGCGGCGGATGAATGGGTGGTGGCGGCTGACGGGCGGATCGGTGTGGCGCGGGTCGGCGACTATCACGTGGAGTGGCTCGGGCCCCAGGCGGCGCGGGGCGCGCCAGTGCCCTATGACCCAGTCAAGGTCACCGACACGGACAAGCAGGCCTACATGAGCGCGATGAAGAACAGCCGCAATCGCATCATCGTCAATCAGGGGGGACCGGGCCGCGGCGCGCAGGAGATGAAGCCGCCGGAGCCGGATGCGTCGGAGTTCGACTGGCCCGCGGTGAAGCCGCCCTTCCGTTCCGGTGGCGGGCTGCGTGCGGCGTTCCTCACGCCGGAGGGCCAGCTCTGGGTCGGGCGGTCGACGGCGGCGCGGGATTCGACGCCGGTGTTCGATGTGTTCGATGGCCGTGGTGCACGCACCGGCCGAGTCACTCTGCCGCTGGGACGGCGCGTCGTCGGCATGGGGCAGGACGTCGTGTATGCCGTCCGCACCGATGCGGATGGCCTGCAGTGGCTGGAACGGTATCGCCGGTAGCTTCGTGGGGAGGGGCGGACCCCCTCCCCGTACCGCTCCCGCCTTCCCCGGACTCAGCCTTCCCGCTCGGGTGATCCGCTCACCCGCCGCAGTTCCCGCCGCTCGACGTACCCGTACCGCCTGAGCGCCGACTCCAGTACCCACTCCCATCCCGCCAGTCCCGCGCACTGTGGCCAGTAGAGATCGGACGCGAGGCGCAGCCAGCGTCTGAGCGTCCGCGGGTCGATGCCCGCGCTCAACGCGGCGAGCTCCAGCGACGGCGGATGCTCAGTAGGCAGTGATCCGGCGAGTTGCGCGAGTCGCGCGAGGCCGCGCCAGTCGCGTACCTCGAGCGGACCGAGTGCCTGGACCCGCCGGGTCAGCGTGCGGGGCGGGCGCGGGGCGTCGCCGCCGGCGCCGCAGCAGGCCGCGAGGGTCGTCGCCACGGTGGGGATGCCAAGGCGGCGCTCGACCCAGAGTGCGAGGCTGGTGGCGGAGGGGAGCGGTCGTCGGCGCAGCGCAACCAGCGCGCGACGGCAGGGATGGAGATGGGCGTAGTCGCTCGAATAGAGGACCGCCCAGGTGCCGGGAACCGGTTCGAAGGCATGCAGCGCGGCGGCGGAAATGCTGCGGTCCGCGTGCAGGACCAGCGGACACCAGGGCGACTCGCGCTGGCCGGTGACGGCCTCCGCAAGCGCGGGAATTCCTCCGGCGAGATCGGCGAGGAGCACGGCGCCGACCGGCGGACGGAAGGGACCGGCCGGACGAACGCATTCGTACGGGGGCTCGAGCACCTGAAGCGGCATGGGAACGCAGCGCCTCTCCGGGATGGGCCCGGATGGAGATGGAACCCAGGGGGT